>NZ_BAAARW010000025.1:0-1148 GCF_039532545.1 Actinomadura vinacea | reverse complement strand
ACCGGAGTAACGGGCCAGCATGACCAGATAGGCGGCGAGCAAGGTCATGTACATCGACGCGTCGTGCTCACGGGCGATCGCACGCAACCGGTCGGCCGTGCGTGCCGAGACGTCGAACTCCGCGACCGCGCCCGCCGATGACCGGACGGGCGGCCGGGGCCGGTCGGTCGGCAGGTCCAGCACGGGTACTCCGGCCAGCCGCTCCCGCCAGTAGCCCAGCTGCCCGTCGAGGACGTCACCGGTCAGCCACTGCCGCTGCCACACGGCGAAATCGGCGTACTGCACCGCCAACGGCGCCAGCGGATCCGATCCGCCCATACGGAACGCGTCGTAAAGCGCCGTCAGATCACGGCGAAGCACCCGTCCCGACCACTCATCGGCCACAACGTGATGCAGGGTCAGCGCCAAAACGTGCTCGCGAGCGCCGAGCCGCATCAGCGAGCCGCGCATCATCGGCCCGGTCGACAGATCGAAGGGCATCACCGCGTCCGCCGCCAGCAGCCGGCGCGTCACCACCACCGGATCCTCCGCGCCGGAGACGTCGACCACGGGGAACGGGAACAGCGACGGCGGCGGATCGATCACCTGCCGCGCCACGCCGCCGGCGTCCGCCACCAACCGCGTCCGCAACGCCTCATGCCGCGCGACCAACGCTGCCAGAGCCGCGTTCAGGGCGGTGATGTCAAGGTCCTCGTCCCAGCGCAGGGGCGACGGCACGTTGTATTCGGTCGAGCCGGGCTCCAGCTGGTCGATGAACCACAGCCGCTGCTGCGCGAACGACAGCGGCAGGTCCTGGTCCCGGCCGGCCGGCGTGATGGGCGGCGCCGTGTCATCCTGCCCCAGGGCATCGATCACCAAGGCCAGCCCGCGTACGGTCGGCTCGTCGAACAGCGCCGTCATGGGCACCTCGGCCCCGAACACCCGCCGGATCCGGGCCGCCACCTGAGTGGCCAGCAACGAGTCGCCGCCCAGCTCGAAGAAGTTGTCCTCGGCACCGACGCGTTCGACGTCGAGCACCTGCGCCCAGATCCCCGCCAGAGACTCCTCCGCCGCGCCCCGGGGCTCGACGAACCCGCCCAGCTCGGGGCGGGCGCCGTCCGGGGCGGGCAGTGCGGCGCGGTCCAGTTTGCCGTTCGGGTTCAGCGGCA
>NZ_BAAARW010000024.1:0-338814 GCF_039532545.1 Actinomadura vinacea | reverse complement strand
GGTCTCCAAGCCCGTGGTCGCCGAGACCACCGCACTGGGCGCCGCCTACGCCGCCGGCCTGGCCACCGGGTTCTGGAAGTCCACCGCCGAGCTGGGCAGCAACTGGAACGAGGACCGCCGCTGGGAGCCCGCCTGGGACGCCGGGCAGCGCGAACGCGGCTACACCGGCTGGAAGAAGGCCGTGCAGCGCACCCTGGACTGGGTCGACGTCGACTGACGGCGCCGTCCCCCGACAACCGGGAGGCGGGGCCGGACACCGGCACCCGGCCCCGCCTCACGACGGATCGTCTTCTCTTGTCCTGCCCCGCCCGAAGACCGGGCTCCATGGAGGATTTCGGTGACATCGACACCCCTGGGACCGCAGTACCGCGAGGCCACCCTCCAGCGGCTGGCCGACACCGAGTTCGACGTGCTGGTGGTCGGCGGCGGCATCGTCGGCGCCGGGGCCGCCCTGGACGCCGTATCGCGGGGCCTGTCGGTCGCGCTGGTGGAGGCCCGCGACTGGGCGTCGGGGACCTCCTCCCGGTCCAGCAAGCTCGTGCACGGCGGGCTGCGCTATCTGGAACAGCGCGATTTCGGGCTGGTCCGCGAGGCCCTGCGGGAACGCTCGCTGATGCTGACCCGACTGGCGCCCCACCTGGTGCGGCCGGTGCCGTTCCTGTACCCGCTCAAGCACCGGCTGTGGGAACGCTGCTACGTGGGCGCGGGTGTCACCCTCTACGACAGCATGGGCGGCTCCCGGGTGATGCCCCGCCACAAGCAGCTCACCCGCGGCGGCGCGCTGCGCGAGGCGCCCGGACTGCGCTCGGACGCCCTGGTCGGCGCCATCCAGTACTACGACGCCCAGGTCGACGACGCCCGCTACACGATGATGGTCGCCCGCACCGCCGCCCACTACGGCGCGTGCGTGGCGACCCGCACCGAGGCGACCGGGTTCCTGCGCGAGGGCGAGCGGGTGACCGGCGCGGCCGTGCTGGACGCCGAGTCCGGCGCGGAGATCGCCGTACGGGCCCGCCGGGTCGTCAACGCCACCGGAGTGTGGACCGACGGCGCCGGGCGGATGGCCGGCACCCGCACCGCCTTCAGCGTCCGCGCGTCCAAGGGCGTGCACCTGCTGGTACGCCGCGACCGGATCGCGCTCCACACAGGGCTGATCAGCCGTACCGCCAAGAGCGTGCTGTTCGTCATCCCGTGGGGCCGGCACTGGATCATCGGGACCACCGACACGGCTTGGGAGAACGGCCCCGAGGGCCCGACCGCCGACGGCGCCGACGTCGACTACCTGCTGGAGCAGGTCAACGGGCTGCTGCGCGTCCCGCTGGAGCGCCAGGACGTGGAGGGGGTGTACGCGGGCCTGCGGCCGCTGCTGTCGGGCGAGGCCGATGACACCACCCGGCTGTCGCGCGAGCACACCGTCGCCGAGCCCGTGCCCGGCCTGGTGGTGGTGACCGGCGGCAAGTTCACCACCTACCGCGTGATGGCGCAGGACGCGGTCGACGCCGCCGCCGAGGGCCTGGACGGCAACGTGCCCGACTCGGTCACCGCCCGCCTGCCCGTGCTGGGCGCGGTCGGGTACGAGGTGCTGTGGAACGACCGCCGCAATCTGGCCGCCGACTCGAGCCTGCACGTGGCGCGTGTGGAGCACCTGCTCAACCGGTACGGGTCGTGCGTGCCCGAACTGCTGGCCCTCATCGCCCAAGACACCTCCCTGGGCGAGCCCATCCCCGGCGCCGAGGACTACCTGCGCGCCGAAGTCGTTTACGCCGCCTCCCACGAGGGCGCGTTGCACCTGGAGGACGTCCTGGCCCGCCGCACCCGCATCGCGATGGAGGAACGCGACGGCGGCCTGGCCGCCGCCTACCACGTGGCCGAGCTGATAGCGCCCGTGCTGGGCTGGGACGGCGGCGACGTCGCCGCCGAGATCGAGCGCTACATCGAGTACGTGCGCTCCGAACGCGGCGGCGACGACCGCGACCCCGCCACCTGCCCCGCACCCGCCTGACCCGGGAGAAAACCGTCGGGCCGGACCCGGGGTCGAGGAACCTGCGGACCGCCGTTGGCGCCGAGAATGATCTCGGCCTGGCGGGCGGTTGGAACGTTCGCTTTGTAACGCATTGAATACTGTGAGTTGACTACCGGTGGGCCGGTCCTACTTTGCGGGGCTATGCCGGTGGATTTGTCTGATGAGCAGAGGGCGGCCTATGCGTCGTTCGTGGAGCTGCCGACGCATTCGCATCGCCTTGCCATGCAGATCACCACGGTCCGGTTCAAGGGGTTGTTCCTGGGGCGCCGTTAACGAGCGGCGAACCAGGTGACAAGTAACCCCTGAGTAATTTTCGGAGCCGGATCTTCCTCGTCGGACTCGTCGTGGCCCTCGTCCTCGCGGGGATCGGGCCAGCGGCCGAACGGGGCCGACCTGGCCAGGGCGTTCGGCTCCGAGTGCCCCGGGCCCTTCGTACGGTGCGGCGCAGCGGGATCACGCGTGCTCCCCTTGGTGTCGGGCACGCGCGAGCAGCGCGGCCACGACGTCGTTCGCCTGGTCCTCGGTCTGTTCAACGACCGTGCCCGCCGCGTCGGTGGTGCCGCTTCCGGGCCCGGTGAGGTCCACCCGGGTCGGCCGGCGCGGGGCGATGATCTCCGGCCCGGCCGGGGCGCCGGTCTCCTCGGCTTCGGCGAGCGCGCGGTAGACGGAGGCGACCGAGGGGTGCTGTCCGGCGTTCTTACCGGTCTTGATGGTCAGCTTCTTCGCGATCTCGGGGACGGGGACGCCTTTGCCCTTCAGTGCGCGGGCGAAGGTGAGCATGTCGTCGTCGATGACCTTCGGCCGTCCGCCGTGGTTGCCCTTGGCCGCGGCGGTCACCTGGCCCTCCAGGGTCTTCTCCCGGATGTAGTTGCGCTCGATCTGGTCAAGGGCGGTGCAGTGCAAGCCCGGCGACACCGCGCATGCGGTGGAGCAACTCGACTGGATGCGGGCGCAGTTCTTCGCCAACCGCCCAGACGACCGCCCGGCGGCGCGTCAACCTACGGGCCATGCCTCCGCGGCGTCGAAGTGGGCCGACCGCATCAGATGCCTGTGCAACGAGGCCGGCCGTGCCCTTCTCAGCGGTGGCGCGGGCGAGGCAACAATGCGAACGCGCTCTCCGCAATCGAGGTCAGGCGGGCGGGACTGTGGCCGTACGCGCCTACGACATCGATCCCGCGGATGATGGTCAGCAGAAGGTACGCAAGGTCGTCGGGATCCGCGTCGGGGTCGATGTCGCCGTTGCGCTGCGCCGCTCGCACACACTCGGCCACCGCCGTCGCGACCACAGAGAAGCAGTCGTTGGCCAGGCGTTCCACCTCGGGGTCGGAGGCGCCGATCTCCAGGGCCATCTTGGCGGCGAAGCAGGCCGCCGCCGCCCGGTCAGGGGCGGGGGGTACGTCGGCGGCGAGTGGCACCCCGTGGACGGCGCGGAGCAAGTACCCGTGCAGTCGTTCCAGGGCGCCCTCGTCCGGTCCGGCGAGCGCCTTCCGCGGACCCTGCCCCAGCCGGGCGAAGTACCCGGCCATCGCCTCCAGCAGCACGCCGTGCTTGCCGTCGAACGCGGCATAGAGGCTGCCGCGGCCCAGGCCGGTGGCGGCGCTGATGTCGTCGACGCTCGTGCCGTTGTAGCCCGAGGCGCGGAACTGCCGCTCGGCGGCATGGAGGACGTGGTCGCGGTCGAAGCTTCGTGGTCTCGCCATACACAGAAGGTAAAGCCGCCCCGCCCTTCTTGACAACTCAGTACAGAACTACCTAGGTTTCTGACTGTTCAGTACACAACCGTCCTGAGCTCACCGGACAGGCTTGGTCCGGGCTTGCAGGACCGGGGCGGACCGTGTCGGCCTCAGCGCGGGCGACCCCGCACAGCGCACGACAAAGTCATGCCCACAACCGAAGGAACCAACATGCAGACAGCTCCCCCAGTGGCCCTCGTGACGGGCGCCTCCTCCGGGATCGGGCGGGCGGCGGCGCTCGCCCTCGTGGGCGCCGGCTTCGCGGTGGTCGGCACGAGCCGCAACGCGGCGAACGCCGAGCCGCTCGCCGGGGTGACGTTCCTCGATCTCGACGTGGCCAGCGACGAGTCGGTCCGCTCCCTGGTCGAGGAGGTGATCGAGCGGTTCGGCCGGATCGACGTCCTGGTCAACAACGCAGGCGTGGGCGCGGTCGGCGCCGGCGAGGAGAGCTCGATCAACCAGACCAAGGAGGTCTTCGACATCAACGTCTTCGGCCTGATTCGGATGACAAACGCAGTGATGCCCCACATGCGCGCCCAGGGCAGTGGCCGCGTGGTCAACGTCTCCTCGGTACTCGGTCTGATCCCAGCCCCCTTCATGGCCATCTACGCGGCCACCAAGCATGCGATCGAGGGCTACTCCGAGTCCGTCGACCACGAGCTTCGCGAGCACGGCGTCCGGATGCTGCTGATCGAGCCGGCCTACACAAGCACGGGTTTCGAGGCGAGCAGCATGGCACCCGACTCGCCCCTGCCGATCTACGCCGCACAGCGGGAGGTCTCCCGAGACGTGCTGGCCACGGCCTTGCGCAACGCCGACGACCCGGACGTTGTCGCGAAGGTGATCGTCGCGGCCTCCACCGATTCCAAGCCCAAGCTCCGGTACACCGCCGGCTCGATGGCCGGACGCGTCAGCGTCCTGCGCCGGATCGTGCCCTCGCGCGCCTTCAACAGACAAATCCGCAAGCTCAACCGACTGGCCGGCTGACCCCGCAGTACACCCGGCGCCTGAGGAGACGCACATGTCCAAAACCAGAGACACCGAAGCCAGCATCAGCATCTCTCGTCCGACCGCTCTTGGAGAAGGCTGACACACATGGAGTTCGAACACGTCACCTTCGACCTGCCACACGGCACCTTTCACGCGCTGCAGGGTGGTGATCCCGATGGTCAACCGACGCTCGTCTTGCACGGCTTCCCGGACCATCCGCCGACCGCGAAGCCATTCCTTGCCGAGCTCGGCCGCCGCGGACGTCACGTCGTCGCACCCTGGCTTCGCGGTTACGCGCCGTCCCCGACCGCGGGGCCGTTCGACTTCGCAGCCCTCACCAGCGACGTGCTCGCACTGATCGACCGCTGGTCTCCGGGGCGAGCCGTGGAGTTGGTTGGCCACGACTGGGGCGCCCTGATCACATACGATGCCTGCGTCACCGCGCCGGAGCGGATCGAACGCGCGGTCACGCTCGCAGTCCCCCACCCACTCACGTTCCTGAGCCGGCCGCGCCCCGCTCAGCTACGCCGGAGCTGGTACATGGGGCTCTTTCAACTGCCGGGAAGCGGCTGGATGGTCACCGCCCGCGATCTCGCCCTCATCGACCGCCTCTGGCGTCAGTGGTCGCCCAGCCTCTCGCTCGATCCAGCTCTCCAGGCGGAGCTACACGAGCACCTGCGGGCGAGCATGCCCGCGCCTCTAAAGTACTACCGGGCGATGCTGCGACCCGGCATGCTTGGGGCGACGCGCCGCCTGTCTCAGCCGATCGCGGTGCCCCTGCTGCAGCTTCACGGTGCCGACGACGGCTGCATCCTCCCCCCGCAGGTCGACGACCGACATCGGTTCGCCGCCCCGCACGCGCTGGAGGTCGTCCCCGACGTCGGTCACTTCCTGCACATCGAGGCCCCCGAGGCGATCGCGGAACGGATCGCGGCATGGGCCGAGTAGCGGATCACTCGACCCTCGCGGCGAGACCACCGGGATGGGCGGCGCGGGGCGGACTCTGACATGGCGTTGTTGCGGACGGCGGGAGGGGGCGGATCTCCTCGTTCTCCTCGATCGTGACCCCGGGCGCCTCGCCGCCGTCAATCTCGGCCTGGGCGCCCCAGCGCCACAACGAACTTCTGCCTACCCCGACCTGCTTGGACACCGTCAGCACCGCCGCGGTATTTGGTCGGGTACTCGGCACGGCGCTACAGCACCAGCCGACGGCTCGGGCCCTCAGCTCGGGATCCAACTCTTCGGCATGACATGCATCCTTCCAACTCAGAAAGATGCGACATCAAACCGGCCGTACTTGACAACTCAGTACAGAACTGCCTAGGTTTCTGACTGTTCAGTACACAACCGTCCTGAGCTCACCGGACAGGCTGCGTGCACGCCTGGCGCCTCACCGTCCCGTCGCTCTACCTCCACGGGGCCGACGACAACTGCATCTCCGTGGAGTTGAGCGACGGCATGGACGACCTGTTCACGAACGGCCTCGAACGCATCGTCATACCCGGCGCAGGGCACTTCCTGCACCTCGAACAGCCCAAGACGGTCGCCGACCACATCCTGGGCTTCCTGAACGGCTGACCCCTCTCCGACCACCCAGAACTCGAAGGGCTGACCGAACCATGACTGACAAGGAAAGGCAGGAGGCCATGGCTGTGGCGACTCCTCCGTACGCGAGCGACGCACTGGCCGAGGGGACCGTCGACGCGGTGGTGATCGGCGGGGGCGCCGCGGGGCTGAACGGTGCACTGATCCTCGCCCGCTCCCGCCGCTCGGTCGTCGTGATCGACAGCGGCTCCCCGCGCAACGCGCCCGCGAAGGCCGTGCACGGCCTCCTCGCCCTGGACGGCACCCCGCCGCCCGAGATCCTTCGACGGGGCCGGGAGCAGGTGCGCCAGTACGGCGGACGCGTCGTGTTCGGCGAGGTGGTCTCGGCCGAGTCCGCCGCCCCGTCGGCGGACGGGGACCTGCGGTTCACCGTCACCCTGGCCGACGGCCGCAGCATCACCGCCCGCCGCATCCTGGTGGCCACCGGCCTCACGGATGTGCTGCCACAGGTGCCCGGGCTCGCCGAGCACTGGGGGCACAGTGTGGTGCACTGCCCGTACTGCCACGGCTGGGAGGTGCGCGATGAGCCCATCGGTATCCTCGCCACCGGACCGGTCTCCATCGGCCACGCGTTTTTGTTCCGTCAGCTGACCGAGGACCTGACCTACTTCACCCACGGCACCGACCTGGACGAGGACAGCCGCGTCCGCTTCGCCGCCCGCGGCATCCGCGTCATCGACACCCCGGTCACCGAGGTCGTCAACGACGAGGACGGTGCACTCGCCGGAGTGCGCCTGGCCGACGGCCAGATCGTGGCCCGCCGCGTCCTCGCGGTCGCCGCGCCCTTCCAGGCCCGCACCCAGGGCCTGGAAGGTCTGAGCCTGCCGGTGCAGGACCTGCCGAACATGGGCCGCGGTTTCGCCTCCGGCATCGCCGGCACCACCGAGGTGCCGGGTGTGTGGGTGGCCGGCAACGCCACCGATCTGACCGCCCAGGTCGGGGCCTCCGCAGCGGCCGGCGCACTGGCCGGCGCCGACATCAACAGGATGCTGGCCACCGCGGACACCGACGCGGCCCTCCAGAGGATCGCCGAGGGAAGCCCCAAAGCGGCCACACGATGATCTCGAAGCCCTGAGATCTCAGCCCGTCACCCGCTCGCCTCACCTTCATTGGTGAGAAACCGATCTGTTTCCAGACGGTTTTCAGCCATGCCCAGCAAGCAAGGGGAAAAATGAGTACCAGCATCGACCGCGGGGCGCCCGCCTCCGGAAAGACAGACTAGGGCCTTCGCGGCTCACATGCCGTGCGCTGGTGGGTGCTGGTCGTAATAGGCATGGCACAGCTCATGGTCATGCTCGATGCGACCGTCGTGAACATCGCGCTGCCCGAGGCGCAGCAAGACCTCGGCTTCAGCGACGGCAGCCGGCAGTGGGTCATCACGGGTTACGCCCTGGCGTTCGGCAGCCTGCTGCTGCTCGGCGGCCGACTCGGTGACCTGTTTGGGCCGACGTACCCTCTTCGTGATCGGCTTGGCAGGTTTCGGGGCCGCATCCATTCTCGGCGGCTCGGCCTCCAGCTTCGAGATCTTCGTCGCGGCACGCGTGGCCCAAGGCCTCTTCGCTGCACTGCTCGCACCCGCGGCACTCTCACTGCTCAGCGTGACCTTCACCGAACCGTCCGAAAGGGCGAAGGCCTTCGGTATCTTCAGTGCGTTGGGTGGTGCGGGCGGCGCGATCGGGCTGCTGCTCGGCGGCATGCTCACCGAATGGGCGTCGTGGCGCTGGGTGATGTACGTGAACGTCGCCTTCGCGGCCCCCGCCCTGATCGGTGCATTGCTGCTGCTGGCCAAGCCCGTGATCACCAAGAAGCCCAAACTCGACATTCCGGGCATCGTCGTGGTGAGCGCCGCGCTGTTCGCCATCGTCTACGGGTTCGCGCACGTAGAGTCCACCAGTTGGACCGACCCGGTCGCACTCGGCTCCATGATCGTCGGCGCGGTGCTGCTCGTGGTGTTCGTATGGCTGCAGTCCAAGGTCGCGCATCCGCTGCTGCCGCTGCGCCTCGTGCTGGACCGGACCCGCGGTGGTTCGCTCGCGGCGGTGTTCGTCATCGGCATGGGGATGTTCTCGATCTTCCTGTTCCTGACCTACTACTTTGCGGCCAGCCTCGGCTACTCGCCGATCAAGACCGGTCTGGCGTTCCTGCCGATGGTCGCGGCCGTCGTCGTTTCGTCGACCACGATGTCTTTGCTGGTGCTGCCCAAGGTCGGCCCGAAGATCGTCGTCAGCGCCAGCTTCCTGGTCGCCGCAGCCGGTATGGCCCTGCTGACCCGGCTCGAGCTGGACAGCACCTACGCCGCCCACATCATGCCCGGCATGATCCTGCTGGGTCTCGGCCTCGGCGGGGTGATGACCACCGCGTTCCAGGGGCGACCTCAGGCCTGCACCGCGATGACACGGGCGTCGCCTCGGCGCTGATCAACACCGGTCAGCAAATCGGCGGCTCCATCAGTACGGCGCTACTGACCACCGTTGCCTCGTCGGCCACGACCGACTACCTGACTTCGCACAGGCCCAGCGCGCTGGCCGCGGCGCAGGCCGGGGTCGAGGGCTACACGGCCACCCTGGCGTGGGGCTCCGGGTTCTTCGTGGTCGGTGCGGTGATCGCGGCGTTCCTGATTCCGAATCGGGCTCTGGAGCCGTCCGAGGGCGAGCCCGTGATGGCCCACTGAGCTCCAGGCGCCCGGGCGGGGACAGTGACGGCCCCCGCCCGGGGCGCCTGCCGGGTGCGTCTACCAGGTCTGCCCGCCCGACCGGGGCACTTCGCTGATATCCGCTCCCGCTGTGCACCGGCGCCCCCTACCGTCCGGTCCGACATGTGATCACGGGGGCGGGCGGAGCCGAGCAGTGGGGCGGGATCTGGGCCTGGACGGGGTGGTGGACCACTTCACCCTGAACAGCGACGAGGCGGGCTGGCTACGGAACAAGACCGGCGCCACCAGGCTGGGCTTCGCCGTTCAGCTCAAATTTCTGCTCTGGCGCGGCCGGTTCCCCCGGATGCGCCTGGAGCTGCCGCCCGACGCTATCGAGCACGTCGCCAAGCAGGTCGGCGTGGCCGCGTCCGAGCTGGCCTTCTACGACTTCACCTCCTGCGCCGCCAAGCGGCACCGCAGCGAGCTGCGGGATCTGACCGGCTGGCACGAGTGCACCAAGACCGACCAGGTGAAGCTCGTCTCGCACCTGGTGGACGTGATCTGGCACGACGAACGCCGCGAGGAGCAGGTGCGGGCCGAGTTGCTGCGGCAGATGCGCGCGGGCCTGATCGAGCCGCCGACCGCGGCCCAGGTCGACACGATCGTCCGCTCCGCGCTGCACCAGGCCGACGAGCGCGCCGTCGCCGAAGTCGCCGCCCGCCTCGCGCGGGCCGAGGGCTGCACCCGCCGGCTGGACGCGCTGGTCTTCACCGACCCGACCGCCGAGCAGGGCGACACGGCCGCCGAGGACGACGGCACCGACCAGGATGAGGACTTCGTGGAGTCGGTCCTGGCGGACATCAAGGCCCACCCGGGCAACGTCAGCCTCAACTCGCCGCTGGACGAGATATCCAAGCTCAAGCAGGTCCGCGCCGTCGGCGTCCCGGAGAAGGCGTTCGCCGGGATCGGCGTGCAGGTCATCAACGCCTGGCGGGCCAGAGCCTCGGCGTCCTCACCCAGCCACCTGCGGCGCTTCAACCCCGAGCTGCGGCACGTCCTGCTCGCCGCCCTGGCCGAACAATTCAGGGCCTCGGGCTTCGCCCTGGAATTCCTCAGCGGCGAGCTGCAGGGCTCGCACGACCCGGCCGGGATCGCGTTCACCGTGCTGGCCGCCCAGTCGGGCATGGAACGCGAAAACATCCGCGACCGCACCCTCGAAGGCCACGATTCCGCGCGCAGCCGCGGCAAGACCATCGGCGGCGCCGGCGTCACCGACGAAGCCATGCTCTCCCACGCCCTCCACCTGCGCGAACAGAACCACAGCCTGCGCGACATCGCCGCCCGCCTCGTCATCGCCACCGGCAAGAAGAAAGGCCGACACCCTCACCCGCAACCGTCATGCGCATGCTCCGCGACCACGACGAACAAACCGGCCACCTCGACCGCAGCCGATTCCCCGGCCTACTTTGCGGCTCGCCGCAGCTTCAGGAGTTCCGGGCCGTGTCTCATTCACCCGGGGCGATACGGCGATCGGCCATCGGCGATGCCGGGCCGGGAGACACGACGTACTGCGCTATCCCGTTGCCGAGCGACCAGTCGATCGCCTGGTTCTCGGTCACGGTGATGAACACGTTGCGCGGCTCGGTCCCGGCGTACTGGTGGGTCAGTTCGGCGATCCGCCGGTACAGCGCCTGTTTCTGGGCGGGTGTGCGGCCGGCGCGCATCGTGATCGCGACGTAGACGATGCCGTCGTCGCGGTGCACCCCGAGGTAGTCGTCGTAGCGCAGCGTGCTGCTGGTTCCGTCGTGGCTGGTCAGGATCTGGAACCGGTCGTCGGGCGGGAAGCCGATCGTCTCGACCAGTGCGTCGTGCACGGCGCGGCCGAGCGCGTCGAGCCGATCGCCGTCGGCCCCCAGCGCGTCGATGCGAACCAGAGGCATGTCAGCGGTTCTCCCTTCACTGATGCGGGTCATCGGGGTGCTGGGCACCGGGGTCAGGGTGCGGCGGGTAACGGACGTGCCCGGCGAGCAGGCCGAGGGCGCCGTCGATGGCCTGGGCGTAGATGCCGGGTGAGCCGGCGGAGCGGGCCAGCACATAGCCGCCCTGCACCACCGCGACCAGCGCGGCGGCCGTGGCCGCAGGGTCGAGCCCGATGTCGAGCTCGCCGTTGGCGCGGCCCTCCGCCAACAGCCCGGCCAGCCGGTCGGTGAGCCAGGCGAAGACGTCCTGGACCGGCCTGCGCAGTCGCGGATCCGCCATCACGTCCGGGTCCTGTGTGAGGCGCCCGACCGGGCAGCCCTTCACCGCGTCCCGTTCCCGCCGCAGGTAGCCGGTGACCCGCTCGACCACCGTGCCCGGGCGGGCGAACTCGACCTCCGCCGCGGCCTTGAGAGCCCCGGCGCTGCGACCGATCGCGGCGAGCGCCAGGGCCGGCTTGCCGTCGAAGTGGTGGTACATGCTGCCCTGGCCCGCGCCGGAGCGCTGCTGGATCGCCTTCGGGCTGGTGCCCACGTACCCGCGCTCCCACAGCAGCTCGCGGGTGCTCTCGATGAGCCGCTCCCTGGTATCCATGACCACGATCATACATACTAGTAGGTACAGTCGCGGCCCGGCCGTCCGGCACATTGATCCGGCAATGCCGCCACGAGCGACCACGCCATCGCGCCCATCGACCCCGAACGGTTGCCCTTCGACTCGGCCGCGTCCCGCGGCCCCGAGGCAGCCTCTTCCCGGTCGTGATCAACCGGTGGGGTCCCCGCGATGGCGACGACGACCTGATCAAACCGATCCGCGAGTGCGAGATCCACACCAACGCCGCCGAGAAGGGGCTGGTGGTCACCCGGTACGCCTCCAGCGGCACCGCGCTGCGAGCCCGCAAAGGCCAAGGGCGGCCGTAGCCGTCCGCTTGGTCATCGTGGACTTTCCAAACCGCGGTCGATGGCGTCGGCGTGTTGCCTCAGCCAGGCGATTTCATGGTGCAGCCAGGATCCGGGGGCGGCGACGCGCCCGGCACGTTCATGAAAGTCGCGCTCGGCCTCGACCCGGGCAACGATGCGCCTGCCGAAGCCCCGCCGGTACTCGTCCTCGAGCCCGTAAACGTCGAGGAAGGTGCGCAAGAGGGCCAATTGGCGGTCGAGAGGGCCGGTGATGTCGGCGCCGAGCAGCCACAGCCAGGCGGCGTAGGCGAGGTCACGCGTGCGGGGGCCGGGGGCGGCCTGGTCGAAGTCGAACGCGGAGACAGGAAGGCCTTCGACGAAGGCGACGTTGAGCGGGGAGAAATCGTTGTGGCACACCGTCTGCCGGCCACCCGCGATCGGCGTGCCGGCGGTCGCGTCGTGCAGCCGGCGCAGCAGCCGCGCCGCGGCGGTGATCTGGGCGGGCGACCAGTCACGGGCCCGAAAGGCGGTCGTGGTTTCACCGTGCTGGAAGCTGAGGATCTCGCGCCCCCTGCCATCGGTTCCGAGCAGCCTCGGCGCGGCGTCGCAGCCGACGTCCTCGAGATGCCGGAGCAACCGGTGCACGAACGGCGAGTGCGGCCCGATCGGCCGCCGCACCGTGTCCCCGACACGGACGACTCCCTTCGTGATCCGGCCTCCGGTCAACGGGATCTCCAGTTCCTGTTCCGTGCGCGTCGGCGCTTGACGGCCGGTCTCTGACGGCGCGGGATGGGCCACGCGCAGGAGTGAGCGCAGTTCGGCGGTGTCGATGATGTGGGCCAGTCTCGGGAAGACGCTGCTCATCAGGGTCTGGTGGGTGTGGGGGTCCGGGTCGGTGACGCCGTCGGACAGGATGTAGAGCTGGTAGTCGTGGTCGGCGGCGTCGGTGACGGTGGAGGCGCCGCTGGTGGTGATGCCAGCGATGACCAGGGTGGTGATTCCGCGGTCCCGCAGTTGCCGGTCAAGGTCTGTCGTGGACAGTGCGCCGTAGCGGGTTTTGCGGATGGTGATGTCGCCGGGCTCGGGAGTGAGCTGATCGTGGATGGCTGTGGCGGGATCTGTGTGGTGCAGGAGTCGCTGCCGGCCGATGAAGGAGAAGGTCTTGTTGGCCGTCGGGATCGCCGCCCAGTCGGCTTCGGTGAAGCCGACGCGCACATGGGCGATGGTGGCGCCGTGCGCACGCATGTCGGCGATGACGCCGGCCACCCGTGATAGCAGCGCTTCCGGGTCGGCCAGGTCGGGGAGGGAGGCCAGGACTGCCTCCTGGTAGTCCATGACGAGCAGTGCGGTTGTCCGGGGGGCTAGCGCCGGGGTCGTGACGGTCATGTCTCTCCTTAGGAGGTGAGGGGTGTTCTGGCTCGCGAGAGTGCGCGCCGTGCCGGCTGGGGCCTGCCAGCGGCCGTGGTTACGGGGGCGTTTTCCGAGCCTGCGATGGTGGCTTCACTGTCTGGCGGGTTCGGCCGGCGTGGCCGGTGCGGCGGCGATGGTCGTGCGCAGCGGCAGTTCCCTGATCAGCAGGGCGAGGGCGGCCGCCATCACCGCGGCGGCGGTGAGGAAGGCGATGTCCAGCGCGCTGGTGAAGCCCTGCCGGAAAGGCCGGGCGAGAACAGGGTGCAGGTGTTGCAGGAACGCTGTGTTGTCCAGGGCGGACTGGGCGCCGTCCGAGGCCAGGCGCAGGGGTTCGGTCTGTTCGCGATGTTGCGCCACCGCGGTGTGGAAGGCAGGGGTGGGACTCGCTCGCGTAAGCCGTCCTGATCGTGCTACCGGCGGTGCTGTATGTGATGGACAGGAACACCGCCGTGCCCAGGGTGCCACCTATCTGTCGGAAGAAGGTGGTGGACGAGGTGGCTACGCCAAGGTCGGCCTGGGGGAGCGCGTTCTGCGTGGACAGCGTGATGGTCTGTGCGTACAGGCCCGCGCCGGTGCCGAGCAGGAACGAGCCCGCTACTGGTAGGACCTTGTAGCGGCCGGTTCGCGAGGTGAACTGGCCGGCGATCACGGCGTAGGTGGCGACGAAGGCGGCGAGCATCAGGCCGGACAGGATCACCAGCACCTGACGTCGGCCGTGGCCGTCTGACGGGGTCACTTATACTCCTGGCGGTTGTCATGACATCCTTGGCGCCGCTCATCAGATCGGAGCTTGCCGTGCGGTGTCCAACAGCCGACACGCCGCCAGCGGACAACCAGGAGTTGTGAATGGAGCTCGATCTGGGTGCCGTCCGGGCCTTTCTCGCCGTCGTCGACGGCGGGCATTTCACCGAGGCGGCCGACCGCTTGGGCATGACCCAGCAGGCCGTGTCCAAACGGATCGCCAGGCTGGAATCGGACCTGGGCGTGCCGCTGCTGAACCGCTCGCGCGCCGGAGCCAGGCCTACCGAGGACGGTGCGGCCTTCCTCCCGCAGGCCCGGGCTCTGATCAGCCTGGCCGACCACGCCACCGCGATGCTCCGCGCGCGCGGCCGCGCCCTGCGCATTGACGTGCTCGGCCGTGCCGCGGCACCCATCGACATCGTTCGGGACTTCTATGAGGCCGGTGACGTCGAGGTTGACATCGTCGTCTCCCGCGGCACCGTCTCACGGTGGACGGCGCTCACCGACGGCTCGGTCGACGCGGCGTTCGGCCGCGTGAACGGGCCTCTTCCTCCGGGGATCGAGCGCATGCCGGCCTGCCTGGAGCCGATCCCCATCCTGGTCGGACACCGGCACAGGCTGGCCAGGCGCAAGCGCATGCCGATGGGAGACCTTTCGGGCTTGACGGCGTGGATGCCCGGCAACGCCCGCGACAGCGAGTGGGCAGAGTACTACCGCTTCCTCAGCGCCGAGTTCGGCGTCCAGATCGACACTTCCGGGCCGGTCTTCGGTCGTGACCACATCATGGAGAAGGTCGGAGCCTCATCGGACCTCATCATGTTCGGCAACAAGGCACAGTTTCCCGGGTACCCGGAGGTCGTCCAGATCTCCGTCATCGATCCCACGCCGGTGTACCCCTGGTCCCTCATGTGGCACGAGGCGAACCGCCATCCGTCGCTGCCGCTGCTCATCGCCCATGTGAAGAACCACTTCCGTGCCTTCGCCGCCGGGGATCAGTGGCTGCCCGCCCGGGACCGCCCCCTCTTCCCGGCCGATCCCGAACCAGCCCTTTAGGAGGACTGCAAGCCCTCGGCGTGTTGGCGGTCGGTGCTGCTCAGCACTCCGTCTCGGCCGTAGAGGTTTTTGTCGTCGGCGCTGTTCCGGCTCTCCAGCACCTGCCCTCGTGGATTTCCTGGCGGACAGGGTGCGGATGACGGGTCCGAGCTCGTCCAATGCCAGGGAGACCGGGTGCTTTGGGCCAAGAGCGGCGGTGGCATGACGCCTGCCGTGGGACAGGCAACCGGCCGGTGACCTCGAATGTCCCGGTCGCCACAGCCACCGGGCCGACTTCAGGAGCTATCGGTGCGGACGGCGTGGCATTGGCCCGCTCGAGCCGGGTCTTGCCGTGGGCCGGGTTCAGGAACTGGCTGGGGAGTGAGGAGCGGCCAGTGGCCGCTCCTCACTCCCATCCTCGTCCTTCTCAGCCGTGGGGGACCAGACCGAATACCGCCCGAGCCGGCGTCAGTCCGTCGGGCGGACGCGGGGACCCGATTGCGTCCGCATGCGGTTCCCATGGTCGGTGGCATCAGACTCGGGGGTTTGAGGCCATTAGGCGGCGGAGGCCAGGGCGAGGGTGGCGGCGACGGGCGCGAGGTAGAGCAGCGGGTAGGGGATGTGGGTGTAGGAACGGGCACGCACGATGGTGATGACGGCGCCGGTGAAGTACAGGATCAGGGCGATGCCGGCCAGGGTGCCCAGGGCGGGCACGAGCAGGCCGGCCAGCAGGCCTGCGGCTCCCGCGGCCTTGGCGGCGCCGAGCCAGGGCCACCAGGAGCGGGGGACGCGGTACTCGGTCAGCGGTTCGACGACCCACTGGGCGCGGGTGAGGATCGCGTAGGCGGAGAAGGCCACCCAGGCGGCGGCGAGAACGGTGACGACGATGTGAGCGGTGGACATCTGAGGCGCTCCTTGCCTGTGGTGCCGGGGCGGTGCCGCTCCGGCGGGTGAGTCCGTCACTGCCCTGACCCGGTCCGGGAGGCCGATGTGACCGGCGGGCTTGTGTGACGTGTGTCACCGGAGGCTTGCGGCGGGGAGCGTCTGACGGCGTCAGTCGAGGACGGCGAGTTGGAGCCGGTGGAGGCGGTCTGGTTCGGCGATGACGTCGATGGTGGCGATGAGGCCGTCGGCGATGGTGAAGGCGAGCGCCACGCGCAGGCGGCCGCCGGGTGCCATCACGAGGCCGACCGCGCCGTCGATGAGAGCCATCCCGGTGAACCGGGCCCGCTGCACGGCGGCCAGCGCGCCCTCGGCGACGGGTTCGGCTCCGAGGACCGTGATGGGCTCGGGGGTGGGGATGACGGCCTTGTCGGCGTGCAGCACCACGTCGGGGTGGAGCAGGGTGACCAGTGCCTGGAGGTCTCCGCCGCGGGTGGCGGCCAGGAAGGTCTCGACGATCTCCCGCTGCCGGGTGAGATCGGCGTCGGGTGCGGGGGCGGCGCCTCGCACGCGGCGGCGCGCACGGCTGGCCAGTTGCCGGGTCGCGTCCGGGGTGCGTTCCAGCATCGGGGCGATCTCCTCGAACGGCACCGCGAACATGTCGTGGAGCACGAACGCGACGCGTTCGGCGGGCGTCAGCGTGTCGAGGACCACCAGCAGCGCCACTCCCACCGAGTCGGCCATCACCGCCTCGTGCTCGGGATTCCCGCCGGACGCGGGGTCCAGCAGCGGGTCGGCGGCCTGGACGTCCAGGGACTCCTCCCGCCGGTGCTCACGCGAGCGCAGCATGTTCAGGCACACTCGCGCCACCACCGTGGTCAGCCACCCGGCGAGATTCCGCACGTCGCCGAGATCGGCCCGGTCGGCCCGCAGCCAGGCGTCCTGCAGCGCGTCATCGGCCTCGCTCAGCGAGCCGAGCATCCGGTAGGCCACGGCCCGCAGATGCGGCCGGTGCTCCGCGAACCGCTCGGCCAGCCAATCGTTGTCGTTCATCGGTCACAATCCTCGGTCCCCGGGCGCCAGTGCAGCGGGCCGGCGCCACACAAGATCAAACTATCGGACGTCGGACCTTCCGGACACTGTCGCTCGCCTTGAGGAGGCCCGTGACGTTCCGGCCCAGAACTCCGGTGAGGTAGGTTCGGCTCCTGGCGGTAATGAGTGCGGCTGGGTTTCAGCTTGATGAACGAAGCCCTATGCCGACCGGGTTTGCCCGCCACTGGTGACCAGGATGATAAGAGCGGAGTGCGGGAGACCGTCACGCTCTGTTCTGCGGGAATCCGGGGCTGAACTGCCCCGGGCTACCCGACCCGAGAATCTCAACTCGCCATGGAGGGATTCAACGGCGATCTCAGATGCCTAGTATTTCTACCACCCCGGCGAGGGACGTTACCTCGTAGGCGTGATAGAACGGCGCTGACGGCTCGTTTCCTCTGTTGAGGTACACCGTGTCTCTCACGCCGAGGTCGGTCGCTGACTGCAGGTCGTAGCGCGGGCTGGACGACACGTGCATCGTCTCCTCCGGCCGGCAGCCCAACTGCTCGTACATGAACTCGAATGCGCGCAGTCTTGGCTTGTAGGCCTGCGCCATCTCTGCTGTGTACACCGCGTGGAACGGCGCGCCGAGCTTCCCGGCGTTCTGATCGGCGTGTCCGTTTGCGGCGTTGGAGACGATTACGAGAGGGAAATGCCCAGCGAGCTTCGCGAGAGGCTCCGGGACATCGGGGTGGGGCCCCCATTCTGGGATCGCCGCGAAAATCTTGGCGGGGTCGCTCGGCCGGAACTCGACTCCGGTGCTATTGCAAGCCCGTTCGAAGGATCGAGCGATTACCTCATCATAAGGTCGCCAATCGCCCATCGCTTCATCGAGCTGGTAGCAACTGAACCGGTGGAGAAAGATGTCCAGCGTCTCGGGCGGGGCCACATCCTTGATCACCTCTCTGGCGGCGGGCACGATGGCGAAGTCCGTCAGAGTTCCGTACATGTCGAAGGTGATGAACTTGGGGTCAGGACCGCTCAACGGACTCTCCTTATAGAAGGTGGCTCTTTCAGCAGCCGCCACAGCGTGCCGAATCAGCCTTGCTCATGTGCCAACCGACCCGGCTGACCGGTCATTCCTCGCCCCAGCGGGCAGTTGCGCCGGATCCCGATCAACATCGCCGCTTCCTCCCACCCTCTCCTGCGGGGACATCACCCTGGCCCCGGCTCGCCGGGTGGCGTTCCGCGCAGGCCGCGTCTCGAACTCAGCCCGAAGGAGTCCGCGCTCCCTGGAACGCCTGCTCGCCCCACCAGGGCGGCCCCAGCTCATCATGGCCAAGACCCGGCACAAGAACCCCCGCACCGCTCCGTCGGCGATCTCAGGCGGGCGCTCGTCCTCTGAGGAGGCGCGGACGACGGTGCAGGACGTGACGCGAGACCGCGCGCCGGCCCCTCAGCAGCGCGCGCCTTCCCGCGCCTCCAGGAGCGGCAGGCCCGCCGCGTACCGCCGGAAGAAACCGGCGGTCGGGGTGTCCGCCATCGCGACGGCGTCCGGGGTGCCCTCGGCGACCACCGCACCCCCGTCCGGACCGGCTCCCGGCCCCAGGTCGATCACCCAGTCCGCGGACGCGGCGACGGGGATGTCATGTTCGGCCACGACGACGGTGTTGCCCGAGTCGAGCAGCACATCGAGCGCATCCACCACGCGCTGGATGTCAGACGGGTGCAGGCCCGAGACGGGCTCGTCGAGAACGATGAGGCCGGCCTTGCGGCTGGCGGCACCGCGCTGGATCGCGGACGCCAGCTTCAGCCGCTGCGCCTCACCGCCGGACAACTCTGTGGCGCTCTGGCCGAGTTGGAGATAGCCGAGCCCGACCTGGTTCAAGGCTCCCAGTGTCTCCGCGAGCTGCCGGGGCTCGGAGAACTGCTCCACCGCCTCGGCGACGGTCAGCTCCAGCACCTGGTCAATGGCCAACCCCTGATACGTGATCTCCAAAGCCTCCGGCTTGTAACGCCGACCCTCGCACGCGTCGCAGACCACCCACACGTCCGGCAGAAAGTGCATGTCGACCAGCCTGCGGCCATGACCGGTGCAGGTCTCGCACCGGCCGCCGCCCGCGGTGTTGAAGCTGAACCAGGAGGCGTTGACCCCGCGTCCGCGCGCCACGCCGGTCCCGGCGAACAGCTTGCGGACAATGTCGAACGCCTTGCTGTAAGTGGCCGGGTTGGACCGCGGCGTCCGCCCGAGCGGCTCCTGATCGACGACGGCCACCCAGCCGAACCCCTCAAGACCGGTCACCTCCCGCACCGTGTCGGTCGCCGTCCCGTTCAGGGCGGCCTCCACGCTCGTCCCGAGCGCGCCGAGCAGGCTGCTCTTGCCGCTGCCGCTCACCCCGGTCAGGCAGGTGAGCCGACCGGCGGGGAGACGCACCAGGTCCGCGGCCACGTTGTGCGCACGCAGGCCGTGCAGCTCCACCCAGCCGGTGCCATCCCCGGCCGGGCGGCGGGTCCGACGCAGCCGCGGCCCCTCACCCGCCAGATAGCGCCCGGTCAGCGACTTCGGGTGGGCGGCCGCGTCGGCGGGAGGCCCCGACACCAGGACCTCACCGCCGAAGCGGCCCGCGCCGGGCCCCACGTCGATCACCCAGTCGGCCCGCGCGATCAGCTCAGGGTCGTGCTCGACGAGGAGCACCGTGTTGCCGGCCTCGCGCAGCTCCAATGCGATGTCGAGCAGGTGCGCCTTGTCCACTGGATGCAGGCCGGTCCCGGGCTCGTCCAGGACGAAGATGATGCCGCTGAGCTCGGTGCCGAGCTGCGCGGCGAGCCGGGTCCGCTGCAACTCGCCCCCGGACAGCGTCGCCGCGCTCCGGGACAGCTGGAGATGGGCCAGGCCGAGCCGGTCAAGGATTCCGAGTCTGCGGCCCAGGTCCTGCAGCAGCGGCCCGCCCACCTCCTCGTGCCGGGCGTCCAGGCCGTCCGCCACGCGCTTCGCCCAGCTGCGCACCTCCCGTACTTCCACCTCGACCAGGTCGGGGTAGGTCAGCCCGCCGAGCCGCACGGACCGGGCCACCTGGTCGTACCCGCTGCCGCCGCAGGTGCCGCAGGGCTGCTTGCGCATGTACGGCAGGTAGCGCTGCTTGGCGCTGGAGGTCTGTGCGTTCACGAACACCCGCTCCACCTCGGCGAGCGCGCCCCGCAGCGGCTGACTCGAGGTGTAGGTCATCAGGGCCGTCTCCTTCTTGTTCGGCATGTCGACGGTCGCCTCGATCTTCTCGTCACCCGTGCCGTACAGCACGCAGTGGCGGAACTCCTCCGGCAGCGACTCCCACGGCCGGCCGAGGTCCACGCCCCGCTTCTCGGCAAGCGCCGGCACGAACGCGTGCTCCCCCGACCGCCACTTCGCGTACCAGGGTGAGGCCCCCTCGAAGAGCGGAAGCTGCGGGTGGGTGATGACCAGGTCCTCCTGCGCCTGCCAGCGCCCGCCCACCCCGTGGCAGTCCGAACAGCCCCCATCCGGCGTACCGCGGTCGAAGTGAGCGGTCGTCAGATGCCCGTCGCCACGCTCCACCGCCGGGTCCGCGCCGATCCCCGGAAGGCGCGAGTACAGCAGCCCCAGATGCCCGTCGATGCCGGTGATCGTCGCGACCGTGGAGCGGGGGTTGCGGTTCAGACGGCGCTGGTCGACCGCGAGCGTCGCGCCGAGACCCAGGATGCGGTCGACCTTCGGCCGGTTGCGCTGGGTGATGTACTGCCGTACGAACGGCGAAAGCCCCTCCAGATACCGCAGTTGGGCCTCGTTGTGCAGGGTGTCGATGGCCAGCGAGGTCTTGCCGCTGCCGCTCACCCCGGTGAAGGCGACGAGCCGCCCCTTGGGGATGCTCACGGACACGTCCCGCAGATTGTTGGTACGAGCCCCTACCACGTCGATGGTCTCGCGGCCCATGCTCGCGACGTCCCGTACGAATGCCGTCAACTTTCGTCCACCCTCTCGCGACGCAGCAGGACAGGGGCGGAGAGGCCCCCGCCCCTGCCGAACAAACCGATCACGCCACTACGCGGCGGCCGCTTCACCAGATCTCATCAACCGGCCGTTTCCGATGCGGCCCGTGCCATCGATCAGGACTGGGACGCCGCAGTGAGCTTTGCGAAGTCGGGGGCGTAGACGCTCATCCAGTGCGGGTGCAGCCGGTAGTAGACCACGTCGTTGTCCCAGTCGAAGAGGTCGTCGCCGTAGAAGTCCTTGAAGTACGCGAGCAGGTCCGGCCAGTCCGCGGCGGGCTCGCCGTCCTGGGGGTTGAGGATCTCCACCGTGCCGTGCGTGAACACGCCCAGGTCCTCACCGCGCATGTGCGCGGCACTGGTGGCGGACCGGGCGGCGAGGTGGCGGGCCTTGGCGGCCCCGCGCGCCGTGCCGAAGTGCCACTTTCCGTGCAGGAAGTGCCCGTCCACGCCGCTGATCCGCGGTTCGCCCTTCGCCGTCACCGTGGACAGGGCGAGGGTGCGCATGCCGGTGAGGACCTGGGTGAGCCGCTCCGCGGTCAGTGTCCTCTCGGTGTTGATGATCGAGCGGAGATGCGAGGTGGAACGGGAAAGGGAGGCGTCCAGGAGGGCTTGCAGCTCTTTGAGTTCTTCTCGCGTTTCGCGCATCGCGGTCCTTGTCCATCCGTAGGGCTTGGCCCACGCCGCCATCGGCGCCGACCGGTGAAACCATGCTGGCCCCAAAACCTGACATCTTGTGTCGGGTTTTTTTCATCCGTCTGCGGACACCACCGGTGGGCCCGGCCAGCGTCCTTCTCTCGAACGTGTCCCCAGCCGTCAGGTAGGCCTCCGGGGAGGGGCGGACCGGATTTTGGCGGTGCGCCATAAGGGGCCCCACTCGGGTCGGCGTCACCACGGGCAAAGTAGCTCCATGTGACGGGTTAGGTTGCGATCGCCGGTCATCGCGGTCGCGTTGTTGTGCCTGTCGGGTCGACTGCACGACCGAGGAGCTGCGCACACTGGAACAACGGCTGACCGAGTTGTGTGAGTCCATCGCAGCGGCGAACCGCCGGTCATGATGGGACTGAATGACGGCATGCCCGTACTTCGATGAAGAGCGCCGCTGGTTTGACCTTGACGCTGCGTCAACTTCTAGCATCGGGGCCATGTCGATCACTGTTCTTGATACCTGCTCCGCCATGAGGCGGATCCTGCTGGCCCCGGTCGCGGACCGCGTTGACCTGCTGCGTTCGATGCTGGAGCCCACCAGGGGCATGTACCGCTACCACCCCGGCGAGGTCGACCTGCCGGCCATGCACCTCGAAGCGTCCGGGTTCCCCATCGACCGCGACGAGGAGCGCTGCCTCGACGCGCTCGAAACCCTGGCGGCGGCCGGAGCCTGGGAGCGGATGCAACGCGCCCTCGACGACGCTCTCACCGTACTGCTGGAGGCGACGCCGGGGCTGGGAGCCCCGGACATCACCGTGCTGTTCGTGCTCGGCGATCCGGGTGACGAGCACTTCATGGGTCCCTGCCAAGGAGTGACCGGGTTCGGCGGCATCTCGGGCCACATCGTGATCACGCTCTGGCCCTTCCCTGAGAACGTGGAGCGGCTGGAGGCCACCTCCGTGCACGAACTCCACCACAACCTGCGGTTCGGCCCGGGCGGGGTCGTGTGGGACCCGGTGACCGTCACGGTCGGCGATCACATCGTCTCCGAGGGCCTGGCCGACGCCTTCGCCCGGCAGCTCTACGGCGACGAGCTCGGCCCCACCCGCATCGGCGTGCCGCACCTGCACGACGACGAGATCTTCGGCAAGGTACTCACCGGGCTCGACGTGAAAGGCATGCAGAACTTCACTGCCTGGGTGCACGGCGACCCCAGCGCCGAGCGCTTCGGCCTCACCCCGGTGGGACTGCCGATGGGCGCCGGGTACGCCGCGGGCAACCGGCTGGTCGACACCTACCTGGCGGCGACCGGGCAGACGGCGGCGCAGGCCCTGCACGCCGAAAGCTCGGAGATCATCGCAACCACGCTCCGCCGCAGGTAACACCGGAACGATGGAGTGGACGATCCAGGAACTCGCGACGAGGGCCGGCATCACCAGCCGTACCCTGCGTCACTACGACCGCTTCGGACTCTTGGCCCCATCCCGGGTCGGCGAGAACGGGTACCGCTACTACAACCCCACCGCGGTCGCCCGGCTACAGCGGATCCTGCTCATGCGCCGGCTCGGCATGGGCCTGCCGGCCATCGCCGAGGTCCTGGCCGACGATGTGGACACGTGCGACGGGCTCCGCGCCCACATCGCCGCACTGGAAGAGGAACGGGATCGCATCGAACGGCAGATCCGGTCTGTGCGTCACACGCTCGAGGCCCTGCAGGCGGGGGCGGAACCGCGGATGGACGTCATGTTGGCGGGCTTCAACGACCGCTACAAGGACGAGGTGATCTCACACTGGGGCGAGCGCGCGTTCCAAGTGAGCAACGACTGGTGGCACGGCAAGACCCTTGACCAGCAGCAAGCCTGGAAGCAGGCCACCGAAGACCTCGTCGCCGCATGGGTCGCCGCAGCGAAAGCCGGGGTTTCTCCGACATCGGAACACGCTCAGTCACTGGCTGCCCGGCACGTCCAGTGGCTGAGCCAGATCCCGGGTACCCCCACGGCCGAGGGCGACCGGGAGCGCTCGATCGAGATGGTGAAAGGCCTGGGGGACATGTACGTCGACGACCCCCGCTTCGCCGGCATGTACGACGACGCCGCGGGGGCGACGTTCGTCCGCGACGCACTGCGAGCGTACGCGCGGACCCGGATGTAGCTCGTGTTTCGCAGAAATATCGTCGTAGGACTGCGTACGACCCCGGTTCTCGGCAACCCCCTGGCCTGGTTCCTCGGCCTCACCTCCTCCTTCTTCGCCCCGCACGCGGACGGCAAGGTCTCGGGGCTGTTCACGCTGGAGTCCGCGGCGGCGATCGGCGCTGCGGCGGCCCTGCGCTGCCGGCGGCCGCAACGCGGCCTCGGCGACGCGGCGGCGTTCCTGCCCCGGGCCGTCAGGCCGATTGAGGACGCCGCAGCCCTTCGAGGAGGAGGTCGATCAAGCGCCGGGGGTCATAGGACGGGTCGCTGTCGCGTCCGATGCAGAGGTTGCCGATGCCGCGCATCAGTTCGTAGGGCTGTATGCCGGGCTTGATGGCGCCGGCGTCGGCCGCGGCGTCGAGAAGTTGGGCGCTTACGGGCAGCAGGCGGTCGATGAAGTAGGTGTGCAGCGTGGCGAAGCGGTCGCTGTCGGACTGCAGGGCGTCGGCCAGTCCGTGCTTGGTGACCAGGAAGTCGACGAAGAGGTCGACCCACTGGCGCAGTGCCTCGAACGGGGAGTCGGCACCGGCCAGGAGGCTCGGGCCCGCCTCGGCGCATTCCTCGATCTGGTGGTGGTAGACGGCGGTGACGAGATCCGCCCGGGTCGGGAAGTGGCGGTAGACCGTGGCCATCCCGACGCCCGCCCTGGCCGCGATCTGGCGGATCGGCGCGTCGACGCCGGAGGTGACGAACACCTCGGCGGCGGCGGTGAGCACGGCCCGCTGGTTGCGCTGCGCGTCGGCCCGCTTGCTTCGGGTCGACGCCTTCCCGCTGGGGCTCTCGGCGGTCATCACGTCTTCCTTCCAACGCCCCTTGACAAAACGGAGCAACGTTCCGGATATTAATTGGAGCGGCGCTCCACTTCAGCTTAGCCGAAGCGGGACGCCCCTGACCGCCTCGTCAGTCGCCGGTCGACCGAGACCGGCGGCAGGGGCCACAGAAGGGCAACCAACGCATCATGAGCGCATCCACCTCCACCACCGACACCTTGGGCTCGCCCCTCCCGGTCCTGTCCTACAGCCCGGTCGTGCTGCCCGTACCCGGACGTCCCGTGGACCTCCAGATCCGTGTCACCGCGCCCGAGACCGGAACCGGCCTACCCGTCATCCTGCTCTCCCACGGCCAGGGCCCCTCGAACAACCTTTCCTCGCTGAACGGCTACGCGCCGCTCGTCAACTTCTGGGCGGCACACGGATTCGTCGTCATCCAGCCCACCCACCTCACCTCCAGGACGTTGAGCCACCTGGTCGCCGAGGCTCCCGGCGCCCCCTTCTTCTGGCGCTCGCGCGCCGAGGACATGAGCCACATCCTCGGCCGGCTCGACGTGATCGAGAAGGCCGTGCCACTGCTCGCCGGGCGGATCGACCACACCAAGGTCGCCGTCGCCGGACACTCCTTCGGCGGCTTCACCTCCAGCCTCCTGCTCGGCGCCCGGGTCACCGACCCCGACAGCGGGGAGGAAGTGAGCCTCATCGAGCCCCGGATCAAGACGGGCGTGCTGCTGGCCGCGCCCGGCAGGGGCGACGTCCTCAACGGGCCCATGGCCAACGCGCTGCCGGTCCTCGGGACCATCGACTTCTCCACGATGACCACACCCGCGCTGGTCGTCGCCGGCGACGAGGACGACTCCCGGCACTTCACGGACATGGGACCGGACTGGCACGCCGACCCCTACGCCCTCGCCCCCAGCCCCAAGTCCCTGCTCACCCTGTTCGGCGCGGGGCACGCACTCGGCGGGATCCCCGGATACGACGTCGCCGAGACCACGGACGAGAACCCCGAGCGAGTCGCCGTCGTCGGCCGACTCACCGCGGCCTACCTCCGCAGCCGACTCCACCCCGGTGACAACGCCTGGCAGGCCGCACGCGAGGCGCTGGCGACAGGCCCCGACCCGGTCGGACGGGTCGAAACCAAGTAGCCGCCTGCGGGCACGACCTGCACGGGCGGTCCGCGCCGTCGCCGACCGGCCCGACTCTCCGCCCTGAACGACTGGCTGATCGCATGGCGGGCCGCCTCACCCTCGTACGCTGTGCCGAGGGGATCAGGACTGGCGGGCCAGGCGGACGCCAGCAGCCCGGGCTGGGAGCATGACGGCCCCCACCCGGGCCCCGGCGTCCCCCTCAGAGTCACAGTCGTCGGCGATGACGCCGCGGTTGCCGAACCCGAGCCACTGGGAGAAGCCGTTGAACGCCTCGACCTTGTTGGTCGCCGCGGTCACCCGCCGCCGCAGCGGGCCATCCGAGAGGTAGCGCAGCCGCAGCACGGTGCGGATCATGCGCTAAACGGCCCTCCACTCAGGCCCGGAGCCCTTAACTACACGGCCTCGGCCCTTGGCGAGCGGCTCGGTGGCATCCGGCCACGGAGCCTCCGCAAAAACCTGTTGGCGGACCACGGCGACCACTGCTACTTTTCCGGAGGCCGTGCCAGAGAACGAGGAGGTGGTACCCGTGAACGCAGTATCGACATGGGTGCTCCCCTCCGGGGTCACGGTCGGGCGATAGGTCGTCCGGGAGCGCCGTTCAAGAGCACTCCCGAAAGGCACGACCATGCAATTCACCTCCGAGCAGCGTCTCGACGACGGCGTCCTCGAACGCGGATTCACTCTCGGCGAGATCCCCGGCATCCTGTGGACACCCGGATCCGCATCCGCACCGGCGCCGCTGATCCTGATCGGCCACCCCGGCGGACTGCACAAGATGTACCCCCGGCTGGTGGCCCGGGCCCGGCACTCCGCGGCGGACGGCTTCGCCGCGGCCACCATCGAGCTCCCCGGAAGCGGTGACCGGCCCCGTTCCGCCGCCGCCGAGCAGGCCCGCGCCGACCTGCGCCGGGCGCTGGAGGCCGGCGAGCCGGTCGACGAGGAGATCGTCGACCGGCTCGTCCTCCCGCTGGTCGAAAAGGCGGTCCCGGAATGGCAGGCCGCCCTGGACGCCCTCCTTTCGCTGCCCGAGATCGGCGGCCCGGTCGGGTACTCGGGGGGAGTGATCGCCATCGGGATCCGGCTGGCGGCGGTCGAGCCGCGCATCTCGGCCGCCGTTCTGTTCGCCGGGAGTTTCGTGCCTCGCGCCCTGTTCGAGGAGGCTCGCCAGGTCACCATTCCGCTGCACGTCCTGCTGCAGTGGGACGACGAAGGGAACGACAGGCAGTCGGCCCTGGACCTGTTCGACGCCTTCGGCTCCAAGGAGAAGACGCTGCACGCCAATATGGGCGGGCACACCGGCGTCCCCCAGTTCGCGGGGGACGCCGCGGCCCGGTTCTTCACCCGGCATCTGAGCTAGCCGCCGACCACCCCCGTCGTCAGGCCGACAGCAGACGGTAGGCGGCGCCGGCCAGGACGCCGCTCATCGAGGACAGGTCCCGGCCCTCCTCGATGGCGGTGGCCAGCAGATGCACAACCGCCCCGATCGCGGCGGTACCGGCCGGTCGGGGCGGCGCCTGGCCACCAGCGCCTCCATCGGCTGGGACCACGCCGTCATGCACTCGGTCCGTACCTGCCGATCGCCGGCAGGCGACCGACTCGACCACCAGCACCTGGGCCGGGCCGGGGCTGGCGGCCGGCCGTCTGCGAACCAAGCGCGACATGGAGCACCACGCCAAATCCCACACCGAATGCTCGTCACAGGCCGTAGTGATTACTCCGCAGGGCTACTTGGGTCTCCTCGCAGCTTCCCGAGTGGAGGTCCTGAACGACCATGATCGTTCTCAGTGCCAACCGCCGCGCTTCTTGCTGGTGCCGCAACTGCGGGCGGAGTTGGAGATGAGGACGCCCCTCGATCGCGGTCCCGGCCGCATCTGGCAGCGGGCGCGGCGCGCGAGGCCGGCGAAGCCGCCCAGGCCGGGTCGGTCATGCCCGGTGCAGTACCGCGCAGCAGGAGCTGCAGAGCCAAATGGACGCCCTGTACCAGGCGGGGGGTGACCCGATTTTCTCGGAGAGGATCAGCACAGGTGTGAAGGTGCGGCCGGAGTTTCACCAAGGCGATGGACTTCGCCCGCACCATCAAGACGGCGGTTCCGCATCAGCAGGTGATCTTCACGGCGCACGAGATGAAGCGCCTGAAGCGGCGCGGCCGAACGGGTGACCCTCGCCGAACAGCTGCGGCGGGCCGAAATCCAGCTTGAGCTGCTCATCGGCCCGCCGCAGGGTGTGTGTACGACCCGCGCGGAGACGGGGCCGCGCTGTTCGCGCCGGGATGGCCGAGTCCGAACACGAGTACATCTGGGAGAAGCCGCTGGAGGGCCAGGCCTCGGCACGCGAGCGCGGAGGCCACGGCGCCGGAAGGTGTCCGGCGACGACATGGCGGCCTACACCCGCAGCCTGCGCGCCCGGGGCGTGTCCGTGCCGGAGATCAAGCTGGCCATTCCCACCGGCAAGAGCAAAGGCCGCCACCCGACGCTGGCCAGCGTCTATCGGGTCCCGGCGTCGGTGCCTGACCACTCTGGCGGCGGGCGCGCGGCCGAGCTGGATCACTCTCATCGCCCTGGGGCTCAGGCGCTCTCATGAGCACCGTCGTGGAAGGGACACCATGTCGGCGCGGGAGAAGGCGTAACGGCCCAGGGAGTTGAGGTGGTCGTACTGGATCGGCGACGGCCGCGCGCACACCTCATCGGTGACCGGGAACCCGTGCTCGCGCAGGTGGGCTCGTTCTGCTCTGCACGCCCGGCAGACCCCTCAGTGGGTGGATTGCATCGCAGCGAAGTCGGTGTGGGCCTGTTCGATGGCTTCGGGGTAGGTCTGGGCCTTGTCGTGTTCGGCAAGGGCGCGGTAGGTGCTGGCCAGTAAAGGGTTCTGTCCGCGGCGTTTGCCGGTGGGGATGATGAGGTCGCGGCGGATGTCGTCGGTGATGACGTGGGGGCGGCCGCCGTGGTGGCCTTTGCGGGCGGCGGCGTGGAGGCCTTCGAGGGTGGCTTCGCGGATGTTCTCGCGTTCGGTCTCGGCCAACGCGGCGAAGAAGGCGAGCAGCATCCGGCCCGGTCCGGCCGGGTCGTAGATGCCAGCGAGTGGTCCGGCGAGCATTTCCAGGACCAGGTCGTGGGCGGTGAGTTCGGCGGCGTCGCGGCCCCGCCGCTTCATCTCGTAGACGGTGAGGATGACGCGGCAGTGCGGGGCGTGCGCCTTGATCTGGCGGGCCAGGGTGAGCGCGGCCTCGAACTGCGGGCGAACCTTGACCCGGGTGGAGATCTTCTCGAAGAAGATCTTGTCTCGGGGAATGCCGTGCGCGGCGAGCGCGTGCAGTTGCGACTGTAGTTCCTGGTGAGGGAGGAGCAGCGGGCGTACCCGATGCGGATGTCGGCGGTGACCTGGTCGGGGTCGACCGGTGCGGGGGGTGCCGGGGTGGTGACCCACAGCAGCTTGGCCAACCGGGTCACCTTCGTGAACCGGCCGGTGTCCCGGCCGCCGCGCCCGAACGCGACCGGCACGGCGATCCGGGCTTGGATTCGGGCGTCGCTTCCGGGGCGGCGCTCGCGTTCTGGGAATCGACCGTTTATGAGAATGATCGATCGTGCGGATCCGGCCTCTGGATTCGGAGGAGGGCTGCGGCGGGTCAGCGGGTGGCCAGATCGAGCATGAGGACGTCCAATAGCGGAGCGCCGGGCCAGCCGGGCCGCGGCTGGGCGGTCTTGTGCCAGCCCCATTTGGTGTAGCGCTGGTAGGCGTGGCGGACCCGCAGGGTGGCGCGTTGTTCGGCACGGGGGCGCAGGAGCTCGTCGTGCAGGGCGTAGGCGATGTCGCGTCCGGTGCAGGACTTGCAGACCATGATCTCGCTCGGGGCGAAGGTGCGGGTGCCGTCCTCGGCGGTGAAGCCGGGTTCGGTTTCCAGGCCGTCCCACCATGCGGTCTCGGGGCCGACACAACGATGGGGAAGAAGCCCACGAACGCTACCGCAAAAGTTTTTAACCGAGACCCCTCGCCGCGCACAGCGTTCGACGCGCAGCTCAGATTGCCGGACTTATTCCGAGTCCCGGCACCCAGTCGCGTTCACCGATTAGCGGCCAGCACTGCCGCGAGGCCTTCTTGTAGATCCTTGACGAAATACTCGGGAACCTCCAGCGACGGGAAGTGTCCCCCGGTTTCGGGCGACCTCCATCGGACGATCTGTCGGTACCGCTCCTGTGCCCAGGCGCGCGGACACTTCTCGATGTCGCGGGGATACACAATGATTGCCGACGGGACGTCGACCCGAAGTTCGGGGTCGAGCGAGAGGTGGCTTTCGTAGTAAATGCGGGCTGACGATGCGCCGGTCCGCGTCAGCCAATACAGGGTGACGTTGTCAAGAATGCTGTCTCTGGAGATCGTCTCGAACGGGCTATCTTCGGTATCTGTCCACTCAGCGAACTTGTCAAGGATCCAGGCGAGAAGCCCGACTGGTGAGTCGACGAGCGAGTAGCCGATGGTCTGCGGTCGGGTCGCCTGCTGCTTCGCGAACGCCGCGCGCTGGCCGCCCCAGAAATCGCGGGTTTCCTCGGTCCATTTCCGCTCGGCCGCCGTCAGCCCGTCCGTTGTCAACCCGGGCGGTGCCTGCGCGGTCGTTGTGTGGATGCCGAGAACGTGCGCCGGGAACCTGCCGCCGAGGACCGTGGTGATCGGGCCTCCCCAGTCGCCGCCGTGGGCTGCGAACTTGTTGTAGCCGAGCCTTCCCATCAGTTCCACCCATGCGGCCGCGATCTTTTCGGTTCCCCACCCGGTGGTGGCCGGCTTGTCGCTGTAACCAAAGCCTGGCAGCGACGGGGCCACGACGTGGAACGCCGGCGCGTCTGCGTCTTTCGGGTCTGCCAGCTCGTCTACTACATCGATGAACTCAGCAATGCTGCCTGGCCAGCCGTGCGTCAAGATCAGAGGAGTGGCATCCGCGCGCGCGGATCGGCGGTGTAGGAAGTGGATTCCCAGGTCATCGATGGTCGTGCGGAACTGGCCGATCCGGTTAAGGCGCGCTTCGAACGACCGCCAGTTGTACCCGGTGCGCCAGTAGTTCACGACATCGACGAGGTCGGCGAGCGGAACGCCCTGTTCCCATCGGCGAGGGTCGGGCGCGGCGCGATAGACCGTCTCGGCCTCCGGTAGCCGCGCCGCGGCCAATCGCGCGCGCAGATCGTCGAGGTCAGCGTCAGTTGCGTGGGCTTCAAATGCTTGCACGCCGCTGGTTGGACGGGGCATGAGACCTCCTGGCCATCGTGGAACCGGCTAAGGCGGTTCTAGCATGTCTTCATGCCAGCGTGCAACCAGCCAACCCCGGTCTTTCATGAAGGTCGCTGGACCGGGGCGTTTGCGGCGTTACCCGTGACCAGGCTCTCTGGGTGCACTGGCGGGCATGGCGGGGTGCCGGCTGGCGCTGCCGGGCTACGGGTCTCTGAGGTTCCTCGTGGGTGGACAGGGTCTGGTCAGGCGGGTTGCGATGTTGACGGAGATCGCGGCTACCCAGGGCCAGGTTTCGGGTACGCCCGTCGCCTGCGGGCGCCGAGAGTGAGTCGGCCTGGGACGTGCAGGAATCGGTAGCCCATGGCCTTCGGCTCGCACGCGGCCAGGACCTGCGCGTCGCCGGTCAGGGCGAGCAGTCGGGTCCAGGCGACCAGGTCGGCGGCGATCTGGGTGAGCATCACCAGGTGGTGCTGATCGCGAACTCCCGCGACGGGAACCGGCCCAGCCCCGAGTCTTTGGCGTGCCGGATGCGGTCCTCGAATGGACGATCGAGGCTAAGGTGGTTCCATGCGTGCTGGCTTCCCTGACTTTCGCCTCGGTAACGTGCTGGCGACCAGCTTCACGGGGACTCTGACGGAGCGTCATGGCAACGCTGTGGAGCGCATTCCCACGCCGCAGCGACTCGTCGACTGGCTGGCAGTGAACGGCCTAGCCGTGGACTCCTGCACCACCGCCCAGCTCGAACTCGCTCGGGAACTGAGGGAAGCCATTCACGCGGCCGCGACAGCGACCGCGATCCAAGACGCTCTCCCTGCGTCCGCTATCCAAATCATCAATGACTGCAGCATTCAGGGTCGGGCCGCGGCTATCCTGACGCCTGAGAGCAATCGTCAATGGCGACTCAGCTCGGCTTCCTGCGTAGAAGATGCCCTAAGCGTAATCGCCGCCGACGCGATCAGCATCATCGCAGGCGAACGAGACGGAAAAATGGCCTTGTGCGCATCGCCAACCTGCCAAGCCGCCTTCTTCGACACCAGTCAAAGTCGCACCCGCAAATGGTGTGACATGAACACGTGCGGGAATCGTCAGAAGAAGGCGCGCTTCAATGCCAACCGGCGCAAGAACGGGACTGCGGAACGGACGGGTGTCATCTGATCTGGCTTGCCCGGGAGGGCGGGCCTGGAAGGAGGGACTGATGCACGAGCAGGTGTCAGTCTGACCGGATCGTGCATCAGTCCCATGAGACCTAAATGGCGCGGTGATTGCTCTGTGGCATGGGTGTTCGCCGTCTGATCAGCGTTCCAGGTGGGGCGCACGGAGCCTCGCGTACTCGGCGCGCGTTGCGACAGGCTGCAGGAACACGCTCAACCCGAGGCAGACGAGGATCGACGGTCCGAACACAGCCAGCATGGGATACCCGTCGCCTACGGGTGCGAGCAGAGCGCCTGCGAGGAACGAGATGGCAACGTAGAGGCCTCTGGCCCACGCGACGGAGAGTCCTTGTGCTGCGGCGATTCCGTTGCAGACGCCCGAGCCACTTGCCTTATCGGACGCGACGCCACCCGGGGCGTCCTGTTTCCGTAGTTTTCGGGACCGCTTCGTCAATCTCCGTAGCACGGCCGGCCGCATCCGCTCGAGGGTCGATCGCATCAGGTCTTCGCTGATGACGTCACTCTGGATGGAAGTGAGGTGGTCGCCAATTGACACTTTGAGGTCGCGCAGGCTCTCGTCCTGATCCACGTCTCCTGAGAGCGCATATCTCGCGTCAACGAGATACCTCAGGAGCAGCTGGTGCGCACCGGGGGTGAGGAGGAAGGTGGCCTGATGCCCGGTCAGTCGCAGATCTTCTTACCGCACGGTCTTCTAGGTCACATGGGATAACTCCGAGATCCTGCGCGTCAGCGACACGGCCGCGATTCACCTCCAGCTCCTCGCACGCTGCCAACCCCTCGACGGCGGCGCCCAGAGCACCTCTGCGGTCCCGGCACAGCGCAAGGCCCGCCGCGAGTACGCGAACCGCGTCAACGCCCTCCCAGCGGCTACAACCGGGACCGTGATCATTCTCACCCGATAGCCGCTGTACCGATGTTCCCCAAGGCCGGCCCCAGGACACTCCGCGGTTCCTTGCCATGCCCCTTGATCGTCCTGCCGCCGAAGTCGTAGAACGCGATCTCGGACGCCGGCGCCTTGACCTGTCTGGCCACGAACCCCACGGCCTCGTTCGGCAGATCCGAACGGCCACGCGGGAACCGGCCCCTCCACGGCAGGTACTCCGCCATGACCGCGAACCCCAGACGCGTCGCCCGGTCTTGTTCCGCAGCAGCGCCAGATCGTCGGGCAGCAACGTGAAGTGCTCGACGAGCCCGTCCAGGTCCAATGACGCAGGAGCCACAATCCAATACTGGACGTAGCAGACGGCCCCAGAACCAGCGGATCGCCCCCCCCTCTCAGCTACCTCGCCCCTGGTGCGGCGGCCCTTAACGGCACCCCGTAACGGATCAGCGCGGTCAGCTTCGGGGCTTGAGCAGCAACCGAACGGGCAGTCACGTTAAGGAGCCCGGCGGGCGCCTCTTATCGTGATTGGCCGTTCTGATGCCGATGGCCTACGGAGCTCTCTGGTCAGCCGATGAGGTTCACGGTGCGGCGGAAGGTGGTGGCGGCGGCCTCCAGGTCCGCAAGGGTCTTGCGCCAGTCGGCGGTCTTTTCTTCGTCCATGTCGACCCAGTTCTGCACGGCGAACTCGCGGGCGAACTCGCCGACGTGTTCGGCGGTTTCACATTCCGGGTGGTCGCTCTGCCGCTGCGAGGGTGCTGTCGCGCTGAAGCCCAGCTGATGAAGTGCCGTCGTGGGAGACTTGATCATGCCTGTGACCAATCCGTGGCTGGCCGGCCTGGCCCCCAAGAAGCGGCTCGATCCAGAGCGTCTGGAAGAGCGCATACTCAACCTCCTGTCGTCGCAGAACATGTGCGTGCTCGCGACGGCGGGCCCCGAGGGACCACTGGCGACTCCAGTGCGGTACTTCCATCTCGACTTCACACTGATCTTCACCGCGGCAGCCAGTTCACCGAAGATGCGCAACCTCGCCGCCGACCCCCGAGTCTCGGTGGGGCTGTTCGCTCCACTGGTGGGGCAGGCCAGCAGCCGAGGCGCACAGGTCTTCGGCCGGGCTCGCGTACTGTCTGACAACGACCCGGGCTTCGCGCACTACTGGCCGGCGATCCGGTGGCAATCCGATCATGTCGAGCGTTCACGTTCACTCGACGAGCCGCCCTCGGGACCTGTGGTCGTGGTCGAAGCCGAGCGCATCGTCTATACCGAGCACTGGCTGCGGCGCGAGGGTTTCGCGCCGCGTCAGTTCTGGACCAGGTCGAAGGGATAGGGGACGGTGCAACTTGTGACCGGGAGTGCGGTCAAGGGGCCTGCCGCTCGATCTCGCGGTTGATGTTGCCCAGGCCCGCGAGCGGCCCGTCGTGGATCACCTCCACCTCGGGGACGAGCCCGGCATTGATCGCCGTCTCCAGGTAGTTGCGGGCATCGGGCAGGCTGCCCTCACGTTCTTTGTCGGTCAGCTCCTCCCCAGGTCGGGGCGAGGACTCCTTCGTGAGCGAGCTGCTGGCGTGCTTTGGCCAGGGCCAGGACGCGCGGGTCGTCGAGCGGGATCTACGGCAAGCGTTCGGTGTGCTCGCCGGCCGCGATGCCCTCCAGCACCTTGACGCCGACGTCGCGCTGGAACAGGTCGTTGAGGACGATCAGGCCTTCCAGGAGGTTGCGGCCGAGGCGGTCGACCTCCTGGACGGTCAGCAGGTCGCCGTCGCGGATGTGGGACAGCGCGTTCAGCAGCGCGGGCCGGTCGTCGGTGTTCAGCTTGCCGCTGATCTTCTCCTCGAAGACCTTCAGGCAGATCGGGGCCAGGGCGTCGTGCTGCCGCTGGGTGTTCTGCTTGTCGGTGCTGACCCGGACCAGGCCGATAAGTGCCATCGAGGAGCACCCTCCGATCATCAAACGCGCCGTGTGAGGTAGCTGAACGCCATCGAAAGATGAACGGCTAGATGAACGGTTTGGTGAGACACGGAGGCTCGCCGGGACGCACTCTCGGTGGTGTTCATCAGACGCTCGTTAGACGAACGCCCGGACGCCTGCACCAGTCACACGCCGCAGTGTCTTGCTGCGGTATTCCGGCCGCCCCCAGGTGTTGGGTTTTCGTGGGATCCGTTGGGTCGGACGCTCGCGCGCGTTTGCGATTTGACTGGTCAGATCCGGACATCGGGATCGCGGTGGAGGGGCGAGCAGGAGGCGGCACGCCGCCCGCCGAGCGTTACGCCGCTCCGCCTGGGGCGACGTCGGCGCTCGTTGCCAGTGTTCCGTGGACGACCGCGCCGTCAGCAATGACCGTGCGAACCCGCAGGTTGTCCGTGAGGACGACGAGGTCGGCGTCTTTGCCGGGCTCGATGCTCCCGGTTCGTTCTCCCAGCCCGAGCATGCGCGCCGGCGTGGTGGCGGCGGCGACGGCGGCTTGGGTGATGGGGAGTCCGACGCACTGCACGGCGTGCCGTAGCGCGCGGTCCATGGTGAGGGTGCTGCCCGCGTTGGTGATCCCGTCGAGCAGGGTGACTTTCCCGCCGCGGGCGAGTACGGGCAACGGGCCCAGGTTGAACCGCCCGTCGTTCACCCCGGCCGCCGGGGTGGCATCGGTGACCAGGGCGATGCGTTCGGCGCCGGCGGCGGCGAACGCGAGACGTGTGGTCGCGCTGTGCAAGTGGACACCGTCGTTGATGAGCTCGCATGTGACGTTGTCGTGGGTGAGCGCGGCGCCGGCCGGACCTGGCTCTCGATGGTGGAACGGTCGCATGGCGTTGAACAGGTGGGTGGCCATGCTGGCGCCGGCCTCGAACGCCTGGTGTGCTTCGTCGTAGCTGGCGTCGGTGTGCCCTACCGCCACGACCGCGCCGGAGGCGACGACTTCGCGGACGAGGTCCATCCCACCGTCCAGTTCGGGGGCGAGGGTCACGGTGCGGACGGCGCCGTCGCCGCTGGCGAGCAGGTGCCGCAACGCGTTGACGTCCGGTGCAAGGACGTAGTCATTGTGATGGGCGCCCCGGTGGTTCGGGTTGAGAAAGGGCCCTTCGAGGTGGATTCCGGCGATCGACCGGTGCAGCGGGTCGGGTGACCGCATGAGGGCGGCCACCGTGCGGGCCGCGGCCACCATCTCCTCGACCGGTGACGTGACGAGGCTGGCCAGTGTCCGTGTGGTTCCGTGACGGCGGTGAAACGCAATCGCGCGCAGGATCTCCTGTGGATCCTCCGTGGTGACCTGAGCGCCGTCGCCGCCGTGCATGTGCAGATCCACGAACCCGGGCAGCACGTAGTCCGATCCGAGATCATGAACCTCGGTGTCGGCCGACCGAGGCGGCTCCCCGGCTCCCACGGCCGAGATCCGGTGACCGTCCAGGGCGACCCAGCCGGGATCCAGCAGCCGGTCGGGTGTCACTACGCGGGCGGTGGCGAGGATCATGACCATCAGGCTCCCTTGCTGGGCGTGTACATCACCAAAGGTGATCAACGCATATTATCTTCTGCTAGAGAAAAAATCTGCGCGTGGAGACGAGGACTCTTGGTTGCGATCGGTGTGCCGGATACCGGCGACGACGGCGGGCCGGCGGCCGGACGCGTCCTGACGCTGCTGCATCGGCGTGGCCCGCTGACCCGCGCCGCGGTCACGGCCGAACTCGGCCTGGCTGCGAGCGCGGTGGGCACCGCCTTGGGCGACCTGACGGCGCTGGATCTGGTCCGCATCGGCGAACCGCTACGCGGCTCCTCCGGCGCCCCACCCGGACGCGGCAGGCCGTCTCCTGTCGTCGAGGTGAACCCCGACGGACCCGTGGCCGTCGCCGTCCAGTTGAGTGCGGACCGAGTAACGGTCAGCCTCGTCGGTCTGGATCGCAGGATCAGTCACGTTCGCAAGCACGTTCTGGACGGCTCTGAGACCGACCCCGCCACCCTCATACCGGCACTGGCGGACGCGGTCTCCGATGCGGCACTGCGGACCGAGCGTCGATGCGTCGGGGTATGCGTTGCGATGCCTGGCTTCATCAGGGAACCTGACGGCTTCGTCCGGTCCGCCTTGCATCTGGGCTGGAACGAAGTACCACTCGCACAACAACTGGGCAGCATGTCACCGATCGGCGTCCCCGTCGCCGTGGGGCGGGCCGCCACGCTGGCCGCCCTGGCCGAGTTCCGTTACGGGGCTGGACGCGGCGCCGCGAGCATGCTGGCCCTGAGCAGCGAGCGCGTCGGCGTCGGCGGCGGGTTCATCGACGCGGACATACCGCTCACCGGGGGCGGCCACGCCTTGGAAGCCGGCCACATCATCGTCGAGCCAGGGGGACTGCCATGCCCCTGCGGTGCGCGCGGCTGCCTGGAAATGTACGCCGACTCGCGTGCACTGCTCCGTGCCGCTGGCCCGCGCCCTCACCCCGGCCATGAAGACACCGTCACCGAGATCTTCGATGACGCCACGGCCGGTGACCGCGCCGCACAGGAGGCGATCCGCCTCACCGCCGGCCACCTGGTGACGGGGTTGACCAGCCTCGTCAACACACTCGCTCCGGAGCGCGTGGTACTCATGGGCTTTCTGGCCGACCTGTATCGGGCCGCCAAGGACTTCGTGCGCGATGGGCTGATGGCCTCCTCCGCCGTCGCTCGCGCCGGCCAGATCGACATCGTCACAGGCGACCTTCGACATGCCGCTCTCGTGGGCGCAGCCGAAAAAGCCTTCGCCCCGCTGCTGAGGCAACCGCGCACCATTCTGCGCACCGACCCATCATGAGGCCGAAATCAGCCGACGCAACCGCCTCGGACCGATGTCAGGGTTGCCGAGATGTTCAGCGCCCAGCAGGGATCTACACCGAGCAGGCGGAACGCTTCTTCGTCTGCGACCTCTGACCACGCCGTTACCCCTGGCGAGATCATCCCCCCCGCCAGGTCAGATCTCGTCGTCGTCCTCGGCGGCGTCCGGATCGCGAAGGTCGCGGATGGCACCGGCGGCCAGCTCGGGCATGGCGAAGGTGTAGGTGCCGTGGACGCCCAGGTGGGAGTGGACGAACGGGGACAGCCGGGCCATGTCCTCCTGGCGCACCGGGTAGCCCTGGGCTTTGAGCCGGCCGACGGCGGCGTCCAGGTAGACGGTCGTCCAGAGGGTGACGCAGTTGAGGACCAGGCCGAGAGCGCGGAGCTGGTTCTCCAGGCCGCGTTCGTAGCGGTGGTAGAGCTCGCCCTTGCGGCCGTGGCAGATCTTGCGGGCCAGGGAGTGTCGGTTCTCCTGCAGGTTGCGGATGTCCTTGATGTCGTCTCGTCGACGTCGATGCACTGGAGGATGTGCAGGGTCTTGAAGATCCGGCCGTAGGAGGCGATGGCTTCACCGAGCGCGGTGGGGTGGCCGTCGCGCTGGAGCATGGTGACGACGTCGTAGGCGCGGACGGTGCCGGTGTAGATCGAGGCGACTACGCGCAGGACGTCCTCCCAGTTACGGCGGATCTTGTGCAGGACGATCTTTTCCCGGGCGAAGGTGTTCAAGGACCCGTAGTCGGCGGACGGGCTGATCCGCCAGCCCTTCTGGTCGGGCAGGTCGGCCAGGGCGGGCCGGTAGGAGATGCCGAGCAGTTCCAGCAGGCCGAAAACCAGGTCTGAGTAAGAGCCGGTATCCGAGACGACGATCTCGGGCAGGTCGCCGCCGTCCAGGCCGAAGATGACGTCGACCATGTGCAGGGAGTCGCGGATCGTCCCAGACACGACCTTCGCGCCGCGTCCCATGCCGCGGTCGTTCATGGCGTTCAGCCAGGTCATGCCGCGCTTTGAACCGAAGTACTTGCGGTTGGGGCGGGCGAAGGCGGCCGGGACCGGGACGACGAACCGCATCCCGTCGACCGCGGCGACCAGCCCACCGCCCCACGCCTGGGCCAGCGGCAGCCCGGCCTGCTTGTCGACCAGCGGCGCGTTGGCCAAGCTCAACGTCTCGGCCCTCCGCTCCCGAACGTGTCCCCAGCCCCAAAGTAGGAATTGATCTTGGGTGGCGTCCTCGTTAGAGGGGTGTCTGGCTTTGTAGGCGAGAACGTCAGTGACACAGCCAGGTGTCGGGATTAGATGGTTTCCCGACAGCCTCCCGACCGACCCCAGAAAACCGGACGGCAGGGGATGAAACACCTCCCCGGCAGGCTGTCTTGGGACATGAATTGACGACAGGATTTTCCGCCAGATAGAAGGGGTTCCGAACCTCCCCGAAGGAGCGCCCGGTGCGGATCGTCTACTCCCGCTCGTCCACCGCGACCCAGTCGCTGCTGCGCCAACGGCACATCCTCACCGAGGCTGGCCTTCTCGTCCGATTCGAGGACCCGGCGACCACCTCCAAGATCCCTGCGCTGGAGCGGCCCGCGTTCGCCAAGGTCGCCGCCGCCGCCCACCCCGGCGACGTCCTCACCGTGCCGGAGCTGTTCCGGCTCTGCCGCGACCTGGTCGACATCCAGGCCGTCCGCGACTGGTGCCAGGCCCGCGGCGTCGCCCTGCGCGTGTTGTCCGGACCGCTGTCGAACTTCCACGACCTGGCCGCCGACGACGCGACCACCGCACTGCTCATCAACGTGATCACCGCCGTCGGGCAGTTCCAGCGCGATCTGCAGAATGAGCTCACCGCCGAAGGGATCGCCGCCGCCGAAGCCGCAGGACGCTACCGCGGCCGACCACCCGCCCTCGACGGCGCCCGCCGCGAGGAAGCGCGGGCGGCCTACCAGGGTCAGGGCGCGTCGATCGCCGCCCTCGCACGCGCCCACGGGGTCAGCCGCGCCGCCGTACGGACCGCGCTCGCCGACCTGCTACCCGACCAGCCTGACCCGACCTCCTGAGTGCGGCTCAGCCCTTGACGCCATTACCCGGCCGGATCTTCCAGGGATCCCTACTTTGCCCCCGCCGGCGCTTTGGGAGTTCTGAGCCTTCTAGGGGGCGAGCCGGATTTTGGTCGTCGCGTGGTGCGGAACTGGCGAGAAATGGGTCAGTGCTTCATTTCTGGGTCTCCCAGGGGTTGCTCGGGAAATGCGGTGGGGGCCGGGAGGGCGACGGTGATGGTGAGCCCGCCGTCCGGGTTGGCCGTGGCGTGCACGGTGCCGCCGTGAGCGTGGGTGATGGCGGAGACGATGGACAGGCCGAGACCCGCGCCGTCGGCCGATCCGGTCCGGTCCGGCTGGAGCCTCCGGAACGGTTCGAAGAGCTCGTCGACCTGGTCGGGCCGGATGCGGTGGCCGGTGTTCCGGACCACCAGTCCGGTGCCGGGGGACAGGTCGACCAGGATGTGCCCGCCGGGGCGGTTGTACTTGATCGCGTTCTGCACCAGGTTGGCGACCAGCCGGGTGAGCAGCACCTCATCGCCGGTGACGGTGATCGGGCCGGTGGTGCCACCGATGGTGATCCCGGCGCGTTCGGCGAGCGGCCGGTGCTCGGCGATGGCCTGCTCGACCAGGACGTTGAGCTCCACCGGGGCCGGCACGTCGAGGCCGCGTTCGCCCTGGGCGAGGACGAGCAGGCCCTCGATGAGCCGTTCCGACCGCTGGGTGTTGCGCATCAGTTCGGTGCGGATCCTGGCGATCTTGGCGGGCGAGGGGTCGGCCAGGCCGACTTCGATGGCGGTTCGCTGGACGGCGAGGGGGGTGCGCAGCTCGTGCGAGGCGTTGGCGACGAACCGGCGCTGGCTGGCCACTGCAAGTTCCAGCCGGTCGAGCATGGCGTCGAAGGTGTCGGCGAGGTCTTTGAACTCGTCCTGTGGTCCGGTGAGCGCGATGCGTTCGTGCAGGGTGGACAGCGACAGCCGGCGGGCGGTGCCGGTGATGCGGTGGAGCGGCCGCAGCAGCCGCCCGGTGAGCCACCAGCACACCACGAACGCCAGGACCACGATCACCAAGATGGCGATCAGGGTGCTGGTCCGCTGCGTGCCCTCCAGGGTGTCCTGCAGCTCGGCCGCCGGATGCCGCACCTGCGCACCGGGCGTTTCCGGGGTGAAGGGGAGTGCTTTCGAGGAGTCGTACGGCACGCCCGCACAGGGGGCGCCGGGGGGCCGCGTTTCGCAGGGCGTCCCGCTGACCGGCCGGAAGGCATTGTTCACTTCGCTGTCGAGGATGCTCTTCTGGATCCGCTGCGCGACGATGAGCACTCCCCCGGCGATGACGGTGAAGGCAGCGCTGTAGAGCAGCGTCATGCGGACCCGGACCGAGCCGCGGGCCGCCGGCCATCTCCGCCGTACGGCACGTACCGGCCTCACAACCCGTATCGGCCTCACAGCCTGTACCCGCTTCCCGGGACGGTGACGATGACGGGCGGGGCGCCGAGCTTGGCCCGCAGCTTGCTCATCGTCACCTTGACGACGGTGGTGAACGGGTCGATGTGCTCGTCCCAGGCCCGTTCCAGGAGCTCCTCGGTGCTGGTGACCCTCCCCTGTGCCTGCATCAGCACTTCCAGGACGGCGTACTCCTTACGGGACAGCGCCAGGTAGCGGCCGTCGCGGTGGGCCTGCCGGCGTCCGGTGTCCAGGGTGATGCCGGCGCGTTCGAGCACCGGGGGCAGCGGCGGGCCGGCCCTCCGGGCGAGCGCCTGGATCCGCGCCACCAGTTCGTCGAAGGCGAAGGGCTTGGCCAGGTAGTCGTCGGCTCCCAGGTTCAGTCCGGTGATCCGCTCGTGTACCGCGCCGGAGGCGGTCAGCATCAGGATGCGCACCGGGATGCCGCGCTGGGCCAACTCGCGGCAGATCTCGTCGCCGTGCACCAGGGGCAGGTCCCGGTCCAACACGAGCACGTCGTAGTCGTTGACCGCGAGGCGTTCCTGCGCGGCGGCCCCGTCATAGGCGATGTCGACCGCCATGGCCCGCTCGCGCAGCCCCTCGGCGATCAGGTCGGCGAGGAAACGCTCATCTTCGGCCAGCAGTATCCGCATGATCCATATTGGCGCAGATACGCGATAAGGCGGCGGTTAACACATGCGCTCACCCTGGGGAAACCGGTCTCCGTCCAGGCTGACCTCCGGCAAGTCGTTCCAGCGGACGACCGGAGGATGAGGGTGCTGGATTCCGAGACCGATACTCCCGTAGGCGATGAGGCGCCGCCTCCGCGGCGGCGTCGCCGTAGACGCCGGATGGTGCTGGGCGGAGCCGTGATGGCGTTGGCGGCCGCCGCAGCCGGAGGCGTGTGGGCGCTGCAGGACAGCCCGAGCACGCCGGCGCAGAACGCCTCGGCGCTGCCGACCGCGACGGTCGCCCGTACCGACATGGTCAGCACCGCTGACGTGGACGGCACGCTGAGCTTTGCGGGAAGGTACACCGTGCTCGCCGCCGGAGGCGGGCGGATCACCTGGCTGCCCCGCACCGGCGGGGTGATCGAGCGGGGCGAGCGGGTGTACGGGGTGAACGGGCACGGCGTCCCGCTGTTCTACGGCTCGACGCCGTTCTGGCGGGACCTGAAGCCGGAGATGTCCGACGGACGCGACGTGCTGGAACTGGAACGCAACCTGGTCGCCCTCGGCTACGGCAGCGGCCTGGCGGTGGACCGCAGCTTCACCTCGGCGACCGCGCAGGCCGTCAAAGCGTGGCAGAAGGACCTGGGCGTCAAGCGGACGGGGGCGGTCAAGCCCGGCGACGTGGTGATGCAACCGAGCGCGATCCGGGTCACCAAGGTCGAGGCGATCACCGGGGCCGCCGCCGGCGGCACCGTGCTGACCGCCAGCGGCACCAAGCGGCGCATCTCGGTGAAGCTTCCGGTGAGCGAGCAGAACCTCGCCCGGAAGGGCGCCGAGGTACGGGTCACGCTGCCAGGCGGGAAGACCGCCACCGGGCGGATCTCCTCGGTCGGCTCGGTGGCGACCGCCGGTTCCGCCAACTCCCAGTCGCAGACCGGCGACGGCACCCAGAACGCCACCATCCCGGTCCACATCGCCCTGGACGGCACGAACGGCGCGGGAATCCTCGACGGCGGCCCGGCGACGGTCGGGTTCACCAGCACCGAGCACAAGGACGTACTGGCCGTGCCGATCAACGCACTGCTGGCCGCGGCCGACGGCAGCTACAAAGTGAACGTCGTGGACGCCGCCGGGAACGTCCGCCCCGTGCCGGTCAAGCTCGGCATCTTCGACGGCGACGCCGTCGAAGTCGGCGGCGACCTCGACGCGGGCATGAAGGTGCAGGTGCCACGCTCATGACCGGTGACTTTGCGACCGATGGGGATCCGACTGCGGTCATCGCGGTGGAGAACGCCACCAAGGACTATCCCGGTGGCGTGCGGGCCCTGCGCCAGGTGTCGCTCGCCGTCCACCCGGGTGAGCTGGTGGCGATCGTCGGGCCGTCGGGCTCGGGCAAGTCCACCCTGCTGCAGCTGATGGGGACGCTGGACACGCCCACCTCCGGCCGGGTCCTCGTCCAAGGGCACGATGTGGCCGGGCTGCCGGACCGGCGGCTGGCCGCGGTACGGGCCCGCTGGATCGGGTTCGTGTTCCAGCAGTTCTTCCTCACCGCGCACCTGGCCGCGCTGGACAACGTGGCCGCGGGGCTGCTGTATCACGGCGCGTCGCCGCGGCGACGGCGCCGGCTGGCCAGGGAGGCGCTGGAACGCGTCGGTCTCGGCCACCGCCTGCACCACCTGCCGCACCAGCTGTCCGGCGGGGAGAAGCAGCGGGTCGCGATCGCGCGGGCGGTCGTGGGGGACCCACCGCTCCTGCTGGCCGACGAGCCGACCGGCAACCTCGACACGGTCTCCGGCGCCGGAGTGCTGGAAGTGCTCACCGAACTCAACCGCGACGGCACCGCCGTCGTGGTCATCACCCACGACCTGCAGGTCGCGTCAGCGCTGCCACGGCGCCTGGAGATCCGCGACGGCCGGATCCACGCCGATACGGAGGTGCCGGCATGAAAGCCCTGCCAGAACCGGTCCGGCTACGCGCGAGTGACCTGGCCGCCGTCGGCCTGGAGGGGCTGCGCGGTCGTCCGCTGCGCGCCGTGCTGTCCGCGCTGGGCATCGCCATCGGCGTCGCCGCCATGGTCGGGCTGGTCGGCATCAGCACCGTCAGCAGGGCCGGGCTGATGGCCGAGATCGAGCGGCTCGGCACCGACCTGCTCACCGTCGAGCCCGGAACGACGCTGCTCGGCAAGCAATCGCGGCTGCCCGCGGGCGCGGAAGGCATGGTCTCCCGCATCCCCGGGGTGACCGGCGTGTCGGCGACCGGCCTGGTGAAGGACGCGACCGCCCGCCGCACGGACCGGATCCCGTCGACGACGACCAGCGGCGTCTCCGTGCGCGCGGCCCGGACCAACCTGCTGGAGACGCTCGGCGGCACCGTGTGGTCCGGAACCTTCCTCAACGCCGCCACCAGCCGGTATCCGGCGGTGGTGCTCGGCTCGACCGCGGCCGAACGGCTGGGCGTCGACCGCGCCGGCGCGCACGTCTACATCGGCGGCCGGTACTTCCTGGTGATCGGGGTGCTCGACGAGGTCAAGCTCGCCCCCCAGATCGACCGTTCGGCCCTGATCGGCTGGTCGTACGCCGCCCGGCTCGGGTTCGACGGGCACGTCACCACGCTGTACGAGCGGTCCACGGAGGCCACCGTGCAGTCGGTGCGCAGCAGGCTGAGCTTCACCGTCAACCCCGAGCACCCCGACGAGGTCAAGATCAGCCGCCCCTCGGAGGCGCTCATCGCACAGGCCGCGGCGGCGCGCGCCTTCAACGCGCTGTTCTTCGGGCTCGGCGCCGTGGCACTGCTCGCCGGCGGCATCGGCATCGCCAACATTATGGTCATCTCGGTGCTGGAGCGACGGCAGGAGATCGGGCTGCGCCGGTCGCTGGGCGCGACCCGCGGGCACATCCGCCTCCAGTTCCTCACCGAGTCGGTCACCCTGTCGACGCTCGGCGGCGCCGCGGGGGTGATCATCGGGCTGGTGGTCTGCCTGGGCTACGCCGCCTACCGGGACTGGCCGCTCGCCCTGCCCGGCCAGGCCATCGCCGCGGGAGCCCTGGCCGCCATCGCCATCGGCGCGCTGGCGGGCCTGTATCCCGCCCGCCGCGCCGCCCGCCTCACCCCGACCGAAGCCCTCGCCGCCACCTGACCGGCCGTTCCTCAGACCGGTCACCAGGGGTGCCTCCGAGCCCGCCCAGCGGGCGCGGAGGCACCCCCGTTCCCGTTCGCGCCACCGGACCGCACGCCCGCGATGAGTGACGCTCGGCGCCGTAAGGGAGCGGTTAACAACGATGCTCACCGGGGCGAAACCTCGCGGCGGCGATGCTGGTGGCCATGAAGACGATCGCTCTCGCCGCCGTGATCCTGGCGGCCGCCATGCTCGGACCGGCCGCGTGCGGTAGCGGGTCGCCCAGCGCGGCTCCCACGAAGATGTCGCAGGCCGACGCGGATCGCATGCAGAAGTTCAGCCAGTGCATGCAGAAGCACGGTATCGACGTCCCCGACAAACCCCGCAGCGGGAAGGAGGGCGAGATGGAGGTCCCCAACATCAAGGGTTCGAGCGCCAAGCTCGACGCGGCCAACGCGGCCTGCGCGAAGTACGCTCCCCAGCAGGACGCGACGGAAGACCTCTCCCAAGCCGACCAGGACCGCGCGGTGCGGAAGGCGGAGTGCCTGCGCAAGCAGGGGATCAACGCCAAGGACCCCGAGCCCGGAACGGAGAGGATCAGTGTCGAGGAGGCCCCCGGGGCCACCCCCGAGAAGCTCGTCGCGGCCTACACCGCGTGCAACAAGCAGACTCCGAGCTAGACCTCGCCGAGCACGACCCCCGCGGCGCGTGGCCCGCCCGCGTCAGCCTGCTCGCCGCTCGTTCACGATCCCAGAGCGCCCCGCCCGCTCGGTCGGGATGATCGAGCGGACAGGGCGACGGCGGCCCGGTCGAACAACCTGACCTTGATGGTCAGGCCGCGAGGCCGAGGTCGAGGCGGCGGCCCATGTCGATGTCGATGGTGCCGTAGAGGTTGGCGTTGGACCAGAACAGCGGGGACAGGCCGCGTTTGTCGGCGTCGGTCATCTTCTGCTGCCAGGCGGGGTCCTTCAGGACGGACTGGACGAGCAGGGTGTTGATGAACACCAGCGCGGACTGCAGCAGGTGCAGGCAGAGCATGGACACCTCCTGGTGCTCCTTGTCGCTGCCGGGGATGGTGCCGGCGCTGCCGTAGAACAGGTCGGTGTTGGCGGAGTTCCAGTTCTCCACCACCTGAAGACCCTCGTGGATCTCGCGGCGCAGCCCCTCGGAGGCGACGTACTCGGCGACGAAGATGCTCTTGACCGCCTTGCCGAGTTCCTCGATGGCCTTGTAGGTGGGGTGCTTGGGGCCGCCGCGGGTGAAGCGGCGCAGCACCTGCTCGGCCTCGGCCGTCCCCAGGCGCAGGGCGGTGGCGTACTTGACCATCTGGTCGTACTGCTGGGCGATGATCTCCCAGTCGATCGGCTTGTCGGCCACCATGCCCGTCAGGCAAGACGGGACCTGGTCATCGGGGTCGGCCTTCACCAGCTTCTGGTGGGCGATCCTCTTGATCCGCGGCAGCAGCTTGAACCCCAGCAGGTGCGAGAACGCGAACCCGGGCAGCGACTGGCCATGGCTGTCGGTGTACTGGCGGTCGATCTGCGCGTCGGTGCAGTGCCGCAGCACGCCCTCCATCATCGCGGCGACCTCGGAGGCATTGCAGGACCGCAGCTGGGAGTAGACGCACACCGATTTCCGGTCGACGTGCCAGTAGATCATGACGCCGGGGCCGCCGTACCGGGCGTGGTACTCGGTCATCAGGTTCGACGACCAGGACCCGAACTTCTTGGAGTCGGACGCGCACGCGGTGCCGTTGCCCCACCACAGCGGGTCCCGCATCTTCAAGGTGGCGTTGACCAGGGTCGCGATCGCGTTTCGCAGGTTGTCGCGGTTGATGAACAGGTGCCTGGTGGCGCGCAGCGCGGCCTCGGTCTCGCCGTGGCGGCCGCCGTCGGCGACCCGTTTGATCCCCACGTTGGTGCCCAGCGCGTACAGGACGAGCAGCAGCCGCTTGCGGATCACCTCGCGCGGGGTCGCCTCCCGGGTCGCGACCGTGGTGAACGCGTCGGTGAAGTCGGTGACGAAGTCGGACTCCTTCAAAAAGTCCAGCAGGTCGATGATCCCCCAGCGGGCGGCGACCTCGGTGTGCAGCGCTCGCAGGTTCTCCGGCACCTTCAGCTTGCCCAGGTCGGGGATGTGCCAGCGCGGCTCGCCGCGGTGGGCCTTCACCTTCGTGCCACCGGAGGTGTTCCTGGCCACCGCCTCCCCGCAGGCCGCCATCGCCATGCGCATCGCCTCCTTCAACGTGGCGATGAACACCGCGCTGTCCAGCGGCTGGCGCAGGGTCTCGTAGTGGACGTCCCGGTTGTCCTCAAAATCGGCCGGCAGGTCCTCCTCGGGGTTGCGCCAGCGGCGGGCACCGGCGACGTAGATCTCGCGGCGCCGGAGCGCGTCCTTCAGCGACACGATCACGCACAGCTCGTAGGAGGCCCGCTCGATGACACCGTTCTCGTCGACGACCGCCTCCAGCCAGCCGTCGGGTACCACGCCCTTGATCGGGACGTTCTCCGAGGCGCTGTAGTGGCGGGTGGTGTTGGGGATGTCGGCGTACCGCTGGAGCAGGTCCAGAGCGTCCATCACCGGCCGGTAGGCGGTGTTGTTGCACTTGAACTCGATCGCGGCCAGCAGCTTGGGCAGCATCCGCCGGTAGTAGGAGGTGTAGGAACTGGTCAGCACCGTGCGGACCCGAGCCTTGTAGGCCTTGGCGTCCGCCTTGGCCTCGGCGACCAGCGCCCGCAGCGTCCTCTCCCCGCCCGGCACCGCCGGGAACACCACGTAGCGGACCGTGCCCTCCGGCGCGGCCAGCGACGCCTCGGCGATCGAGAACAGCTTCTCGGTCTTGCGATGCACCTTCTTGGCCTCGGCCTCGATCGCCTTCTCGACCTTCCGCTCCGCCCGTGTATTGATCTTCGACACCAGGCCGGTGAACAGATCGACCAGCGCGTCGGTGATCTCCGTCGTCCGCGACCACGCCAGCGCGGCCACCAACGTCAGCCGGACCGGCGGCTGGTTCGCCGCCAGGTCCGAGGGATGCGAGGCCATCGCTCGCGCCCGCCAGGAGGCCACCAGCCGATCGGAATACCCGCCGAACAGATCCTCCGGCAGGCCGAGCGCCTTGGCCCGCCGGAGCTTGACGATCTCCTCCAGCAGCGTCTCCAGGCCCAGGCGGCCCGGGTCGGACTTCAGCTCCAGTAGGAACCCGTCCTCACCCGTGGCCAGCTCCCACAACGACCGCGCCGCATCCGCCGACAACCCGTTCAGCACATGCAGGCAAAACTCCCGCTCGAACCGCGCCCGGCCCGCTCCTGCGATCCGGTCCATCCGCCCCGGCGGCTCGATCTTCAGGCTCCGGCAGCGCGCCAGCAACGCCGACCGCAGCCCCTCATCGGTGAACACCATCGGACAGATCTTGTCCGCCAGCCACTCGGCCAGCACGTCCTCATCCGCCCGGGTCGACTCCCGGAACCCCAGGGCCTGGCGCACCTGCGCCCGGTGGTACTCAATCGTCGACCCCGACCACCGATACTCTGCGAACAGCGCCGGATCGACCTTCACCTGCCCCGCCACGTAGTCGACGGCAGCCTTGGGCACCTCGCCCGCGTGCCGCGGGAACCGGCCCTCCTGCTCGAAGAACTTCAGCAACACACCAAAGCCCAGACGCGTCGCACCCGTCTTGTTCCCCACCAGCCCCCAGTCGCCATCCAGCAGCGTCCAGGCCGCGATCAGCTCCTCCGGCTCCCACTCTCGACGCATCCCCGCCGCTCCCTTCGCCCGACCCACCCCCGAGAACAGAGCAACACGATCAAACGGGGAACACCCCCTACGCCCCGGTATGCGTGATTCGTGACGACCACGAACCGCAACCGTGATCTAGCTCATCGCTACTTTGGGGCTGGGGCCACCTTCGGGAGCGGAGGGCCCCCACGCCGCGAACTCGCCGTCGATGTCGGCGAAGTCCTTCCACCCGTACGCCCTGCGGATCTCCTGCTGATGATCGAACGGCGTCGGTCCCCGCTCGATATACCGCTTCACCTGGGAGGGATCCTCAACCCCCAACTGGCCGGCCACGAACTCCAGCACCGCCCCCGGCACATCAAGGGGGTCCTCCAGGAACGTCCCGAGCCAGCGCACCGTCACCATCTGGAGCGCGAACCCGAGCCTCATGTGCTCGCCGCGCCGCTGCCCGACCAGCGCACGTCCTCGTCATCGAGGAAGAACACACGCTGCAAGTCCGCCTGCGGGCCCCGCGAACCGCCCGTACGCCGCCGCCTCATCATCGGTCAAGAACTCCACCGGCATAGCCCGCAAAGTAGAACCAACCAGCAGATCATCTACTCACAGCGACCAAACCGTTACAAGAACCCCACCCATCTGACGCCAGCCGCATCAGAACGGCCAGGCACGACAAGAGGCGCCCGGCAGGGCTCCTTAACGTGACCGGCCGTTCGGTTGCTGCTCAAGCCCCGCTTCACCGCTGGCACCTGCTCCACGACCACCCGCTGTTCCACTACTTGTCGCCTATCTGGCGCTCAACACATCGATCACGCGAGCTGGCCGTGCCGAGCCCGGCATACGACCTTCGCGGGAGAGCCATCCAGGGAACTACATGATAATGGCGATTGTCATGTAGTAAAGTTTCACGGCAATGAAACCGCGTAACTCGTTTCACGTTTCACGTGAAGTCGATACAGTCACTGTGTGAACAACGACGCCGAGACTGCATCCGCGCCTGCGCCGACGACGGCCAGCAAACCGGCGGCGGTGTGCGAGTGGTGTCAGCAGCCGCTCCCTCCGCCCCGCAACCCCCGCCACGGCGGTCGGCCGCAGCGCTACCACCAGGCCGGCGAAGGCCCCGACGGGCAGCACTGCAAGGCGCTCGCGGACGCCGCCCGCAAGTCGGCCACCGCCGCGGCCGCCGCCGAACCCCTGGCCGGACTCCGTGCCTTCACCGAACGCGCGGCCGCCGAACGTGCCGCGTTCGCCGAGCTGCTCGGCCGCAACATCACCGCCCTGCACGACTTCGCCGCGCTCGAGCGGGAAGGCGCAGACCGTCTCCGTGAGGTCGTCGACGCGGTCACCGCGCGCAACACCGAACTCGAGCGCCAGGCCACCGCCGCCCGCGCCGGCGCCACCGAGGCCCAGGCCGAGCGAGAGAAGGCCGAAGAGCAAGCGCGAGACGCGCTCGACGCCCGCACCAACGCTGAGCGCGAACGCGACCAGGCCCGCTCCAACGCCGTGGCCGCCGACACCCGCGCTCGGCTCGCCGAGGAACTCGCCCAGACCCACCAACTGGCCCGAAAGCAGGCCGAAAAAGAGATCCAGCAGGCCGGGGAAAGCCGAGACGAAGCACGCGCCGAACGCGATACCGCCCGCGCCGAACACGCCGCCACCGGGCGGCAACTACAACAGGCCCGGGAGGAGTTGGAGCGTGTACGCGCGCTCTTGGACGAAGAACGCCGCCAGCGGCAATCCCTCACCGAGGAGGCCAACCGAGCCGACGCCCTGGCCCAGGAGAACGCGAACCGCGCCGAACACGCCGAACAGGAGGTCGCCGCAGTCCGCGCCGAACTCACCGACGCCCAGGCCGACACCGACGCCACCCGCACAGAACTCCAAGCCGCCCGAACCGAGCTGGTCGCCGAACGCGCCGCGCGTCAGGCTGAACAGGCGGCCCTGATCCGGGACCGTGACGCCGCTCGCGACGCCGCCGACGCCCAACGCGAACGTGCCGCACTCGCCCAGCAACGCGCCGAAGCCGCCCAGGCCTTGCCTTCTGCCGCAGAACTGCCCGCAGTCACCAATATCGGTCCAGGTGACGGCGTCCGAATCGGCGACAGCGCCGCCGTCCTCGTCGACGAGGGTGGACTGGTGCTGGAGCACCTACCCGCACCCGTTCCGCTTGAGACGGCCTTGCAGGTCGCCCACGCCATCATCGCCCTCCATGCACACCGGGCCCGTTCCGTCGATCCCACGGAGCGGCGGTGACGTCTCCAGCCTCGGCGGGAAGACCTCCGCCACCGCCAGATCCGTTCCAATCCCTCGTCGCGGGCCTGTACGGCCACTGCACGAAGGCGGAGAAGGAGGCCAGCTACAAGTCCCGAAGTCTCGGATGTGACGGCCAGGGCGCGGCCATCGCTTCACAGCTGTCGCGTACGCCGTTGTTCGGGCGTGAACAGTTGAGGAACAGGAAATCCGGGTGAGATCGATCATGGTCGGCCAGCTCACCGGGCTGCGCTACCAGTTCAACATCCACGACAGCGGGCAGGGCCTGCTCCTGCTGCGCGATCCGGACGCCCAAGCGATGACGACGGCGAAGAGGAGCAGGGCGGCAGCGTTGGACTCTCCCACCGGGGGAGAGTCCACCATGATGGCGTGCTTCTCACCATCGGGCGATTCGCCCGCCTGTGCCTGCAGCTACGGCACTACGACGAATCGGGGCCATTGGCTTCGGTCCGCATGGACGCCGGTTCCGACTACCGCTATTACGCGCTTGAACAGGCACGTGATGCCCTCACATCGCCCCGGGCCGCGAGATGGATCTTCCTCTGCCTGTGATAGCCCAGGCGGTGGCCGCCGAGCCTGAGTCCAGGACGCAGATCCCGCGCGCGGAGCGGGACCGGCTGGTCGAGCGAAGCAGCCGGGGGACCGGGCACGGTTGGACAAGGTTGATCGGCCTGCCCGGCTATGGGGTGACGATAAGCAAAGAGCCGGAGCGACGGCTGGCAGTGGTGCGAGCGGTCTGTACCCGTGAGGAGATCGAGGAGAAGAACAAGGAGTGCGTAGGCCGGCCACCGCCCGTGCTCGGCAAGGCGGGAATCACATGGGAGGCGCCGCTGTACCCGCTGGATCTGGACGAGCGGACGGAGATCGCTGGGGGAGTGTGGACGCCGCAGGGGAAAGGGCCGACCTGCTGGCAGACCCGTTGCCGAGACCACGCCCATCGGGCCCTATGCCCAACTGCCCTTGGCCTACAACGCTCTTCGCCGCCATCCACGAGCGCGGGCCGGCAGAAGCACCGCAAGAAGAACTGATGTCCCGGCTGATCCCGTCCAGGAAGGCATGGCATGACCACGGTAATAGACATTGATGCCCGCGGAACCCAGCACTGCGAGACGACGGCGCTGGGGGTGCTGCTGCGGCACCAGGGACTCGATCTGTCCGAGCCCATGCTCTTCGGCCTCGGTGCCGGTCTGTCCTTCATCTACTGGGATAGCAAGAACATGGACTTCCCCTTCCTCGGGGGACGGGTCAAACCTTTCGAACTCACCAGAAACCTGGCCACCAGACTCGGGCTGGAGCTCCTGGTCCAGGAGACCACCTCCCCCCGCAGGGCATGGGAGAACGTGGTGGCCCCCATCGACGCCGGCCGCCCCGTCGGACTGCAGCTCGACAGCTACCACCTGGACTACTTCGGGTCGAAGGTGCACTTCGGCGGTCATGTCGTCGCCATGTACGGCTACGACGACCACGACGCCTACCTGGTGGACACCGACCAGCAAGGCGGAACGGTATCCACCAGCCTGATCAGCCTCGCCCAGGCCAGGGCCGCACGCGGCCCGATGACCGCCAATCACCGGTCCTTCACCCTCAGGGCTCCGAGAAACCCGCCCTCCCCACAGGGCCAGATCATTCCCGCCATCGCCGCCTGCGCCGACGCCTTCCTCAACCCGCCCATCGCCAACCTCGGCCACCGAGGCATCGAGAAGGCCGGCAAGCTGGTACGCACTTGGTTCCAGCGGGCCGACAACCCGCAGCGGGACCTACCGCAGGCTGCCCTCCTGATGGAGAAGGCAGGCACCGGCGGCGCGCTGTTCCGTAACCTCTACCGCGACTTCCTCGCCGAATGCATCCAACAGCTCGACAGCAGCCACCTGCGCACCGGCCACGGACTGTACACCGAGGCGGCCACCCAATGGACGGAAGTCGCAGCACTGATCACAAAAGCCGGTGAATCAGGCAATGCGCATTGCCTCGCACAGGCAGGCGCCATCCTCTGCGATCTTTCACGCATAGAGCGCGAGGCCATGCAGGCGCTGAACCGCCTGGGAAGTTAAAGCACAAACACGATCCAGCCCTGGGTTTCAAAAACCTCCGTTTTCTTAAGATCGTCCTGCGGGCCGCGTGAACCCACAGGTCCTTCAAACCTGGGGCATTCAACACCGGGTGTCGGTAAGACTCGTGCAGCCAGGTACAGGCATTTGAGTTAACCCAGGTCAGCAGGGGTGTCCGAGGCCTTGTGGCTGGCCGCGAACGTGTGCGACGAGGAGCGGCAGAACGGCCGGGTCGAGAGGCGCTGTTGGTTCACCTGCGGGAGAAGAAAGCCCGCTCCCGACCGGATCCGCCGCATCATCGGCTCTGCGATCAACAAGCCTGAGAAGGCGCAGACCGCGTCGATCTCCAGCCGGGAACCGCAGGAGGCGGGGCGGCCCGGATGCTTGGGCCGATCGCCCAGAGCTCGGCCCCGGGCGCCGGGGAGGATCGCGACGATCAGGACCTGCACTGTTCGACGCGGCGGAGGTGACCGGCGTCGATTTGTCCGCGGGTGATCCGTGAGGAGCCCGGAAACGTCAGTGTGAAGACGATCCAGGGGGAGGTGTTCAAGCTGGCGCGATCAAGGCGGTCGGCCTGCCGGAGGGACTGGTCGCGGACGTGGCCTGCCAGGGACTGCGGCTCGCCGAGCGCACCGAGCCCTGCGACGTCCAGCTTCACCCGGCCGCTGTCGGTCGCCTCGGTGCTGACCTTCGCGGCCGCCCCCGCCTCCGCGAGGCGTTCGGCCAGCAGCTTCCAGCCCGCGTCCAGGGCCCTGCGCTCGCGTAGCTACGGCGAAGGGACAACTAGCTCAGGGTGACAGTGGCTGGTGGATCTCTTCCGCCTGGAGGGCGGCGAAGTCGGTGCGGGCCTGGGCGACTGCTTCGGGGTACGCCTGGGCTCGCTCATGCTCGGCGAGTGCCCGGTAGATGCTGGCCACGCCCGGGTTCTGGCCCTTGCGCTTGCCAGTGGGGATGATCAGGTCCGGGCGGATCTGTTCGACGGACTCGCCGTTCGCCCTGCGGCGGAGCACGGTGTGCAGCATGTCGCCGGTGATGACGGGGGGCGACCGCCGTGCTTGCCCTTGCGGGCGGCGGAGTCGAGTCCTTCGAGCGTGGCTTCGCGGATGCTCTCACGCTCGGTCTCGGCCATGGCGGCGAAGAAGCCGAAGAGTATCCGCCCGGGACCGCTGGGCTTGTAGATGCCAGGTAGCGGGCCCGCCAGCATCTCCAGGACTAGGCCGTTCCAGCCGGTCATGGACGCCTTGGCGCTGCTGGACCGCTATGCCGACTCCGACGCCGAACACTACGACAAGGCCGAGACGGTGCCGCTGGAGCACGTGGTGCCCGACGACTGGCGAGAGGCGGTCCTGGATCCCGACACCGGCCTGGTCGAGCGGATCCCGTACGAGCTGTGCGTGCTGGTCGCGCTGCGCAAGGCGATCCGGCGGCGGGAGATCTGGGTGGTGGGCGGCAACCGGTGGCGTAACCCCGAGGACGACCTGCCCGGCAACTTCACCGAAAACCGCGACGTGCACTACGAGGCCCTGAAGAAGCCCCGCGACCCCGCCGAGTTCATCGCCGACCTGCAAGAACGCCACATCGCCGCGCTGAACAAGCTGAACAAGGCGGTCAAGAAAGGTACGACGGGCGGCGTGAAGATCACCCGCCGCAAAGGCGAACCGTGGATCAGCGTCCCGCCGCTGGCCCGCCAACCTGAGCCGGCGAACCTGAAGCGGCTGAAGGAGGAGATCTCCCGTCGCTGGGGCGTCATCGACCTGCTCAACGTCATCAAGGACGTCGACCACGTCACCGGCTTCACCGCCGACTTCACCTCGGTCGCCTCCCGCACCGTCACCGACGAAGCCACGCTGCGCCGCAGGCTGCTGTTGTGCCTGTACGGGCTGGGCACCAACGTCGGGATCAAACGGGTCGCCGACGGGGTCGCGGCCGCCGCGGTCGATCTGGCGCTGGCCGACACCGAGGCCGCGCTTCGGCGCACCCGCCGGTTGTTCATCAACCGCGACAACCTGCGGGACGCGATCCGCACCGTGGTCAACAAGACCCTCGCCGCCCGCGACACCACCCTGTGGGGCCCGGGAACCTCGTGCGCGTCGGACTCACGCAAGTTCGGATCGTGGTCGGCCAACCACATGACCGAGTGGCACCAAAGATACGGAGGGCCCGGGATCATGGTGTACTGGCACGTCGAACGAAGTCGGTCTGCATCTATTCGTAGGTCACAAGTACGACGGCGTCCGAGGTCGCCTCGATGATCGAGGGTCTGCTCCGCCACCTCACCTCGGCGGAGATCGATCGGCAGTACACCGATACCCATGGCGCCTCGATCGTGGGGTTCGCGTTCGCGCACCTGCTGAACTTCAACCTGCTGCCCAGGTTGAAGAACATCGGGTCGGCCCGGCTGTACCGGCCCGGCGTCGGCGAGGACGAGGCGTGGCCGGCCCTGGACGAGGTGCTGTCGAACAAGACGATCGACTGGGACCTGATCGCCAACAACTACGACCAGATGGTCAAGTACGCCACCGCGCTGCGGCTCAAGACCGCCGAGGCGCACCAGATGCTGCGGCGCTTCACCCGCGGCGGCCCCAAGCACCCCACTAACCAGGCCATCGAGGAGCTCGGGCACGCCATAAGGACGATCTTCATCTGTGACTATCTCGCGGATGAGGAGCTCAGAAGGGAGATCCACGAGGGCCTGAACGCGGTGGAGAACTGGAACAGCGCGAACAAGGACATCTTCTACGGCAAGGCCGGCGACCTGACCGGCGACGACCGCGAGCACGTCGAGGTGTCCGCCCTGGCCCTCCACCTGATCCAGGCCACGATCGCCTACCTCAACACCCACCTGGTCCAGATCATCCTGCGTGACGACCCCAAGCTGCGCGCCCGCCTCACCCCCGAGGATCTGCGCGGACTGTCGGCACTGTTTCGGACCCACCTGAACCTGTACGGCCGCCTGGAACTCGACATGACCAACCACCTCGACAACCGCGGCGCGGCATAACGCTCTCGACTCGGCCTGGCCGCCTGAAGATCTATCGAGTCCCACTGCGGCGCATGTCCCGGGGGGCGGGCCGTTAACAGCTCAGGCGCCCTGCCAGTGCGGAGTATGCGATTCGATGGCCTCCGGCAGGCCAATCCGTCCGTTCAACAGAACGAGCGGCGTAATCTCGGCCTCCTCATAGAAGCGCATGTACCCGACGAAGAACGGGATATCGCCGACGTTGGCGTTGACTGAATGCGGGCCAAGCCAGTCCAACAGCGCCCTGAGCTGGTAGAAGCTGTCGGGATGGAATTCCTGGCGTACCGTCAGTGACCAGCCATCCGGTTTCTGCCGCCGCACCAACTCAACGACAAGTGCGCCCCCTATCTTCCAGCCGACACCGCGCTGATCGAACACGGGCGCTGGCTCGTCGGTATCCCACTCGCAATCGGGGTCGTTGGGATCACCTAGGGGGCGGGTGCCCAGGAAATTGTCAGTGCCCATCGTCAGCCGCTCGGGTTGTGGTCCTTGACCCACATGCCACAGCAGCTCGGCAAGCTCATCGTCAGTGACGTCGGCACGAATGTCCATCGCCAGCACGACCTCGTACATATCTCCCACCGGGCACACTTTACCGAGCCGGACCGCCACCACACCGACGGGTGGTGACATGCCGGGCCACCGCCGGGGGCATGCTGGAACCGCTTGGAGAACACGACCGCACTGTCAGGTCGTCGGCTTTCCCGTGGGTGTGGTGGTCCCAAGATGCCGGTAGATGGTGGGCCGTGTGACGCCGAACTGCTCGGCGATCTGCTGGACGGTGTAGCGGCGTTTGCCGCCGGGGCCGACTTCGTCATACATCTGCCGGGCCAGCGTGACCTGCCGGGGGCCGAGCTTCGGCTTCTGGCCGCCGGTACGCCCGCGGGCACGTGCGGCCTCCAGCCCGTCAAGCGTCCGCTCGGACATCAGCGCGTGTTCGAACTCGGCGATGGCACCGAGGATCTGGAAGAACATGCGGCCGATGGCGGTGGAAGTGTCGATGCCCTGGTCGAGTACCACCAAGTCCACACCGCGCTCGTGCAGCTCCTTCGACAAGGTGATGAGGTGTTCCAGGGAGCGGCCGAGCCGGTCGAGTTTGGTGACGACGAGTTGATCGCCGTCGCGGGCGACCAGCAGAGCCTTGTTCAGCTCTGGGCGGCTGGCCAGCTTGCCGGAGGCCTTGTCGATGAAGACATGCTCACAGCCGGCTGCCGTTAGGGCGTCGTGCTGGGCTTCGGGGTGCTGGTCGCGGGTGGAGACCCGGGCGTAGCCGATCCGCATGGCCCGCGAGCGTAACGCGAAGGTCCGACAGTGTGACGTAGGCGCGTACACGGGAAGCGTTACAAACCTGTCCTGCGGAAATGCTCGGCGCCGAGTGGTGTCTCGCGAACGATCATTACCGGACAGCGCGAGTGCCAGGCCTGCCGCCCTCAGAGCAAGATCCTTCCTGCTCCGGACCAGAGGGGTCGGCATCGCGAAGCGCCTGCACGCCGGAGCCGGGCTCACGTTCCGTCGCAGCTGATGCCGATCGACAGTACCGTCACCACCAGTCACCAGAACTACGCAGAGCTACTTTTCATCTGGTCGCACGGACCCGAGCGGAGGGCCCGGAACCTCGAAGGTCCCGGGGCGCGCCGAGCAGCCTGCGAGCGGCTACCCGACTGGTGCGACCAGCTGCTGCAGAACCGGGCAGGCCGCCTCAGCATCCCCGCGGGCGCGGTGGCCACCGCCCAGCGGGAGCCACCGGCCGATCCGCAGCCACGTCGATTGCGCCTCCATGAGGCAGCCCCACCGGCCGAGCGCGGGAAGTTGTGCGGCGTCCTGGCCCGCGTGAGCGTGGGTCGCGGCGATCCGCGCCGAGTCGAAGGCGGCGTTGTAGGCCAGGAGCCGCCGATCGCCGACGGCGGCGAGGAAGCCGGGGAGCACCTGCTCCCAGCTGGGAGCAGCGGCGAGGGAATCGTCGTCGATGCCGTGGACGGCCCGCGCGCCCTCCTCCACCAGGACGCCACCGGGGTTGACCAGGGTGTCCAGCAGCACCTCCCCGGTTGCGGCGTCCAGGACGGCGAGCTCGACGACGACGCCGTCCAGTCCGGTGGTCTCGACGTCGACCACGACCGCGGCGCCGGGCTCCAGGTCGGCCCGGGCCTGGCGGATGACGTCACCGACCGCAGTGGACAGGGTGATGCGGTCGCTGTGCTGAGACGCGCCATGGTGAGCGGCCAACGCCGCGGCGACCTCGGCCTTGGTCGGGTGCCCGTCGCTGCGCTGCTCACGACCCGTCGCCTTGAGGGCTTCTAGCCCTGGTCGCCCAGGGACAGCAGGAGTTTGCGCAGTAGCTTGGCGAGTACGGCCTGTTCGTCGGGCGTGAGGCCGTCGATCAGGGCCAGTTCGGTGGCGACGTGGCCGTCGATGAGGTCGTTGGCGATACGGCGGCCCTGGTCGGTGAGGGCGGTGCGCACGAGCCGTCGGTTCTCGGGATCGGTCGCGCGGGTGACCAGGCCCTTGACGACCAGCCGGTCGATGCGGTTGGTGAGCGCGGCGGGCGAGATCATCGCGGCCCCGGCCAGGTCGGACATGCGCAGGGTGCTGCTGTCTCCCGCGCGCAGCAGCGTGCTGAGCAGGTCGTACTCCCATGTTTCCAGGCCGTGCGCCTCGAAGTACTCCTTGATGCCCTGGTCGAGCAGCCGCGCAGCGCGGAAGACCCGCACCACCACGCCGATCGGCGTGGTGTCCAGGTCGGGGCGGAGGGCGCCCCACCGTTCGATGATCCCGTCGACGGCGTCGTTCATACGGCGAGCCTACCATTCATTTCGACATCGAAGTGTTTGACATCGATGCGATCTCGGGCATAACGTCCATGACATCGAACAGTTTCACATCGAAGTGTTCGTGATGGAAATTTTGGGAGGTCGTGGGCATCCCCCGCGGCCCCGCACCAAGGAGCACGCCATGCACTACGTCCTCTTCGTCAGGACCGACGCCACCCCCGACGCCGAGCTTGGCCGCTACCTCGCCGGCGTCGGTGCCACCCTCGCCGAACACGACGGTCAGCTCCTGGCGTTCGGCGCGCCCGCGCGACTCGAAGGACCGGTGGAGTACACCAAGATGGCGCTCGTCGCCTTCCCCTCCGAGCAGGCCGCGCGCGGCTGGTACGCCTCCGACGGCTACCAGGAGCTGGCAGACTGGCGCGTCCAGGTCATGGGCCACCCCGTCGACGTCAACCTGCTGGCCGGGCTCACGGCCTGACCGGCGTGGGCCGCCCGGCCCACGGGCCGGGCGGCCCACACGGTGATCAACGCCTTCAACCAGCTCGATATCGCCTCGGTGTGGGGTGACGGCAAGACCGTCGCGGAGAGTGCTCGGTTTTGCGTGTTCTCGGAAGTCGCGGCGGCAGTCTACTTCTGAGAATGCGTCATTCTCAGCGTTGTTCGGGAGTTCGTAGCGGCGGGTGCGTTCGCGTAGGGGGCCGCCGTCGTACCTGGGAGAGACCGGGCGGATAGGTGACCGACGAAGGCGGCATTGGGTATCAGGTCGGCCAGTTGCTCGTCGACCTCCGGTCGGCTGGGTTTGGCGTACTGACAGGTGCGGTTCGGACCCCGCTGTGGCTGTGACACAGAATGGGAATTACCTGTCACACAATGCCCTCCAGCTGTGTCCGCCCAGGTCGCCGCTCGCCGTGGCGGGGGCGACTCGGCAACGTTATCTGTCACATCGATCCTCTGGGAGGTGCTCGTGCCGGTCGTCGCGTTCCCCGGCTCGTCCGGCCCGGCTTCCCCGTCCGGTGACTCGGCCACCGTCGCCGGGGCGGTCGAGAAGTTCATCGACTCGTTGCAGGCGGCCACCACCCGCGCCGGCTATGCCGCCCCCCTGGCCCGCCTGGTCGACGTCACCGGGCCGCACCACCCGGTCGCCGCGCTGGAGCCCGAGCACTACGCCGCGGTGATGGAGCGCTGGAGTTCGGCGTCGGCGGCGACGTGGAACCGGCACCTGTCGGCGCTGGTGTCCTTCACCGCCTGGGCCAACCGGCAGGAGCTGCTGGCCACCAACCCCGCCCGGCGCCTGGAGCGCCGCAAGACCAGCCGCCGCGGCGACCGCGTCATCCCCCGGGCCCGGCTGGAGGCGTTGTTCGCCGACAACTCCCACGCCCTGCGCGAGCGGGTGCTGTGGTGCATGCTGTATGAGACCGCCGCCCGGGCCGAGGAGATCCTGTCGCTGAACGTCGAGGACCTGGACCTCAAATTCTGCCGGGGCCGGGTGGTCTCCAAGGGCGGCGCGATCGAGTACGTGCACTGGGCCACCGGCGCCGCCCGCCTGCTGCCTCGCCTCCTGCAGGGCCGCACGTCCGGGCCGGTGTTCCTGGCCGACCGGCGCGCCCCCACCTCAGGGCGCCGCGCGCCAGCGGCCGCCGACGTCTGCCTGGTCACCGGCCGGGCCGCCTGTCGTATCCGCGCGCCGAGTACCTGTTCAAGACCGCCTCCGCCGCACTCGACCCGCACGGGGTCGGGTGGACGCTGCACCAGCTGCGCCACTCCGCGCTGACCCACCTGGCGGCCGCCGGACGGTCCGCCACCGAGTTGCAGGCCAAGTCCCGCCACGCCCACCTGGGCAGCCTCGGGCACTACGTGCGCCTGGGGGAGGAGACCTCCGCCCGCATCACCGCCGAACACGACCCCGCCGCACTCGCTGAGCGGGCACACCCCGACCTCGTCACGCCTCACCCGGCGCGCACCCCGCTGACCTGCGGCTTGCCCCTTTCGGGCTTGCTTGGTCTGCCCCCCTTCGGCTGCTGGCCGGGCGTGGCGTGCCGCTGCGGGCGATGACCGGCGACCCCGCCCGTTCGCCGTCGGTCGAGACGGATGTGGAGGTGGCGGGGGCCGATTTCGAGGCTCCGGAGACGCTGCGTGACGCCGTGGCCGGCGTGGAGGGTGTATTCCTGCTCACCGCGCCGGGGGCGTGGGTTCCCGAGCACGACCTGGCGATGATCAGCGCCGCCCGCGTTGGCGGGGTGCGCAAAGTGGTGAAACTGTCGGCCGTCGGAGGCCGTTCTTCGACCGACGACGGGGGCACCATGCCGGCGGACTGGCACGCGCCAGGAGAACGAGCCCTGGCCGACTGCGGGTTGGCCTGGGCGGCGTGCGGCCGTCTTCGTTCGCTTCCAATGCGCTGCGCTGGGCGGACGCGATCCGAGCCGGACAGCCGGTGCCGAACATGACCGGGAACGGCACGCAAGGTGTCGTCGACCCCCGCGACGTGGCCGAGGTGGCAGTGGAGGCCCTTCTTGGCGCCGAACATGACGGCATGGCTCTGACACTGACTGGGCCTGACCTGGTCAGCGTTCCCGGCCAGGTCGCTTTACTGTCCGAGGTGCTCACCCGCCCGATCAGTACCGTCGAGGTTCCGCTGGAGGCGGCGCGGAAGCAGATGCTCGCCAGCGGGCTGGATCCCTCCGTGGTCGACGTCGCTGTCCGCGGATCCCAGCTGGTCCGCGACGGCGGCAACGCCGTCGTGACCAACGACGTCCACCGCGTCCTCAGCCGCCCAGCTCGCCCCTTCCGCACCTGGGCCCTGGATCATCGCGGTGTGTTTCTCGACACGGAGGAGACCGCGCGGGCGGCGAGGTAGGCGCTCCAGTCGTGTTGGGCGTTGGTGCCCGAACACCAGGCACTGCTCGACGCAATCACCTGCCGGGATCTCAGGCGATGGCCAGGCGACCGACAGGTCCTTCCCCGCCTATACAGAACACCTCGACTTGTCTGACGCTACCTTCGCCTGCCCTGGCCACGTTCTGCCGGCTGGACGAGCTCGGCCGCGCCGTGGGCCGGCCGATGTGCTTCTTGCCCGGCAGCATCCGGCCTTCGGACTCCGCGTAGTTGCTCGGAGCTTCAGCGGCGGGAATGGCGGCGAGCCTGCCACATGTGCTGGGCCTTCTTGCCTACCGGGTTTCGCTGAAGGTCCGTCGGTAGGCGCCGGGTGTGGTGCCGAGGTGCGCCCGGAAGCGGCGGCGCAGGTTGACCGCCGAGGCGAGTCCGACCCGGGTGGCGATGGCTTCCACCGGAAGGTCGGTCTGCTCCAGCAGTACCCGTGCCGCGTCGAGGCGCTGGCCGAGCAGCCACTGTCCCGGGCTGGTGCCGAGCTGTTCGGTGAACTGCCGGGCGAGAGTTCGGCTCGACAGCCCGGCGCGTTCGGCGAGCCGGCCGACGGTCAGTCGGGTGTCGAGCTGGGAGGAGGCCCACTCCAGCAGTGGCGCCAATGACTCGTCCGCCCTGGCCGGGGCGGGCTGTGTAACGTATTGGAGTTGGCTGCCCTCCCGGTGTGGCGGCAGCACCATGTTCCGGGCGATCTGGGCGGCGTATGCCGCGCCGTGGTCGGAACGTACGAGGTGCAGGCACAGGTCGATGCCCGCACCTGTTCCGGCGCTGGTCGCCACGTCGCCGTGGTCCACGTAGAGCACGTCCGGGTCTACCCGCACCTCGGGAAAGGCGGCGGCGAGTTGGGCGGCCTGGCGCCAATGGGTGGTGGCGCGGCGGCCGTCGAGCAGTCCGGCCTGAGCGAGGACGAACGCCCCCGTGCAGATGGCGACGATCCTCGCCCCGCGCCGATGGGCAGCCCGCAGTGCTTCGGTGACGGTCGGCGGCACCGGTGCGCCGGCCGGCTGCCAGCCGGGGACGATCACGGTGTCCGCCTCCCGCAGGGCCGTCAGCCCCGCGTCGACGAGCATCGCGTAGCCGACGGTGGTCTGCAGAGGGCCGGGGCGCTCGGCGCAGATGCGGAAGTCGTAGTGGGCCGGCACGTCCTGCCGGACGGTGCCGAAGACCTCGGCGGCACAGGCGAGTTCGAAGGGGGACTGGGGTGGGTTGAGCAGGGCCACCACCCGGTGACGGTTCATGGCAGGAATATACCCATGAATGTCTTTTTGGACTCTCGGCCGGGAGGTGGGCCCCAGGACACAGTGGTCCCATGAGTGAAACCACTGAAACGGGCGTGCTGAGGACCTCAGTCCAAGTCGACGGCGAAACGGCCAGCTACCTGACCGCAGAGCAGGACGGCCCGGCCGTGTTGCTGCTGCACGGAACGTATTGGAGCCGTGTGTGGCTTCCGGTGGTGGGCCGCCTCGCGGAGGCGGGGCTGCGGCCCCTTGCGGTCGATCTCCCTGGGCTGGGTCGCTCGGGAGGCGAACTCACCCTGGAAACGGCCACGGTCCCGGCTCTTGCGGATTGGGTGGTGCGATTCGCGTCAGCGCTGAAGATCTCCGGGCCGATCGCCGTGGCAGGCCATGACATCGGCGGCGCCGTCGCCCAGCATCTCCTCGCCCACGATCGGCTGGAGGTGTCCCGGCTGGCCTTGGTCAACTCCGTCCTCTACGACTCCTGGCCAGCGCCCCACGTGGCCCGGTTCCGGGACCCGGGGGCCGCCGCCGATGAACTTCTCGTCGCCCGCCGACAGGCCGTGACAGCGGCGCTGGCCGGTGCCGCCACCGAGCAGCGGATCGCTGACTATCTGGATCCGTGGACCGATCCGCGGGTCCGCCGCTCGTGGCTGGCCATGGCGGCCGCCGCCGAAAGCCGCTACACCCTCGAGCTCGTTCCCGCGCTGCAGCGGTCCACGACGCCTAAGCTGCTGATCTGGGGCGAGGACGACGGCTTCGAGAAGGTGGAGTACGCCGAGAAGTTCGCCCTGGAGATCCCGCAAACCACGCTCATACGTATCCCGGAAGCGGACCACATCCCCACGGAGAACGCCCCCGGCCAGATCGCCCGCGCCCTCATCGATTTCTTCACGGCGTAGAGGGTTTGCAGCGCCGGGGTGCGCAAGCTGGGCGAGAGCGCCAAGCCGCCGGCCAACGGGCGGGTCCGGATCGGCGGCAACACCAAGACCTTCACCGCGACCGTGGTGCTGCAACCGGTGGCCGAGGGCAAGATCGGGTGGACGACCCGGCGGATGCCTACCTGCCCGAGTTCGGCCTTGGCCGGCGGATCACGGTGCGGATTCTTCTCAGGACGCGGAGACGCTGAACCGCCGGTTGGCCAGGCTCGGGTTCTTGGCGCACACCTGGTCGACGCGGTCGGCGGACACGACGCCGGAAGCGATGCCCGGTGCCTCTCCCGCCGACGCGACGATCACCCCCATCGGGTCGATGATCATGCTTTGCCCGGTGCAGCGCGGCCCGGTCTGGCCGGACACGACCAGATAGGAGGTGTTCTCGATGGCGCGGGCGCGGGCCAGCGTGGTCCAGTGGTCCTCCTTGGACGGGCCGACCGCCCACGCCGCGGGCACGACGATCGCGTTGGCGCCGGCGTCGACCAGCAATCTGGCCATCTCGGGGAACCTCAGGTCGTAGCAGGTCATGACGCCGAACGTGAGGCCGCCGAGCTCGAAGGTGAGCGGCGCGAAGTCGGCGGGCCTGATGCGGTCGGACTCCCGGTAGCCGAAGGCGTCGTACAGGTGCACCTTGCGGTACACGCCGACCAGCTCGCCGCGGGCGTCGGCCGCGATCACGGTGTTGGACGCCCGATGGTCGTCCTGGAGCCGCTCGGTCATGCCTGCGACGACGGCGATGCCCAGCCGCTTGGCGGCCTCGCGGACGCCGGTGACGAACGGGCCGTCCAGCGTCTCCACCGCGCCGGAGATGTCCGCGTTCGGGTCGGGGTTGGAGTACATGGCGTTCTCCGGCACCACGACCAGTTCGAGCCCGTCGGCGGCGGCCCGCTCGATCAGCTCGGTCGCGGTGGCGAGGTTGGCCTGCTTGTCCGTGGTGGCGCCGAACTGCGCGACGCCGATCCTGATGCTCATCAACGACTCCAATCGAATCAGGCGTAGTGCTTGGCCGCGCCGGAGATCTCCGAGATCCGCCCGCCCGCGGCGATCAGCTCGCGGGCCGGGATCTCGGCGTCCTCCTTCTTCTTGAGCAGCGCGGCCACCTCCCGCGCTTCGCCCGGATCGATGATCGCGATCCCGTCGGAGTCGGCGAACACCACGTCACCCGGCCTGACCACCACGCCGCCGACCGAGACCGGCACGTTGATGGCGCCCTCGATGCCGGCGATCCTGGTGGTGAGGGCGGCGACGCCGCGCGAATAGGCGGGGAAGCCGTACCCGGACATCTCCTCGATGTCGTTGATCTGGCCGTCGATGACCGCGCCGACGGCGCCCCTGGTCTTGGCCGTGAACGACACCAGCCCGCCGAAGCAGGACCGCTGCTCGTCGCCGCTCTGCTCGACAACGAGGACGTCGCCCGGGCGCAGATCGTCCACGGCCACGTGGACGGCGGTGGAGTCCAGGTGCGGCAGCCGTACCGTCACGGCGGTGCCGACGAACTTGAGCGGCCGGACGTTGGGCGTCAGCCCGCGGGGGAACCCGTGATCACGCAGGTGGCCCAGGGTCGAGGTGCAGACCTGGCTCAGTGCCTCGACGATCCGGGGATCGATCGAGGGCGCGGAAGGATGGCGGATGAACATGCAGAACCGCTCCAGATAGGTGTTTCTAGCGAAGGACCTTCTTCAGACCGGCGACGCGTTCGATGACCACCACGAACACGATGCTGATGGCGATCAGGACGACGGACAGGGCCGCGATCTGGGGGTCGGTCCGTTCCTCCACGTAGTGGAAGATCTCGACGGGCAGGGTGGTGGCCTGAGGGCCGACGACGAAGAGCGAGATCACCGCCTCGTCGAAGGAGATCAGGAAGGCGATCACGCCGCCGGCCAGGACGCCGGGCGCGATGAGGGGCAGCGTCACCCGGCGGAAGGTGTGCCAGGGCGATGCCCCGAGTGTGCGCGCGGCCTCCACGCACGACCTGTTCATGGTCATCAGGCTCATCGAGGTGGTCCTGATCACGTACGGGACGGTGATGGCCAGATGCGCCACGATCAGCCCGCCGTACGTCCCGGTGATCCGCATGGGCTCGAGCACCAGCAGCAGCGCCAGGCCGAGCACGATGGCGGGAACCATGAGCGGGGAGAGGAAGAAAGCCGACAGCGCCCCGCGGAAGCGGAACTCGTGCCAGGTCAGCGCCACGGCGGCGGGCACCCCGATCAGCAGCGCGAGCAGCGCCACGCCTGCGGCGACGACCGCGCTGACCTGGAAACCGTGGATGAACTCCGCGTTCTGCGCCAGGCGCACGTACCACTGCAGGCTGAACCCCTGCGGCGGGAAGGCCATCGTCGCCTGGGTGTCGACGGAGATGAGCACCACGATGAGGATCGGGGCGAGCAGGAACAGGTACAGCAGCGTCACGAGGATCCGGGTCGGCCAGCCTCTGAGTTTCGATGTCACTGTCGGACCTCCCTACTGCGCCTCGATGCGCCGAAGAGCCCTCTGGTAGAGGACGATGACGATGGCGAAGAGCCCGAGCAGGATGAAGGCGATGGCGGCGGCGAACGGCCAGTTGAGCGTCTCCGTCGCCTGGTCGTAGATCTCCGTGGCGAGATAGAAGACCTTGCCGCCGCCCACCAGCCTGGGCGTGACGAACGAGCTGATGGTCAGGACGAACACCAGCAGCGCCCCGGTGAGCACGCCGGGCATGCTCAGCGGCCACACCACGCGCCAGAAGGTGCGCCACCGGTTGGCGCCCAGGCTCTGCGCCGCGTGCTCCAGTTCGGGGTTGAACCGGCCGAAGCCCGCCAGCAGGGCCAGGATCATGTACGGCATCATGATCTCGACGAGCGCCACGTAGACGCCGATCCTGTTGTTGATCAGCGCCACCGGCCCGTCGGTCAGCCCGGTCGCCAGCAGGGCCTGGTTGACCACGCCCTGGTTGCCCAGCAGCACCAGCCAGCCGTACGTCCGCACGACGGAGCTGGTCAGCAGCGGCGCCACGGCGAGCGCGATCAGCACGCCCTTGAACCTGGACTCGGTGCGCACCAGGAACAGCGCGATCGGATACGACACCACGATCGTCATCGCCGTGACGCCGAGCCCGAGGAGCGTGGTCTCCCAGGCCATGTCCCAGTAGTAGGAGTCGCCCACGAACTGCTGGTAGGAGTCGGAGGTGAACGTCTCCTCGATCAGCCCCGAGGAGTCTCCCCGGTTGAAGCTCATCCGCAGCAGCCACAGCAGCGGCAGCAGGAACGACACGGCCATGCCGATGAGGCCGGGCACGGTCAGGCCCAGCACCGTCATCCGGTGCGAGCGGGTCGCCCGGGTCATTTCAGCACCAGGGCGTCCTCGGCCTGCCAGGACAGCCGCACGCGTGCGCCCCGCTCCAGCCTGCCGTCTCTGCCGGCCACGGACTGGACCGACACCGTGGTGTCGCCGACCCGCACGCCGTACTCGATGGAGTCGCCGACGTACACGACCGTTTCGACCGTGCCCTGCGCGTCGTCGGCCGCCGCGCTCGCGCGCAGCCGGTGCGGCCGGACCAGCACGGTCGCCGCACCCGGCCTGCCGTGGTCGTCGATCGCGCGCATCGGGCCGAGCCCGGCCACCTCGAGTTCGGCCACGCCGCCGGTGGTGCGCTTGATCTCGGCCTCGAACAGGTTGGCGCGGCCGATGAAGCCGGCCACGAACCTGTTGGCCGGGTGCTCGTAGATCTCCTCCGGCGTGCCGACCTGCTCGACCACGCCGTCCGACATGACCACGATCCGGTCGGACACGGCCAGCGCCTCGTCCTGGTCGTGGGTGACGAACACGGTGGTGATGCCGAGCTTGCGCTGGATGGCGCGGATCTCGTCGCGCATCGTGTCGCGCAGCTTGGCGTCCAGGTTCGACAGCGGCTCGTCGAGCAGCAGCACGGCCGGTTTGACGACCAGCGCCCTGGCCAGGGCGACCCGCTGCTGCTGGCCGCCGGAGAGCTGCTTGATGCGGCGGCTCTTCAGGTGGCCGAGCCTGACCAGGTCGAGCGCCTCCTCGACCCGCCGTCTGGCCTCCGGCTTGGACACGCGACGCATCTCCAGGCCGAAGGCCACGTTGCGTTCGACGTCGAGGTGCGGGAACAGGGCGTAGTTCTGGAAGACCAGTCCCATGCCGCGCTGGTGCACCGGGGTCCTGGTCAGCTCGGTTCCGTCCAGGTGGATCTGCCCGGAGGTCGGCTCGATGAGGCCGGCGATCATCCGCAGGGTGGTGGTCTTCCCGCACCCGGACGGACCGAGCAGGGAGACGAACTCGCCCTTGTCGATGTCCATCGTGAAGTCGGCCACGCTGGGTCGATCAGTGCCCTGGTACGTCTTGACGAGGTCGGTGAGCTGGAGGAATGCCATGCCGTCCCCTCAGCTCGCCAGAATCTGGCGGCGCCAGAGCTGCGTCCAGTCGTCGCGGTTGGCCGCCACCTGCGCCCAGTCGACGTCGAGGATCTTCGCGGACTTCTTCGGGTCGAGCGCCGTGCGGGCGAGCGCCTTGCCGCTCGGTTCGGCCTTGGTGTTGGTGGGCGCGTAGTACATCGTGTCGGTGAAGGAGACCTGCGCCTCCGGGCTGAGCGCGTAGTTGACGAACGTCTGCGCGGCGGCCGGCGAGGACGAGTCCTTCACCAGGTTGATGGTGTTGGTCTGGAAGATCGTTTCCTCTTCCGGGATGGCGACCTTCATCTTGCCCTGGCTCTGGTCCTGGTAGTACTGGCCGCGCGCGTTCCAGCCGATGGCCAGCGCGGCCTTGTTCGACTGCACGAGGGTGTACGCGTCGGGTTGCGGATCCCAGGTCTGCACGTTCGGCGCGAGCTGCTTCAGCCGGGCCACGCCCGCGGCCACCGACTTGGTGTAGTCGCCGCCGGCCTTCTGGTTCTCGACCAGCATGAGCGCGGTGCCCTGGATGTCGGGCTGGGCGGGGACGACGACCTTCCCCTTGTACTTGGGGTCCCACAGGCTCTCCCACTTGGTGGGCGCGGGGCTGACCGAGTCGTTGTAGATCAGCACGAGGCTGTCGAACGTGAGGGCGGGGCCGAAGTTGCCCGCGACCTTGCCGCGCGGTTCTATGTCGGCCATGTTGGGCACTTTGGCGGGATCGAGCGCCGCGAAGAGCCCTGACTTGTTGGCGGTGCCCGAGGTGGAGATGTCCATGATGGACACGTCGCTGTCGGGGTTTTTCCTGGCGGCGCGGAGCGAGGCCAGGTTCTCCGCCGAGTTGGCGGAGCCGACGTACTTCACCTGGATCTTCGGATATTTCTTCTTGAACGGCTCGATGACGGCCTTCTGGAAGTTGTCCTCGAACACTCCCGAATAACCCTTGACCGTGATGGTTCCCGAGTCCGCCGAGTCGTTGGCGTTGGTGGCGGTACCTTTTGCGCATCCTGCGACCGTTACCAGGGCAAGAGCGAGCATGCCCCCGGCCAACGAGGTCTTTCTCATGGTATTTCCTAGCGAGGGGGGATCGGCGATGGCGTTAGGTGATGGTGTCGAGTTTCTGTAGTTCCATCTGCCGGGCATACGACGTGTCGATGTGCTCGCTGACCAGCACGGCCGCCTTCTCCGAATCGCGCTCGACGAGAGCGGCCTTCACGGCCCGGTGACCCTCGTTGACGGTCTCCATGCCGAGCCTGCTGTGCGCCAAATACCAGATCCGCAGGGATCCGCAGTTCAGCTTGTTCACCGACTCGGCCAGGAACCGGTTGTCCGTCGACTTGGCGATCTCCAGGTGGAACTCGTGGTCGTACTCCACTGCCTCGTACGGGTGGCCCGCGGCGATCTCCTCGTCGATGCGGTCGCAAATCCAGTCGAGCCGATCGAGCCGCGCCGATGTGACCCGCCGTGCGGCCAGACGCGCCACCGGCTCCTCCAGGAGGTGGCGTGCCTCGTACAACCTGGACAGGTCTCCGAGCTTGATTCCGCGCACATAGGGGGTGCGGTGCGGCGGGTAGGTGATGAACTGCTCGTCGGCCAGCCGCTTGAGCGCCTCCCTTGTGGGGGTGCGCCCGAAGCCGTAGTGGGTCAGCAACATCGCGTCGTCCAACGGCGCGTCTTCGGCGAGGTCGCCTACGACGATCGCGCGCCGGAGCGCGTGATACGCCTGCTCGGTCTTGGTACGTCCGGGGGAGGTCATGGAGTGTCGTATACCTTCGATATATTTGAGGTACATCGAAAATATGAGACTGTTGTGATGATGGTCAAGGGGTCGTCGTGCTTCTTTTACGCGACGGCCACCTGCGCACCCCTGTTAGGTCTCAGGGGATCTGGCCGAACCGGCGCCGACCGCGTGAACGGGGGCGGCCCGCGGGTGTGTCGTTCAGCGGGGGGACGCATCGATCTGTACGCGGTGGCTGTCGTTGTCGGAGAGGAACGACGCCAGCGCCCGTCCCTGCTCGGCCACGTTGGCGCGGTCGGCTCGGGAGAAGCGGCGCAACGGGGTGACGATCACGGTGTCGGCCTTGACGCTCCAGGTCGCGGCGACCCGGCCGTCGACCAGGACGACCCGAGCACCGGCGACGGACAGGCCGCGGTGCGCGTCGTCGACGATCCTGCCGCGGTCGTGGTAACCGAGCAGCGCGTTGTCGAACGCCGGCAGGAACCGCACCGGGGCGGGGGTGTCGGGGTCGGGGCGCGGCGCATCGGGGAGGTCCAGCAGTTCCCGGCCTCGTTCGTCGCGGAAGGTGATCAGCTCCTCGCGTATCGCGGCCACCGCGGCCGGTAGGCCGGCGAGGCCGCACCAGGCCCGCAGGTCGGCCGAGGAGGCGGGCCCGAACGCGGCCAGATAGCGCCGCACCAGAACCTCACCGACCGGATCGGAGCCCTCCGGAGCCGGCGGTGCGATCTCGCGCCCCAACCAGGAGGAGAGCATGACGTTGCGCACCCCCGCCCTCGTGCGCCACAGTCCGCGCGGTGGCAGCTGCACCGTCGGGATGAGGGCGGCGATCAGCATTTCGCCCAGCGCCCGATGTCCCGGCGTCGGCCACCGCTCGGCCAGCGCCCGCGCCAGTTCCGCCATCGAGCGGGGCTCGCCGTCGGCCATGACCGCCCGGCCTGCCGCCGCAAGCTCGTCGAGGTCCACCCCGGCGAGTTCGCGGCGGTAGGTCCCGAGCACCCGTTGGCGCAGCATGATGTCGTGGCGGGCCCGCCAGGACAGGACGTCGTCGGCGGTGAGCAGGTGGACGGTGCGGCGCATCAGGTGGGTCCGCACCACGCTCCGCCGGATCAGCAGGTCCGAGAGCACCGCCGGGTCGAACGTGCGCAGCCGCGACCAGAGCCCGACGAACGGTTCCTGCGGCTCCTGCGCCTGCAGGCCGCACAGGTGCGCGACGGCGTCGAGGGCCGGCAGGTCGGCGTGATCGAGCAGCAACTGCCGGGCGAGCGTCGCGCGGTTGAGCGCCCGGGTGTCGAGAACGGTCATCGGCGCTCGCCCGCCCCGGCCGGATACCGCCCCAGTTCTCGCATCTTCACGGTACGCCGTTCCCTTCGGTTTCATGCAGGACTCGGGAGCCAGCGGGGTTCGGTGGGTGACGCCGCTCAGGACGATGGCCCGATTCTGCGAGCCCGTCACCGCTCCGGTTGATTGCTGCCTGTCGGGCGTCCCGCGCAGGATGTCGGAAGTCGGCCTGGCGGTGGATCGCCCGGCCGTTGAACCTCGCGTGCGGTGCCGGCCGCGAGGTCGGCCCGGGTGACACCAGTCGGGCAGGTTGTGCCGCATCACGGACAGGCCCTCGACCACGATCGGTGTTGAGGGCTGAGGGGCCACCGTGTTCGGGCCGATCGGGTTGTCGTTGCCTGGCACGCGGCAACAGTGCCAGGAGAAGCGGCCAGGGAGTGACCGCTTCTCCGGTCGATAAGACGTCGCCTCTAGTGAGCTCTACAGGCCGTTCCCTGCCCGCACCGTGACGGGCGCCCGGGGAAGGGTGGCAGTTCAGGTTGTTCCGGCCTCATGCGGCGATCGCTGCCTGAAGTACCAGGCGGTGGCGGTCCAGAGCGTGCCCCAGGTGAGGAAGAAGGGGGACCAGAGCATAAGGTCCCAGCGGGCCAGGTGACGGACGAGGTCGGCGTGTTCGGCCGGCGGTGGGTTCAGGCCCGTGAGGACGAGCGTGTCACCGAGGAAGCCGAACCCGACCGGGCCGATGGAGCGCAGAATCATCGCGATTCCGAGGATCCGGCAGGTGGCGAGGAGGAGCCGGCGTGGCAGGCGCCGGCCCCAGGGCCGGACGGTGGCGAGCGCGATCAGCACGCCGATGATGGAAGCGGCGAACAGGATCCAGTGGCCGGCGACGAAGAGCGGGTCGCGATCCAGCAACCGCTCGCGAAGGTCTGGGCGCAAGGGGTCTTTGTCGGCGAGGGCGTTGGCGCCGAGGGCTTGGGCGAGTTTCATCAGCCCGTACGCCGCGGTGCACACGCACGTCCCGTAGGCGGGCCAGCCCATGCGGCTCGACGCCGAGGCCGAGGCGGCGCACACGGTGGACGGCCTGATCAGGAAGTGCCTCCCGTGATGATCACTGGATGACCTTGTCCAGGAACGTGTGCAGGTTGGCCCGGATGCGTGCGACCTTCTCCTCCGTGGAGATGGTCTCATCGAGAACCCCGCTTGCGACGGATCGCTTCTTGTCGCGCACGTACAGCGAGCAGTCGAGGTCGCCGCAGAGGTACTGCCCGACCGAGTTGCCCTGGCGGCCCGCCTCGCCGGTCCGGCGCGCCGTCATCAGTGCCACCCCGCCGCTGGTGCGGGTGGTCAGGCACAGTGAGCACATGCTCCGCGCGGTGAAGCCGCGCGCTGAGCTCGAGGCCGTGCGCAGCGCGATTCCGACCAGGCGGCCGTCGCGTTCGGCGACCAGGTAGGAGCGTGCGGGAGCACCCGGATCTTGCCACCCCAGGAAGTCCAGGTCGTCCCAGGGCAGGTCAGCGAAGTCCTTGGGCAGGCCAAGGCGCTGGGCCTCGCCTTTGGAGCAGTTGACGAAGGAGGTGCGGATGTCGCGTTCAGTGACAGGTCTCATGGACGGCGACGCTAGTCTTCCTAATAGACTTAGGCAAACGTATTAGCTACCTAGGAAATAAGGAAGGGGTCCATGGTACGCGCAGGGGTGACCGTTGAACGCCTGACCCTGGCTGCGGCGGAACTGGCCGATGACGTCGGCTTCGACAACGTGACCGTCGCGGCGCTGGCACGCCGGTTCGGCGTCAAGGAAGCCAGCCTGTACTCGCACATCAAGAACGCCCGCGACCTGAAGACGCGCGTGGCGCTGCTGGCCTTGGCCGAACTCGCCGACCAGGTCGCCGCCGCGGTGGCCGGACGCGCGGGCAAGGACGCGCTGGTGGCCTTCGCGGGCGCCTACCGGGACTACGCCAAGCGGCATCCTGGCAGGTACGCCGCGGCGCGGATGAAGCTTGACCTTGAGACGGCGGCCATGAGCGCGGCGGGGCGGCACGCGGAGATGACGCGGGCGATCCTGCGCGGCTATGAGCTGTCGGACCCCGACCAGACCGATGCGGTACGGATGCTGGGCAGCGTGTTCCACGGCTATGTGAGCCTGGAGACCGCGGGCGCGTTCCAGCACCACCCGCGCGAGGTGGAAGCCTCCTGGTCCAGAACTCTTGACGCCCTCGACAGCGTCCTCCAGAACTGGCCGCCGGCCTGACGGCGAGACGGACGGCCGGCCTGGGCCGAGGTGCGGCACTCCGGGGTTCGGCCGACTTGGTCAACACTGACCTGAATGCGCCGCTAGCGTGGACCTGTGAGCGTCTTCGGGCCGGACGCCGCCGGAGTTCCTCAGAAAAAGATCGGCGGCCGTGTCGATCCACGGCATGCCCCGTTCGACCTAAGGGGGAAAGGGCCCGAGAGAGGGTCCCGACACCCCGAGGAGACAGAATCATGAAGTACATGCTGGTCATGCGCGCCACCGACGAGGCCTTCGCCGGGATGGCGGACATCGACTTCAACGAGATGCTGGAGACCATCGGCAAGTACAACGATGAGCTGATCCGGGCCGGCGTGCTGGTCGCGGCCGAGGGACTCGACGACGCCGCGGAGGGCGTGGTCGTCGACTACTCCTCCGAGCCGCCCGTGGTCACCGACGGCCCGTACGGCGAGACCAAGGAGCTGTTCGGCGGGTTCTACATCCTCAACGTGGCCTCCAAGGAGGAGGCCGTCGAGTGGGCCAAGCGGTCGCCGATCACCGGCGCCGGCTTCAAGACCGAGATCCGCCGGGTCACCACGATCGACGAGTTCCCGCAGGACAACGAGTGGGTCAAGAAGGAGCGGGCGTGGCGGGAAGCCACCGGCCAGCTCTGAGCGGATCGACCGGCCGTGAGGCCGTCGCGGCCGTCTGGCGGATCGAGTCCGCACGGATCGTCGGTGCGCTCGCGCGGTATACCGGCGACTTCGCGCTGGCCGAGGACCTCGCACAGGAGGCGCTGGCCGAGGCGCTCGTGACCTGGCCGCGCGACGGCGTCCCCCGCAACCCGGCGGGGTGGTTGCTCACCGTCGGCCGGCGCCGTGCGATCGACGCGTTCCGCCGCCGCGCCGCCCTCGACGACAAGTACAGCGCCCTCGCCCGTGAACTGGGCGAGGGCGGTGTCTCCTCGGGGAGCGCATCCGCCGATCCGGTCCGGGACGCCGGCGACGTGCTGTGGGATCCGGACCAGATCGACGACGACGTGCTGGCGCTGATGTTCGTCTCCTGCCACCCCGTCCTGTCACGGGAGGCGAGGGTGGCGCTCACCCTGCGGGTGGTCGGCGGTCTGACGAGCGACGAGATCGCCAAGGCGTTCCTCGTCCCGACCGCCACCGTGCAGGCGCGGATCACCCGGGCGAAGAAGACCCTCGGGGCGGCCCGGGTGCCGTTCGAGGTGCCGCCGGCCCAGGAGCGGGCCGGGCGGCTCGGCTCGGTGCTCAGCGTGGTCTACCTGATCTTCACCGAAGGGTCCTCGGCCAGCTCCGGTGACGATCTGATCCGGCTCGACCTCGCGAGCGAGGCGCAGCGCCTCGCGCGGGTGCTGAGCCGGCTGATGCCGGACGAGTCGGAGGTCCACGGCCTGCTGGCGCTGCTCGAGTTGACCGCGGCGCGCTTCCCCGCCCGCACCGGCCCGGACGGGGAGCCGGTGCTGCTGGAGCACCAGGACCGCCGCCGCTGGGACCGTGCCGCGATCGGCCGGGGACAGGCCGCCCTGGCCCGCGCGGAGCAGGCCGGGCGGGGCCTGGGCGCCTACGGCCTGCAGGCGGCGATCGCCGAATGCCATGCCGTCGCTCCCTCGGTCGACGCGACGGACTGGGAGCGCGTCGTGCTCGTCTATGAGGCGCTCGGCCGGCTCGCGCCGTCCCCGGTGGTCGACCTCAACCGGGCAGTGGCGGTCTCCATGGCGCAGGGACCGGCCGCGGCGCTGCCGATCGTGGACGAGTTGGCGTCCGCCGAGGCGCTGTCGCACTCGCACCTGCTGCCGAGCGTTCGCGGGGAGTTGCTCACCCGGCTGGGACGCACCGACGAGGCGCGCACCGAACTGGAACTCGCCGTACGGCGGTGCGGCAATGAGCGCGAGCGGGTGGTGCTGGAGCGCAAGCTCGCCGACCTCGGCTGACCGGCCGGCGATACGCGCCGTGGGCACGCCGGGGGCATCCTGCTGCTGTGAGCGTCGTCCAGTGAGCGAGGCATCTACAAGGTCAAGTCCTCCGACGCCAGCAGGAAGGTGCAGGACCAACCGCGGCCCGGCCCGGATCGAATGATCCCGCGGCCGGGCCGATGATTCTCCTGCCGATCAGCTCGACATGCTGGTGAACATGCCGGGCTCGTAGGAACCCCCCGGGTTGCGCACGATCACGCCGAGCCGGTTGGCCGCGTTGACCATGGCGACAAGGTAGACCAGCGCGACGATCTGGTCTTCGTCGTAGTGCTTGCGTACCTGGGCCCAGGTCTCGTCGGACACGCCGTGGTGGGCGTCGGCGAGCCGGGTCCCCTCCTCGGCGAGCTCCAGCGCGGCCCGCTCGGCCTTGGTGAACACGGTGGACTCGCGCCAGGCGGCGACCAGGTGGAGCCGGACCGCGGTTTCGCCGGCGGCCGCGGCCTCCTTGGTGTGGAAGTCGACGCAGAAGCCGCAGCCGTTGATCTGGCTGGCGCGCAGCATCACCAGCTCGTGGATGGCCTTGGGCAGCGGCGACTGCTGGATCGCCAGGCTGACGTTGTAGAACCGCTTGGCGATCTTGGTGCTGAGCTCGTTGGCCATCAGGTCGATTCGGGGTTCCATGACTTCGTCCTCACTCGTGGAGTCGCCTGCCGCGGATCGTTCGCGCGGCGTCCTGACGAACACGAGACGCCCGCGCCCGGATCCTTGTGACAGCGCGGGTCATGTGACGTGCGCCACCGCCCCTGGGTGTCACAAAGCGGTCGGGGCCGGAGTCTGGTGTGTGGCACGGTCGAAAGCGAACAGGCGGGAGCCGGCAATGAGCGAACCGACGACGGGGACGGCCGAGCCGCTCGCTCGTGGCGGCCGCGCGGACGAGGCCACCGAGGCGTTCGTCCGCCACCGGAACCTGCTCTTCACTGTCGCCTATGAGCTGCTCGGCTCGGCGGCGGACGCCGAGGACGTCGTGCAGGAGACCTGGTTGCGGTGGGCGGGCGTCGATCTCGACACGGTGCGGGACCAGCGTGCGTACCTGGTCCGGATCACCACCCGCCAGGCACTCACCCGGCTGCGCACGCTGGGCCGGCGCAAGGAGTCCTACGTCGGCCCCTGGCTGCCCGAGCCGCTGCTGACCGCGCCCGACGTGGCCGAGGACGTCGCGTTGGCCGACAGCGTCTCGATGGCGATGCTGCTGGTGCTGGAGACCCTCACACCGACCGAACGGGCGGTGTTCGTCCTGCGTGAGGTGTTCGACCTGGGGTACGACGAGATCGCCGAAGCCGTCGACAAGAACCCGGCCGCCGTCCGCCAGATCGCCCACCGCGCGCGGGCCCACGTCGCCGCGCGCCGCCCGCGCGACGTCGTCTCCCCAGCCGAGACCAGAGCCGCGCTCGAGGCCTTCCAGCGTGCGGTCGAAACCGGTGATCTGCAACGCCTGCTCGACATCCTCGCACCGGACGTCGTCCTGCTGACCGATGGCGGCGGAGTCGTGCAGGCCGCACTGGAACCCGTTCTGGGAGCCGACAGGGTGGCCCACGTGCTGGGCAGGATTTCCACCGCGTCGCTGCTGCCGGCACAGGTCAACGGTTACCCGGCTCTGATCCTCCGGCCCGGCGGCCGGATCGACACCGTCATGGCGGTGCGCGTCGACGACGGCCGCATCACCGGCCTGTACGCCGTGCGCAACCCCGAGAAGCTGGCACGTGTCGAACGGGAGATCACCCTGCGCCGCTGAGACGGGTCCACCGCCACCGGTGACCGTTCAATTACTCCTGACTGACTGCCTGCGGGTTCTTTTGACCGTTCTATTGGCGAACGCGGGGGAATGGCGTGAATAGAGTGGTAATTGCATGTAATGCAGTGCGCGGTTGCGCGGTGCGAGGCGGTGATGGTCACAGCGACATCGAGCGTCGCGAGCGGACGCCGGACGTCGAGGCTGCCCGCCGAGGCGACGAGTTTCGTGGGACGGCGGCAGGAACTGGCCGAGGTCCGGCGCATGCTGTCGGTTTCGCGGATGGTGACCTTGACCGGCGTGGGCGGGGTCGGCAAGACCCGGCTGGCCACGCGGTCGGCGACGACCCTGCGGCGGGCGTTCCCGGACGGCGTCTGGCTGGTCGAGCTGGCCTACCTGGAGAAACCCGAACTCCTCATCACGCTGGTCATGGAGGCGATGGAGATCAGGGACCACTCCAGCCGGCCGCCGCTGGAGGTGCTCGTCGGGCATCTGCGGGACAAGCAGGCGCTGGTGGTCCTGGACAACTGCGAACACCTGCTGTACGAGTGCGCCGTCCTGGCCGAGACACTCCTGCGCTCGGCCCCCGAGCTGCGGATCCTGGCCACCAGCCGCCAGATTCTGGGGATCGCCGGTGAGCAGACGCTGACGCTGCCGCCGCTGTCACTCGACAGCGGCGGCACCCGCACGGCGGTCAGGGCGCCCGCGACATCGGACGCGGTGCAGCTGTTCACCGAGCGCGCGCAGGCCGTGGTGCCCGAATTCACCGTCACCCAGGAAAACCAGGAGACGGTGGAGGGGATCTGCCGGCGGCTGGACGGGCTCCCGCTGGCCATCGAGCTGGCGGCGGTGCGGCTCCGGGTGCTCTCGGTGCAGCAGCTGCTGGAGCGGATCGACGACCGCTTCCGACTGCTCACCGGGGGCTCGCGGGCGGTCCTGCCCCGGCACCAGACGCTGCGGGCGCTGATCGACTGGAGCTACACCCTGTGCACCGAGCGGGAACGCGCGCTGTGGGCGCGGGCCTCCGTCTTCAGCGGCGGCCTGGACCTGGAGGCCGCCGAGGAGGTGTGCTCCGGCGACGGGATCACCGGCGCCGAGGTCGTCGAGCTGATCGCCGCCCTGGTGGAGAAGTCGATCTTCACTCGTGAGGAGTATCCGGGCACGGTCCGGTTCCGGCTGCTGGAGACGATCCGGCAGTACGGCCGCGAGCGCCTCGCCGAATCGGGCCGGACCGCCGAGATCCAGCGGCGCCACCGCGACCACTACCGGGCGCTGGCGGCCGAGGCGCGGGTCCGGCTGTTCGGGGCCGACCAGGTCGCCTGGCTCGGCAGGCTCCAGATGGAGCATGCCAACCTGCGCACCGCCCTGGAGTACTGCCTCTCCGACCCGGCCGAGGTCAGGGTGGGGCTGGGCATGGGCGCCGATCTGCTCTACCACTGGATCACCAGCTACTACCTGGCCGAGGGGCGCCGCTGGATGGACCGGGCGCTGGCGTCCGACACCGGACCGAGCGAGGTCCGGGCCCGGGCGCTGTGGTCCAACAGCTGGCTCGCCATCATCCAGGCCGATCCCGACGCCGCCGCCGCGATGCTGGAGGAGAGCAAGGCCATCGGGGAGAAGCTCGGGCTGGAACCGGTCCTGGGCTATGTGGCCGTCTTCTCCGGGATGATCGCCATGGTCCGGGACGACACCGAGACCGCGATCGCCCTCTACGAGGACGCCGTGCGGCGCCACACGTCCACCGGGGACCCGGTGGGCCGCGCGCTGGCCTTGATCAGGCTCTCCCTCGCCCAGTCCTTCCTGGGCGACTCGGCGCTCGCCATCTCCATCGGCGAGGAGGGCATCGCCGTGTGCGACGCCTACGGGGAGGGCTGGCACCGGTCCTACACGATGATGGCGCTGGGGGTCGAGGTGTGGCGGCAGGGCGATGCCGCCCGCGCGACCAAGATGGAGCAGGAGAGCCTTCGCTTCAACCGTTCACTCGATGATCCCCTCGGAATCGGGGTGAACCTGGAGGTTCTGGCCTGGATTGCCGCCACCGAGCGGCAGTACGCGAGGGCGGCCCGGCTGCTGGGGATCGCCGAGACCGTCTGGAAGGCGGTCGGGGCTCCCCTGTCGGGGTACGGGCACCTGGCGCACTACCACGACGAATGCGTGGACGACACCCGCCGGGTGCTCGGCCCTGCGGCGTACCTCGCGGAGTTCGAGCAGGGCAGCGATCTGCGCTACGAGGACGGGCTGGCCTACGGGCTGGAGGAGCCCGCGCCGGCGGCCGCCGCGTCCCAGGGCACCGGCGGGTCGTCGCCGCTGACCCCGCGGGAGACGGAGATCGCCCGGCTGGTGGCCCAGGGGGCGCGGAACAAGGGGATCGCCGCCACGCTGGTGATCTCCCAGCGCACCGTCGAGGGGCACATCGAGCACATCATGAACAAGCTCGGTTTCAACTCCCGTGCCCAGATCGCCGCCTGGGTCAGGGAGCAGGAGCACGGCGCGGGCGCCGGGTCGTCCGGGTGAGGGTGCGATATGCCTGGTGAGGAAGTCACGCGGGGCCGTCGGACAGCGAACGGTTCCACGTTCGTGGGACGCCTGCGGGAGATGTCCGAGGTCCGGCGGCTGCTCCCCGGGACACGGCTGCTGACCCTGACCGGCGCGGGCGGGGTCGGCAAGACCCGGCTGGCGCGACGGGTGGCGCACGTGCTGCGGGCGCGTTTCCCGGCCGGAGTGGAGATCGTTGATCTGGCCACGGTCGAGGACGGCTGCCTGCTCGAGGCGACGGTGGCGGCCGCGCTGGGACTGCGCGACACGGGGCGGCGGCCCATGCCGACCCTGGTGGACCACCTCGCCGACAAGCGGTTCCTGCTCGTCCTGGACAACTGCGAACATCTGCTGCAGGAATGCGCCGATCTGGCGGCGAGGCTGCTGAGCGGCGCGTCCCGGCTGCGCATCCTCACCACCAGCCGGCAGGCGCTGGGCGTGAGCGGAGAGCAGGTGCTGGTGGTGCCCACGCTCGAGGTCCCGGCGGCCGGTGCCGGCCTCCAGGGCGTCGCGCGCAGCGAGGCGGTGCGCCTGTTCGCCGATCGGGCGGCCGGCGTGCTGCCGGGATTCGCGGTGGACGCGGCGACCGCCCCCGCCCTCGCCCGGCTGACCCGGCGTCTGGAGGGGCTCCCGCTGGCCATCGAGCTGGCCGCCGCGCGGCTGCGCAGGATGCCGCTGGACGAGCTGGCGAGCGAACTCGATCGGCGTTTCGACCTGCTCGCCACCCGCACCACCTCGGCGCTGCCACGGCACCGGACGCTGTACGCGACCATGGACTGGAGCTTCGGGCTGTGCACGCCCGGCGAGCGGCGGCTGTGGTCGAGGTTGTCGGTGTTCCCTGGCGGGGTGGACCTGGAGACCGCCGAGACGGTCTGCTCGGGAAACGGGATCGCGCCCGAGGACGTGCTCGACCTGCTCGCCGGGCTGGTCGACAAGTCCATCCTGATCAGCGTCCGGAACGACACCGGGGTCCGGTACCGGATGCTGGAGAGCCTCCGCGCCTACGGGCGCGAGAGGCTGGCCCCTGACGACGAGCCGGCGCTGTACCGGCGTTATCGCGACCACTACCGCCGGCTGGCCGAGCGGAACCGGATCGACCGGCTGGTCTCCGACCAGTTCGATCGCTACCGGGCGGTGCTGGCGGAGATCCCCAACCTGCGTCTGGCGCTGGACCTGTGCATCCGCCGGCAGGCCGACCCGTCCGCGGGTCTGGAGATCGCAGTCTCGCTGTGGGCGGCCTGGCTCCTCGCCGGTTCCCTCAACGAGGGTCGGCGTTGGCTGGAACGCGGAGTGCAGTTGGTGCCGCAGGCCGGTTCCACCCGCTTGATGGGCCTGTGGGTCGAAGCCCTGTTCGCCGCCTACCAGGACGACCTCGCCGTGGCGAAGCTGCGGGCGGACGAGTGCCTGCTCGTCGCCGACCGCATCGGCGACGAGCAGGCCGCGGCGTTCGCCCTCCAGGCCGCCGGCATCGCGGCGCTGTCCGGCGGCGACGCCCGGCGCGGGTTCGCGCTGCTGCGCGACGCGCGCGTCCGCCACCGGGCCAGGGGCGACGAGCATGCCGTCGCCGTCAACCTGCACTACGCCGCCTCTTTCGGCGTGGCCGCCCGGAGCCCGGACCAGGCCGCCGCCCTGGGGAAGGACCTCCTCGCGCTGGCCGAGGCGCACCAGGCCCGGATCTTCCAGGCGTACGCCCTGATCACTCTCGGGTACGCGGCCTGGCGGCAGGGCGACCCGCGGCTGACCGAGGCCAGGATGCGGCGGGCGGCCACGATGCTGGCCGAGATCAGCGACCAGTGGGGGCTGATCCAGTGCCTGGAGACGCTCGCCTGGACCGCCTGCGCGGACGGCCGCCATGAGCGGGCCGCCCGGCTGCTGGGCGCGGCGAGCAGGCTCTGGCGGGCCGTCGACATCCCCCCGCTCGGGCTGCAGGCCCTCGCGCACTCGCATCGGGACTGCGACGCCGAGGCCCGCCGGGAACTGGGGGCGCGGCTGTTCACCGCGGCCTACCGGTCCGGGGCGAGGCTGAGCTTGGACGGCGCGGTCGCCTGCGCGCTCGGCGATCAGAAGGGCTGACGGACGGGGGGTGCCGCCCGCACCCCTCTGATCACCGCAGATCAGCGCGGATCAGAGGGGTGCGGAACCGGTTCCCTCCACCGGGCGCCGTGGGATACGGCGACCGGATCGCGGCCGTCGGGCCAGTTCCCGACGGTGGCGACGCTGCCGTCGGTGTGCACCATCCGGGCCCGCAGCTCGCGGGATCCCAGCCAGGCGGCGGCGTCGTATCCGGAGGCGAGCGCGACGACGCTGGCCGTCTGCGCGGCGACGCAACCGAGCGCGATGACCGAGACCAGCCGCCAGGGCCGATGCGCGCCCACGATCGACCGTGGATCCAGCGGCTGGGGAAGGACCCGCCCGTCCTCCGCCGTTCGAACCGGCAACGCCAGGCTGGAGGTGGCCAGCCCGCCGGGGGCTCGCAGCACGATGTCCCGGCCCTGGAACGACTCGCCGCGCTGCCCTTCGTGCCCGTTGGCCACTCGGGCCGGCCAGCCCGCGTCAGGAATCGGTCCGGCGACCGCGATGGCGCCGGGGAAGGAGACGCACACGCCGCATCCGGCCTGGCCGGCGGCGGCCTCGGCGGCCCTGTCGGCGGCGAACGCCGTGCCGATGCCCCAGAGGTCCAGGGTCGTCCCGGCGGGTATCCTCACCGTCCCGGGCGGCTCGTCGATCAGGATCGTCCTGCTGCTTCCGTCCCGAGGGGTCCCCACGAGGGGGTCGACCAGGCCCCTGGTCAGTTCGGAAGCGTGCAGGGCCGTCCATAGCACCGCCTGGAAGGTGGCTCCGACCCTTACAGGACGACCCGCGGCCGCGTTGACACGTGCCAGGTCGGAGTCGCCCCGCAAGACGCCGCAGGCGGCGTTGATGTCGGCGACCACGTGGTCGACGGCCCGCCGGGCCACGCCGAGGCGGTCGAGCCGCTCCACCATCACCGTGGCCACTCCGCCCCAAAGCGGAAAGCGTTCACGGCCGTAGGTCATCGGTTGCTCCCTGGTCGGAGGGGAACCGGATGCCCCGACGGTCGGCGGCTGTGCCGTCGCGGCGCCCGGTTCCCCGGCAGTGGGCCGGCGGGACGTTCCCGCCGGTGCAGGGGGGCATGTCTGGTTTCGGTGGCGCCGGTTCCCGGTCACCCACACTCCCTTCCGGATCACGGCGGTTCACACCGCCGCGACGCACAAGTCCGACCGCTCCGCGGGGACGGCGCGCCCGTCGGGCAGCAGCTCGCCGCAGTCGTCGAAGATCACGATCCCGTTGCAGAGCAGGCCCCAGCCCTGTTCCGGGTGGTAGGCGACGAGGCGCGCGGCATCATGATCAGGTGCGTTCGCTCGTGGGCAGGGTGGTTGGTGCTGGCACATGGTTCCGGCTCTCATTGACACGAAGATGCTGCGGAGAGAACCCGCATTGCCACCAGCATGCTGCGGGCTCCCCAGAGGGGAGAGGGGAGAAACCCCCATATGGCCACCTAAACGCGCCCCCGTAGGGGGTGGGGGCGACGGGTGGAGACGATCCGAAGCGGCCGTGGCGATAATTTGGGTCTTCGCGGGAGGGAGCTTCATGGACGACTCAGCCGGTGGCGCCGAGGTGGCCGTGTCCCCGTCCGGCGGCGTGCCGGCGGCGAGCGGGCGGGTACTGAGCGGGCCGGTACTGAGCGGACCGGCTCCGGCTCGCACCCCGCACCAGCTCGCCGATCTGCTGCGGCGGGCCGGGGCCGCGGCCGGGCTGCCCGAGCGGATGATCGAAGAGCTGGGAGCGACGACCGCGGCCTGGTTGCAGGGTGAGCGCCGTTCCTCTCCCGCCACGCAGGCCGGTTACATCCGTGAGGTCGCCTGGTGGATCAGCTGGGTGATCGTGCGTGGAGTGGATCCGACCGATGCGAGCCATGTCGAGGCGGACCTGTACGCGGCGGCGCTGCGCGCCCAGGGGTTGAAGGACGCCACACGTGCCCGGCGGCTGTCGGCCGTGAGCTCGTGGTACGCCTACCTGCACCGGGCCGGGGCGGCCACCCGCAACCCCTTCGGCGCGGGCATGGAACGGCCGCGGGTGAGCCAGTACTCCACCACCCGGGGGATCTCCGCGGACGACATGGAGCGGATGCTGGCCTACGCCCAGGTCCGCGAGTCGAAGCGGACGTTCGCGCTGCTGGCGCTGATGTTCTCCACCGGATGCCGGGTCGGGTCGGTCACCGAGACCACCGCGGGCGGTCTCGGCCATGACTCCGGTCACCGCACGATCGACCTTCCGGTCAAGGGCGGCGCGACCAAGCGGTTCGTCCTGCCTCCGCTGGCGAGCGAGGCCGTCGACGCCTACCTGGGGGAACGGGGCGCGGTCCGGCCCGAGGAGCCGTTGTTCGCCACGCGGACCGGGCGGCATGTCGATCAGCCGTACGTCTTCCGGCTGGTGCGGCGTATCGCGGCCGCGGCGGGCGTGCGGGGCGCCGACCGGTTGTCGCCGCACAGCATCCGGCACGGCGTGGCCACCGTCCTGCTGGACGGCCACGCCCTGCACGTGGTCCAGGACTTCCTCGGTCACGCCAATCCCGCGACCACGCGCCGCTACGACGACGATCGCGAGAGCCTGCACCGTTCCCCGGCCTACAACCTCGGTCAGGCGCTGGGCGCCGGCGTGGCCCGCCACCGCTCCCGGTACGAATCCGGAGAGTGAGGCCGGTTCAGGCCGGGAGGCGGGTCCGGAGGGCGCGGAGCCGATCGGTGATCTCTTCGGGGGCGTCCAGGGCGCAGCCGGCACCGAGGGCGGCGATCGCGGCGACGTACTGGGTCACCAGCTCGGCCGAGTCCGCGCTGAGGCGGACCGTGCACGCGTCCGGTCCGTGTTCCTCTATGTCCCCTGGGATGTGGGCGAACAACCGGGACCGCACCGCGTCGGCGCCCAGTTCGACCGTGATCCGGGCGGTGTACCGGTACGACGCGCCGGCGAACGAGGCGGTGAGGTAGGCGGCCGCGTCCGGCGCCGGCAGCTCGCGCGGGAGGAAGCGGCCGTGCCTGGGGACGGGGCGCTCGATCCGGTCGACGCGGAAGGTGCGCCAGTCGGCCCGGTCGGGGTCGTAGGCGATCAGGTACCACCGGCCCTGGTGGGTGACCAGGTGGTGCGGGTCGACGCGGCGCTCGGTGGCGTCCCCGGCCCGGGGCCGGTAGTCGAACGCCAGCGCCCGCCGGTCGCGGCAGCACGAGGCCAGCACCGCCAGCACCGCCGGGTCGACGCGGGGCGCGCCGCGGGCCGGGACGGCCGCGGTGGCGCCGCCGAGCGCGGCCAGCCGGGGGCGCAGGCGGGCGGGCAGCACCCGTTCCAGCTTGGCCAGCGCCCGCATCGAGCTCTCCTCGATCCCGGCCACGCTGCCGCCCGCGGCCGTGACCAGACCGAGCGCGACGGCGATCGCCTCCTCGTCGTCCAGCAGCAGCGGCGGGAGGTCGCGGCCGGAGACCAGCCGGTAGCCCCCCGCGGTGCCGGTGGTGCTCTCCACGGGGTAGTCGAGGGCGCGCAACCGGTCGATGTCGCGGCGCACGGTGCGGACGGTGACGCCGAGCCGCTCGGCCAGCTCGGCGCCGGACCATTCGCGCCTGCCTTGGAGCAGTGACAGCAGCCGCAGCAGCCGCCCGGGCAGGTTCTTGCGCGCTGATTCCGGTTCCGCGTCCACACCGTCCAGAATGCCATCCCCTTGAGGACAAGATGTGTCCTCAGGGGCTCCTAGCGTTGGCCGTATGAACGAGACGATCGATGAACTGGCCGGACGCGTGCGGGGAGCGGTGTACGTGCCCGGCGCCGACGGATATGACGGCGAGCGGATCGGCTTCCAGCTCCTGGAGCCGCACCGTCCCGCGGTGATCGTGGCCGCGGCGGGGGCGGACGACGTCCGCGCGGCCGTCGAGTACGCCGCCGCGCACCACGCCCCGGTCGCGGTGCAGGCCGGCGGGCACGGCCTCGCCGCTCCCACCGAGGGCGTCCTGATCAGCACCCGGCGCATGTCCGGGGTGCGGGTCGATCCGGGGAAGCGCACCGCCTGGGTCGAGGCGGGCGCGACCTGGCGGAACGTGATCGAGGCGGCTGCCCCGCACGGCCTGGCGCCGCTGTCGGGCAGCTTTCCCGGCGTGGGCGCGGTCTCCTACACCCTGGGTGGCGGGGTGGGCCTGATGGCCCGGCGGTACGGTTTCGCCGCCGATCACGTGCGCCGCGTTGACCTGGTCACTCCCGATGCGCGGCAACGCCAGGTGACGGCCGAGTCCGATCCCGATCTGTTCTGGGCGCTGCGCGGCGGTGGCGGCAACTTCGGCGTCGTCACCGGCATGGAGATCGACCTGATGCCGGTCGACCGGATCTACGGCGGCGGCCTGTTCTTCGACGTCGAGCAGGTCCCCGAGGTGCTGGACGCCTGGCGGCGCTGGACCGCCGCCGTCCCCGAGGAGATGACCTCGGCCGTGTCGATGCTGACCTACCCCGACCTGCCGGTCCTGCCCGAGCCGATGCGCGGGCGGCACGTCGCCCAGATCCAGATCGCTTTCCTCGGCACCGAAGCCGACGCGCGGTCACTGGTGGAACCGCTGCGCTCGCTCGGGCCGGTCCTGCGCGACACGCTGCGCGAACTTCCCTACACCGAGTCCGGCACGGTGTTCGACGAGCCCGACCAGCCGCACGCCTACCGTTCGCGCAACCTCCTGGTGCGCGACCTCGCCCCGGGGGCGCTGCCGGGGCTGGTGAAGGCCGCGAGCCCCGCGGCGCCGGTGATGGGCGTGGTGGGCCTGCGGCATCTGGGCGGCGCGCTGGCACGCGCGCCGCGTACCGCCAATGCCGTCGGCCACCGGGACGCCGCATACGCGGTGATGATCCTGTCCCCGGTGGAGCCCGGCGAGGCCGAAACGGTGCGCGACTTCCACCGTGACGTCCTGGCGCCGTTCGCCGGGCAGGCGCTGGGATGCTCCCTCAACTTCAGCTTCGGCCCGCTCGACGGGCAGGAGATCCGTTCGGCGTTCGCGCCGGAGGACTTCGAGCGGCTCACCCTGCTCAGAGCACGGCACGACCCGCACGCCCTCCTGCGCGCCAACCATCCCGTTCCCGCGGCCCCTGGGCGCGGTCATCGGGAGGGGGAGACCAGGCCCATCTCGTAGGCGAGGATGACCAGGTGGACGCGGTCGCGGGCGTCGAGCTTGGCCAGCAGCCGCGTCACGTACGTCTTGACGGTGGCCGGGCTGATCACCAGCCGGTCGGCGATCTCCGCGTTGGACAGCCCGCCGCCGATCAGGGTCAGCACCTCGCGTTCCCGCTCCGTGACGCCGCCGGTGGCGACGCCGCCCGGGAGGTGCCGCGGGGCGGGGGACGGCGGCCCGGCCGCGAACGCCTCGATCAGCCGCCGGGTGACGCTCGGCGCGATCAGCGCCTCCCCGGCGGCCACCACCCGGATCGCCGCCAGGATGTCGGTCAGCGCCATGTCCTTGACCAGGAACCCCGACGCGCCCGCGCGCAGCGCCCCGTAGACGTGATCGTCGTCGTCGAAGGTGGTCAGCACGACCACGCGCGCCGGCTCCGGCCCCGCCGTGATGATCCGGGTGGCCTCGATGCCGTCCACGCCGGGCATCCGCAGGTCCATCACGACCACCTCGGGCCGCAGGTCGCGGACCAGCCGGACGGCCTCGGCACCGTCCCCCGCCTCCCCGGCCAGTTCGAGGTCGGGGGCGTCGGCCAGGACCATGCCCAGCCCGGCCCGCACCAGCGGCTGGTCGTCGGCCAGCACCACCCGGACCGTCATCCCGCCCCCGCCGGCAACGGCAGCCGGGCCGCCACCCGGAATCCGCCCTCGGGACGCGGCCCGGCGGTGAAGTCGCCGTGCAGCAGGCCGACCCGCTCGCGCATCCCGGCGATGCCGTACCCGGTACCGGTACGGTGCCCGTCGCCGCCCTGCCCGGAGTCGACGACCTCGATCGACAGCGCCTCGTCCCCGAGGTCGATCGTCACCCGGCAGTGGCGGGTTCCGGCGTGCCGCACCACGTTGGTCACCGCCTCCTGGACGATCCGGAACGCCGACAGGTCGATCTCGGGCGGCAGCGGGTCGCGGCGCCCCCGCCACCGCACGTCGACGTGCACGCCGGCGGCCGAGGTCGCCGCGGCCAGCCCCGGCACGTCGGCCAGCCCCGGCGCGGCGGCCAGCCCCGGCGCGGCGCCCAGCGCCGCGGGCGGCGCCTCGGCACGGCGGAGCGCGCCGAGCATCCGGCGCAGGCCCGCCAGCGTCTCCCGGCTCGCGCTCTCGATGTTGCCCAACGCCTCGCGCGCCCCCTCCGGCCGCGTGTCGATGACCAGCCGCGCCGCGCCCGCCTGGATCGCGATGATGCCGATGCTGTGCGCCACCATGTCGTGCAGCTCGCGGGCGATGCGCAGCCGCTCCGCGGTGATCGCCTGGTCGTGCAGGGTCCGCGCGTGCTCGTGGCTCTGCCGCAGCGAGTTGCCCACCAGCCAGGCGATCACGGCCGTCAGCACGACGGCCAGCTCGGTCGAGGTGCCGATGGGGTAGCCGAGCAGCAGCCGGACGGCCACGTACCCCGCCGGCGTCCCGAGCGCGAGGGCGGCCGCGGTGATCGAGGTCCGGCGACCGCGGGTCATGGCGATGTACCACAGCGCGATCTCGGCCGGGAGGAACTGCTCGAAAGTGATCTCCGTCGAGCTCAGCGCCATCGACATGTTGACCGCGGCGGTGAGCAGCAGCGCCAGCGCGGCCAGCGGCCGGCGGCTCAGCAGCGCGCCGCCGGCCAGCGTCGTGGCCGCCGCCGTCGCCAGGGAGAGCCATTGCCCGGTGGGGAGATCGGAGAAAAGTCTGCTGGACCGAAAGTCCTCCACCTCGCCGGGCAGCCGGACGCTCACCGCCCACGAGTACCCCAGCGCCGCCAGCCACGCCAGGACCGTCCAGACTCCGGGCGGCCACCGCCGGAGCGGCGGGACGGGCTGCGCGAGGTCCATGCGCTGATCGTATGGGCCGCTCGGGACGGGCACATCCGACCGAGGGCCTACAGCCACGGTCGACATCGGCCGCGCCCGAATGGGAACGGTGGTCCGATGCCCCGCCCGGGCCGGTTCCGGCAGCGTGGAGGGGTGATCGAAGCACATGAACTGACCAAGCGCTACGGCCGGGTCACGGCCGTGAACGAGCTGAGCTTCACCGTCCGCCCAGGGGTCGTCACCGGATTCCTCGGCCCCAACGGCGCCGGGAAGACCACCACCCTGCGGATGATCCTGGGGCTGAACGCGCCCACCGGCGGCACCGTCACCGTCGGCGGCCGCCCGTTCCGGAGCCGGCCGCGGGGGCTGCGGCACGTCGGTGCGCTGCTGGACGCGGGCGACGTGCACGGCGGGCGCAGCGCGCTGGCGCACCTGTCCGCACTCGCCCGCGGCAACGCCGTTCCGCGCAGCCGGGTCCACGAGGTCCTGGACGAGGTGGGCCTGGCGGGAGTGGCGCGGCGCCGGATCGGCGGGTTCTCGCTGGGGATGAAGCAGCGGCTCGGGATCGCCGCCGCGCTGCTCGGCGATCCGCCCGTGCTGATGTTCGACGAGCCGCTCAACGGCCTGGACCCCGAGGGCGTGCTGTGGTTGCGCGGGCTGCTGCGCGGCTTGGCCGCCGAAGGCCGCGTCGTGTTCATCTCCAGCCACATGATGAGCGAGATGGAGCACACCGCCGACCATCTCCTGGTCATCGGCCGCGGCCGGTTGATCGCCTCGGAGCCGCTGGCGGAGTTCGCCGCACGCGCCAGCCGGCCGAGCGTGACCGTCCGCACGCCCGACCCGGCGGCGCTGGCCGCGCTGGCGACCGGCGCGGGCGCCACCGTCCACCGCGAGGAGGACGGGGCGTGCACGGTGACCGGGCTGAGCGCGGACCGGATCAGCGAACTGGCGTACGAGCACCGCGTCATGCTGCACGAGGTCACACCGCGCGGCTCGGCCCTGGAACAGGCGTTCATGGAACTCACCGCCGGCAGCGCCGAGTTCCTGACCGAGGCGGAGCCCGGCCGCGGAGCCGGGCCGGAGGAGGAGCGATGAGCACGGCGAGCACGCCCGAGCGGGCCGCGCCCGCACCATTCGGGACGGCCGGCGATGCGTCCCGGGACGAGCCGCGCGCCGGGTTCGGCGCCCTCGCGGCCGCCGAGTGGATCAAACTGCGGTCGCTGCGCTCGACCTACGCCGTCCTGCTCACCGGTGCACTGGCCATCATCGCGATCTGTGCGAACTCCGCCCGCTCCAACGTCCATCTGATCGAGACGAACGGCACCGAGGAGCAGCGCCAGGCGATCGATCCGATGAACGCCCCGTTCATCCCGGACGCCTACCTCATCCTCCTGATCGTTTGCGGTGCGGTGGGGGCGATGGCGGTCGCGGGCGAGTTCGGCAGCGGGTCGATCCGCACCACGTTCGCGGCCGTGCCCGCCCGCCGCCAGGTGATCGCGGCCAAGGCCGCGGTGGTCACGGCGGTGACGCTGGTGTTCGGCACGGTGGTGGCGGTGTCCTCGTTCGCGCTGACCCAGGCGATCTTCCACCAGGTGCGCATCGGGCTGCCGTTCGACGCGCCGGGCGCACCGCGGGCGATCGCCGCGACGGCGCTGCTCGCGCCGCTGTCCGCCCTGGTCGGGCTGGGCCTCGGCGCGCTGGTCCGGCACGGCGCGGGCGCCGTCATGGCGGTGGTCGGGGTGCTGGCGGTGCTGCCGCGGTTCTTCATGGGCGAGACGTACCGGTGGGTCAAGGAGATCGGCAACGCGATGCCGCTCCCGGCCTGGTCGGCCCTGGTGGAGAACCCGCGGCCGCACCATGTGGCGGTGCCGGTCCGCTATCCGGTGGAGTCCGGCGAGGCGTGGATCGTGTTCGGGGCCTGGACGCTCGCGGCGGTGGTCGTCGCAGTGCTGGTCGTCCAGCGCCGGGACGTGTGACGGCGGCCACGGGGACCCGTCCCGGGGCAGGCCGCCTACCGTGCCGGGCGTGCGATCTTCGGGGAGGCGAGGCCGGCGGCGCGTCCCGGCGGTACCGCCGCTGTCCGGGTTCGGCGGCATACGGGGCCGCCGCCGAGCCCGGCAGGTGGACGCGCTGCTGTCCGCCGCGGCCGCCGGCGATGCCGGGCGGCTGCGGCGCAGCCTGGCCAGGGGCGTGCCGATCGACCGCTCCGATCCGCGCGGCGACACCGCGCTGCACCGCGCCTTCTACGCCGGGCGGCTGGAGGCGGTCGCGAACCTGCGGGCGTTCGGCGCGGACGAGAACCTGCGCAACAAGGAGGGCCTGACCCCGCCGGAGATGGCACGGGTCGCCGAGGCCGAGGAACTGCTGCGCGAGGGCGTCCGGTGCCTGGCCGCCGACGGGGCCTGGCGCGCGGAGGAACGCGCCAGGCCCCTCTACGACCGGCTGGTAAGGCAACCGCCGCGGATCCTCAACCCGGCCCTGGCGCGCCTGGCCCGCCGGGACGGCGAGTGCCGCGCGCTGCCGATCCTCGCGATCAAGGTCGGTGCGCGCGGATCGGAGTCCGGGCTCGTCGCGATGCTGGACGGGTTCGGCGACCGCTCGATGGCCGTCGCCTACCTGAACTCCGGATCACCAGTGCTGCGGGAAGCCGCCGAGAGGTGGGCGGGACGCAACGGCTACCGCGTCTACCACCGGGCGGGCCGGGCCGGCGTCCTGTGGGGACGATTCTGACATCGGCCCCCTGGCGTCGGAGGTTTCACTGCGCTACGGCCACGGCCAGGGACGCGCTCGCCAACGCGAAACAGCCTCCGGGGAAGGCGATGTTGTGGAAGACGCGGGTGCGGACATGGACGGCGATGGCGCCGAGGAAGAACAGGACGAGCCCGAGCGCGGCGGCGATGCCCAGAAACCGCACACCCGCCAGTCCGAACAGGAGCCCCGCGGCTCCGGCGCCCTTGAGCAGGCCGAGTACGGGAATCCAGGATTCCGGGAGGTTCACCGCCGCCGCGTTGGCCCGGACGAACCGGGCCCCCGCCAGATCGGCGACGGCGACCGCGGCGTTGACCAGGATCGTCAGGGCGGTGATGACGACGTAGGCGACCGTCATCGGGTGAAACCGTACGAGCCGATCACCTCGAGCGGCTGCGGCGTCGGGGCGCCCCCTTCGACCCACTGGGCCACGGTCGCCTGGAGGTGGCGCGCCGCTTCGATGCCGGGCAGCGGGTTCTCCAGGCCCTGGTTCAGCTCCAGCAGGGCGACGAACTCGTTGCCGCCGGGGCGATGCAGGTAGAGGTACCGGATCCCCTCCGGCTGCTCGTCCCGCACGGCCTGGAAGGTCGCCTCGGTCGCGCGGATCACCTCCGCGACGCCTTTCTCGGCCACCTGGTAGCGAATCAGCAGAAGAGGCATGACGTCCTCGCGTTCCGTTGTGGGATGCGGGTGGTGCGGGCGGTGCGGGCGGTTCCTCCGCCCGCGGTCTCCACTCTGGCCAAGCCCCGGAATCGCGTCTAATACCTGCATCCATAACCTGGTGGCATGGATGTCGACACCCGGTTGCTGCGCTACTTCGCGGCCGTGGCGGGGGAGGGGAACCTGACCCGTGCCGCCGAGCGGCTGTACGTGTCCCAGCCCGCGCTGACCAAGCAGATCAAACAGCTGGAGAACCTGCTCGGGGTACGGCTGTTCACGCGGTCGCGGGCCGGGATGGCGCTCACCGAACCGGGCCGGGCCCTCGCCGAACGGGTGCCCGCGCTGCTGGCCGACTGGGACCGGACGCTGCAGGAGACCAGGGCCGCGGCCGGGCGGGCGGCGCGGGTGCTGCGCGTCGGTTTCCTGGCCAGCGCCGCCAACGAGGCCACCCAGCAGATCATCGCCGCGTTCGGCCGCCGCCGGCCGGGTTGGCGGGTGGACATGCGGCAGGGGTCCTGGGGCGACCCGACCGCCGGGCTGGCCGACGGAGGGGTCGACGCCGCCCTGCTGCGGCTGCCCTTTCCCGGCCAGGACGCGCTGCTCGTGGAGAAGCTGTTCACCGAGCCCCGCTGGGTGGCGCTCCCCAGCGCGCACCCGCTCGCCGACCGTGACCGGATCGCCTTCCGCGAGCTGTGGGACGAGCCGTTCGTGGCCGCCCCGCCCGAGACCGGCGAGTGGCGGGACTACTGGCTGGCCACCGACGCCCGCGACGGCCGCGCCCCGCTCATCGGCGCCGTCACCGACCAGCCCGACGACTGGCTGAACGCGATCGCCAACGGCTACGGCGTCGCCCTCGCCCCCGAATCGACCGCGCGCTTCTACGCCCGTCCGGGCATCACCTACCGTCCGGTGACCGGTGTCGCCCCCAGCCAGGTCGGTGTCGCCTGGTCACCCGCCGCCGACGGCGACGCGGCCGTCCGGGACTTCGTCCGCTGCTGCGTGGACTACAGGGCGTCCAGGGACACGGCCGGGTCCTGAGCCCGGCCGTGTCCCCCGGAGGGAGGACCTGCCAGGGGTCCTAGGGGCCCCTAAGAGCGGTGCACGTATTGGCGGAGATGCTCGGCGGTCAGGGACGTCCCGGTGTCGACCAGATCGGCCGGGGTGCCGGTGAAGACGACCCGCCCGCCCTCGTGACCGGCGCCCGGCCCCAGGTCGATGATCCAGTCGGCGTGCGCCATCACGGCCTGGTGGTGCTCGATGACGATGACGGTGTTGCCGTCGTCGACCAGGCGGTCCAGCAGGGCGAGCAGGTGGTCGACGTCGGCCAGGTGCAGGCCGGTGGTGGGCTCGTCCAGGATGTAGGTGGTGCCGTTCCGGGCCATGTGGATGGCCAGCTTGAGGCGCTGCCGCTCGCCGCCCGACAGCGTGGTCAGCGGCTGTCCCAGGCCGATGTAACCGAGCCCGACGGCGTCGAGGCGGTCCAGGATCGCGTTCGCCTGCCCGGTGGTGAAGAACTCGCGCGCCTCGGCGACCGACATGCCGAGCACCTCGCTGATGTTCTTGCCGCGCAGCCGGTACGACAGCACCTCGGCTGTGAAACGCCGGCCTTCGCACTCCTCGCACACCGACGCCACCTCGGCCATCATGGCCAGATCCGTGTAGATCAGGCCGATGCCCTTGCAGGCCGGGCAGGCGCCCTCGGAGTTGGCGCTGAACAGGGCCGGCTTGACCCCGTTGGCCTTGGCGAAGGCGGAGCGGATCGGGTCGAGCAGCCCGGTGTAGGTCGCCGGGTTGGAGCGCCGCGACCCGCGGATCGGCGACTGGTCGGCGACGATCACGCCGTCCCGGTGCGGGAGCGAGCCGTGGATCAGGGAGCTCTTGCCCGACCCGGCGACGCCCGTGACCACGGTGAGGACGCCCAGGGGGAGGTCCACGCTGACGTCCTGGAGGTTGTGCAGCGTGGCGCCCTCGATCCGCAGGTGCCCGTTGGCCGGACGCGTCTTCTCCCGCAGCTCGACCCGGTGGTCGAGGTAGCGGCCGGTGAGCGTACCGGACCGGCGCAGCCCGTCCAGGTCGCCCTCGTAGCAGAGCCGGCCGCCCTCCGTCCCGGCGCCCGGCCCGAGGTCGACCACGTGGTCGGCGATCGCGATCATCTCCGGCTTGTGCTCCACGACCAGCACCGTGTTGCCCTTGTCGCGCAGCTGCAGCAGCAGGTCGTTCATCCGCTGGATGTCGTGCGGGTGCAGGCCGGCGGTGGGCTCGTCGAAGACGTAGGTGACGTCGGTGAGGCTGGAGCCCAGATGCCGCACCATCCGCACGCGCTGCGCCTCGCCGCCCGACAGCGTCGAGGACTCGCGGTCCAGGCTCAGGTAGCCGAGCCCGATCTCGACCATCGAGTCCAGCGTGTCGCGCAGGGACTCCAGCATCGGCCCGACGGAGGGGGCGTGGACCGTCCGGACGAACTCGGCCAGATCGCTGATCTGCATGGCCGAGCACTCGGTGATGGTGCGGCCGTCGATCCGGGACGAGCGGGCGGCCTCGTTCAGCCGGGTACCGCCGCAGGCCGGGCAGTCGGTCAGCTTGACCGCCCGGTCGGCGAACGCGCGCGCCTGCGGGCGCATCGACTCGCGGTCCTTGGCGAGGTACATCCGCCGGACCTTGACGACCAGGCCCTCGTAGGTGAGGTTGCTCCGGTCGATCTTGATCTTGGTGGCGGGCTTGTGCAGGAAGTCCTCCCACTCGGCGGCGGTGAAGTCCTGCAGCGGCCGGTCCGGGTCGTACAGGCCCGAGTTGGCCATCACCTGCCAGTACCAGGTGTCCACGCCGAAACCGGGGACCTTGATCGCCCCCTCCTTCAGCGACAGCCGCCGGTCGACCAGCTCGTCGACGTCGATCTCGGAGGCCCGGCCCAGGCCCTCGCACTCGGGGCACATGCCCTCGGCCGCGTTGAAGCTGAACGCCAGCGGGGGGCCGACGTGCGGCGTGCCGATCCGGCTGAACATGATCCGCAGCATGGTGTGCGCGTCGGTGGCGGTGCCCACGGTGGAGCGCGAGTTGGCGCCCATCCGCTCCTGGTCGACGATGATCGCCGCGCTGAGGTTGCGCAGCGCGTCGACCTCGGGACGGGCCAGGCTCGGCATGAAGTTCTGCAGGAACGCGGTGTAGGTCTCGTTGATCAGCCGCCGCGACTCGGCCGCGATCGTGTCGAAGACCAGCGAGGACTTGCCGGACCCGGAGACCCCGGTGAAGACGGTGAGGCGGCGCTTGGGGATGTCGAGGGAGACGCCGGTGAGGTTGTTCTCCCGGGCGCCGCGGACCTGGATGAGGTCGTGGCCGTCCGCGGCCCGATGATCGGAAGAGCGGCCGCCGCCGGCCTGCTGGCTGGAGAGCACGAAGATCCTTCGGTTCGTAGAGGGGGGAGGGGGATTCGAAAAGAGGAGCCTACACTGTACGCTGTACGGCGTTTTCTCGGCGGGCCGCGACGCTCGCCCCGGACCCGCGCGGCACGTCCGCCGTGCCGTAACGCATCCTGAGCCCGCACGCCTCGACGGCGGGCCCGTCGTCCCGCTCTTGACGGCCGGACTTTTCCGGTCTGTCGTCATTGTGCGCCACTGATTTCATGCCTTCAAGTTTGCCATTGAACTGCTTATTGAACCTTTCGCCGAAGTCATCCCAGATACTGCGAAAGCAGTGCAGCAAAACCCTCAACCACGACGTTAGGTTCTGCGTGATGTCGCGGGCGGGGCCGCTACGCCCGCCGGGCGGTCCGGGCGCCGATGACGAGGCCGTCATCCGCGCTGGACGGCGGTGCGAGCGGCTTCGTGCTCAAGCCGGGTAATCCTTATGAGCTGATGGCGGCCGTTCACGACCCCGTCTCCCGCGGCCCCGGGCCGACCTCGCGCGCGACCGTGTAGCGGGGAGATCCGGTCATGCGGGGTTCGGCCTCGCCCTTCAAGCCGTCCAGGGCGCTCTGGATCGCCGCGATCCGGCCCTCGTTGTCGGAGACCTCTTCGAAGTGCCTGAAGTCGGCCTCGCTCGCCCAGTGCACCAGGTTGTAGACGCGCGTGCCGTCCAGGCTCACCAGGAAGCGGGCGGACCGGTAGCCGGGGTAGAACCGGACCCAGCGTTCTTGGATCTCGGCGAACGCCTCGACCAGTTCGCGCTGGGTCTCGGGGCCGTCGACGGTGTAGTCGATGATCGAGTAGTAGCCGGGGTCGGCGGTCATGGGCGCACCTCTTCAGATCGTTTGCCCCCACCCTCAAACCTCAAGCCATCTTGAGGTCAACCGTATAGGTCAGCTTCTGTCCGTTACTTCGGGCATGCTCGAAGGCATGGGAGACACTTCGGCGCGGTTGCTGAACCTGCTGTCGCTGCTGCAGACGCCGCGCGACTGGGCCGGGAGCGAGCTGGCGGAGCGCCTCGGGGTCAGTCCGCGCACCATCCGGCGCGACATCGACCGGCTGCGCGAGCTGGGCTATCCGGTGAAGGCGACGATGGGCCCGGTCGGCGGGTACCGGCTGGTCGCGGGCACGGCCATGCCGCCGCTGCTGCTGGACGACGAGGAGGCGGTGGCGATCGCGGTCGGGCTGCGCACGGCCGCCGGGCATGCGGTCGAGGGCATCGGCGAGGCGTCGCTGCGGGCCCTGGCCAAGCTGGAGCAGGTGCTTCCGGCGCGGCTGCGGCACCGGGTCGGGACGCTCAACGCGGCCACCGTCCCGCTGCCCGCCGCGGCCGGTCCCGCCGTCGACCCGGAGATCCTCGCGGTGCTGGCGGCGGCCGCCGCGGGATGTGAACGGCTCCGCTTCGCCTACGAGTCGATGAGCGGCGTCCGCAGCCGGCGCCTGGTGGAGCCGCACCGGCTCGTGCCGATGGGACGGCGCTGGTTCCTGGTCGCCCACGACAACGACCGCGACGACTGGCGGATCTTCCGGGTGGACCGGGTGAGCGAGCCGCGTCCGATCGGGCAGCGGTTCGAGCCGCGCGAACCGCCCGGTCGGGACGCGGCCGCCTTCGTCCTGGACAAGCTCTACTCGTTTGCGCCCGCCTACCGGGCGGTGGCGACCCTCCATCTGCCCGCCGAGCGGGTGCGCGGGCGGCTGGGGGACAGTCCCGAGGAGATCGAGCCGATCGACGAGCACCGGTGCCGCCTCAACGGCAACAGCGACACCCTGGAGTGGCTGGCCAGCCGGCTGATCATGCTGGGCTGCGAGTTCGAGGTGCACGAGCCGCAGGAGCTGATCGACTATCTGCGGGAGCTGAGCGGTCGCGCCGCCCGCGCCTCCGGGGCCGCCTGACCGCGGTCAGGTCCGGTGCCTGATGCCGTTCTCGAACGTGCGGACCACGGTCGGGGTGACGCCGTGCCGGGGGATCAGGCCCTTGTCGGCGTTCTCATACCCGGTGAAGACCAGGGCCCAGAGCACTTGCTGGATCCAGGCCGGGGCGACGTCGGGGTCGAACGCGCCCTCGGCCTGACCGCGCTCGATCAGCCGCAGCACCGGGTCGTCGACGGGGAGCGCGCCGTCCTCGCACCCGTCGTCGGCGCGCGGGCCGTACTCCGCCAGGACCCGGGGGTCTCCCCACAGGAACAGGATCCGGTCGCCGGCCCCGACCATGGCCGCGATGAGCCGGCGCATCGCCTCCAGCGGCGGGCCGTCCTCGAGCTGCGCCTCGGCGACCGAGCGGCCGAGGACCTCCAGGGAGTCCTCGACGACGGCCTTCATCAGCTCCTGGCGGTCGGGGAAGTAGCGGTGCAGGGTGCTGCGCCCCACGTCGGCGGCCTCGGCGATGTCGGCCAGTGTCGCACCGTGGTCGCGCGCCAGCACCGAGGCGGCGGCGGCGAGGATCGCGCGGCGGGTGCGGCCGCGGGTGCCGGACTCGGGGATCTCGGTCGTGCTCATCGCACCAAAACGTATCACTTGACAACCAACATGAGAGCTGTGCCACCCTGAATGGGACATTGATGTCCCAAATAAGGAGTTGCCTGTGCAGCAACCGACATCCGCGGTCGTCGTCGAGGGGGTCCGCAAACGCTTCGGCGCGACCGTCGCCCTCGACGGGTTCGACCTGGCGGTACGGGAGGGCACGGTGTGCGGCCTGCTCGGGCCGAACGGCGCGGGCAAGACCACCGCCGTGCGGATCCTCAGCACCCTGCTGCGGGCCGACGGCGGCCGGGCCCGCGTGGCCGGGCACGACGTGGCCCGCGAGCCGGCCGAGGTCCGCCGGCGCATCGGGCTGGCCGGGCAGCATCCGGCCGTGGACGAGATCCTCACCGGCCGGGAGAACCTGGAGATGTGGGGGCGGCTCTACCACCTGGACGCCCGTACCGCCCGGCGCCGGGCCGACGAGTTGCTGGAGCGGTTCGGGCTGACCGAGGCCGCGCGCCGCCGCGTCAAGCACTACTCGGGCGGCATGCGCCGCAGGCTCGACCTGGCCGCGAGCTTCATCCTCTCCCCGCGCGTGCTGTTCCTGGACGAGCCCACCACCGGCCTGGACCCGCGCAACCGCAACGAGGTCTGGCAGAGCGTCCGGGCGCTGGTCGAGGGCGGCACGACCGTGCTGCTGACCACCCAGTACCTGGAGGAGGCCGACCGGCTGGCGCACCAGATCGCGGTGATCGACTCCGGCCGGGTGATCGCCGACGACACGCCCGCCCGGCTCAAGGCGCAGACCGGCGGCGACCGCATCGACCTGGTGCTGCACGAGCCGGAGACACTCGCGCGGGCCGCCGAGGTGGTCGCCCGCGTCACCGCCGCCGAGCCCCGCGTGGACCGGGACGCCCGGCGGGTGGACGCCCCGGTGCGCGACGGCGTCGAGGCGCTGACCGAGATCATGTCGACGCTCGCCGGGGACGGTGTCGCGGTCGAGGACGTCGCGCTGCGCCGTCCCACCCTCGACGAGGTGTTCCTGCGCCTGACCGGCCACCGTGCCGCCGAGACCGTCCCCGCCGAGGCCGTCCCTGAGGAGGCCGCATGACGACGGTGCTCACCGCGCCCGCCGCGCCGAGGACGCCGCAGGCCCGGCTGCGCTGGGCGCTCGCCGACGGCTGGACGGTCGCCCGCCGCGATCTGATCCACTGGCTGCGCAACCCCGCCGTGATCGCCTATCAGCTGCTCTGGCCACTGATGATGGTGCTGATGTTCGGCTACGTCTTCGGCAGCGCGATGGTGGTGGCCGGCGGCGGCGACTACCGCGAGTTCCTGATGCCGGGCCTGTTCGGCCAGACCATGATGTTCGGCGTCGCGACCACGCTCACCGCGGTCTCCACCAACGCCTCCTACGGCGTGACCGACCGGTTCCGCTCGATGCCGATGTCCCCGTCGGCGGTGGTGCTGGGGCGCAGCTTGTCCGACCTGATCAACTCGGCGCTGGAACTGGCCATCCTGATCGGCTGCGGCCTGGCCGTCGGCTGGCGGTGGAACCAGGGGCCGGTCCGGGCGCTGGCCGCGGTCGGGCTGCTCCTGCTGCTGCGGTTCGCGCTGATCTGGGTCGGCATCCTGGTCGGGCTGATGATCAAGCCGGAGGCCGCCGCGGCGGCCTGGGCCCCGCTGTTCCCGCTGACGATGGTCGCCAACACCTTCGTCTCGCCCGAGCAGATGCCCGGCTGGCTGGGCGCACTCGCCGCGTGGAACCCGCTGTCGGCCACCGTCGCCGCCTGCCGGGAGCTGTTCGGGAACCCGGGCCTGGGCGGGGACTCCTGGGCCGCGCAGCATCCGATCCTGTTGGCCGTGGCCTGGCCACTGGTGATCGTGGCGGTGTTCCTGCCGCTGTCGGTACGCCGCTACCGCCGCCTGGACCGCTGACAGGAGAATCCGTCTCGATCACCCGTGCTCGCCCGTCCGCTCGTCATCGTGTCGAGGCTTCGGCGGGGAGGGGAATGGCAGGGACGGCACGGGTGGGAGTGCGGCCTGGACGCAGTCGAGGACGCGTTCCAGGCCGTGGCGGAAGGCGGCCTCGCTGCCCATGTGGGGCTGCCGCGCGTCCCTGACGATGCGGGTGAGCATGGGGTGCTCGCCGCTGTTGATCAGCTGGTGGACGTAGGGCGCGCTGCGCCCCATCCAGCCCTCCTTGCTCAGCCCGCTGCGGCGGTGTTCCTTCTCCCAGGCCAGCTCGTCCTGGACGGCGCTGTCCACATACCCCATGACCAGGCCGAACAGCACGAGCATGTCGTCGATCGGGAGGCCGAGGTCGAGCGCGCCGACGCCGAACTCCAGCACCCGCAGCTCGTTGGGCCCGAACGAGGGCCGTCCGTGCTGCGCCTCCGACAGCCACGGGTGCCGCAGCCGCATCGCCCGGCTCCGCCCGGCGAGCAGGGTCAGGTCGGCGCGCCAGTCACCGGAGGGCCGGTCGGGCGGGTCGAGTTCGCCCATCACGTGGTCGACCATCAGCTGGATCAGATCGTCGCGGCCGGGCACGTACCGGTACAGCGACATCGCCCCGGTGCCGATCTCGGCGGCGATGCGGCGCATGGACGCCGCCTCCAGCCCCTCGGCGTCGGCGATCCGCACGGCCGTCTCGGTGATCTGCGCGCGGCTGTAGGCCGGACGCGGTCCCCGGGACGGCCGTTCGGGCCGCATCCAGATGTTCACGTACCCGGTGTCGTCCCCGGTGTCATCGCCTCGCTCGGTGCCGTCGGCCACCCGGCCTCACCTCCTCCTTCGGAATCTTAGTTGCGTACGCCGTACTCGGTTGTTTAGCCTGCCGTCATTAAACCGCGTACGACGTACCCAATGGAGGGGACATGGCGGAACCCATCGTGGTCGCCGAGGGACTGCGCAAACGTTTCGGCGACACCCACGCACTGCGCGGCCTCGACCTGGCGTTGCCCGCGGGCCGGGTCTGCGGCGTGCTCGGCCCCAACGGCGCGGGCAAGACGACCCTGATCCGGATCCTGGCCACGCTGTCGGACCCCGATGGCGGCACCGCGCGCATCGCCGGGCACGACGTCGTCCGCAAGGCCGACCGGGTGCGCGCGCTCATCGGCCTGGCCGGCCAGTACGCCGCCGTCGACGAGAAGCTCACCGGGCGCGGCAACCTGCGCATGTTCGGCCGGCTCTACCACCTGTCCCGCGCCGACGCCCGCCGCCGGGCCGACGAGCTGCTGGAACGCTTCGGGCTGATGGAGGCCGCCGACCGGCAGGTGCTCGGCTACTCCGGCGGGATGCGGCGCCGGCTCGACCTGATCACCAGCCTGATCCTGCGCCCCCAGGTGCTGTTCCTGGACGAGCCCACCACCGGCCTCGACCCGCGCAGCCGCAACGAGATCTGGGACAGCATCCGGGAACTGGTCGCCGACGGCACCACGGTGCTGCTGACCACCCAGTACCTCGACGAGGCCGACCGGCTCGCCGACGCCGTCGCGGTCGTCGACCACGGCCGCGTGATCGCCGACGGCACCCCCGACGAGCTGAAGGGCAGCATCGGGGACCGGCTCGACGTGGCGCTGGAGGACGCCTCGCTGGTGGCGCGCGCGGCGACCGTCCTGGGCGGCCTGACCGGCGGGGAACCGGAGGCCGCACCGGAGACCGGCCGGCTCAGCGTCCCGCTGAACGGCGGCGCCAAGGCGCCGGTGCGGCTGGCCGACGTCGTGCGGGAACTGGACCGCGCCGGAGTCGCCGCCGCCGACGTGAGCGTGCGCCGCCCGACGCTGGACGAGGTCTTCCTGCGCCTGACCGGCCAGCCCGCCACCGCCGGACCCGCCGAACCCGCGGGCGCCGAACCCGAGAAGATCAAGGAGGGCGTGTGATGACCACCGTCCAGACGTTCGCGGCGCCCTCCACCCTGGAACGGGTGCGCTGGACCCTCGCCGACGGGCTCACCCTCGTCGGCCGCGAGCTGAGCCGCATGCGCCAGGAACCCGGCGCCCTGATCGGTGCGCTGATCTTCCCCGCCATCATGGTGGTGCTGTTCGGGTACGTGTTCGGCAGCGCCATCCAGGTGCCCGGCGGCGGGAACTACCGCGAGTACCTGATGCCCGGCCTGTTCTCCATGGTCACCTTCACCTCCGTCATGGCGCTCACGATGCAGGTGGCCACCGACGCCTCCAAGGGCGTGATGGACCGGTTCCGTTCGATGCCGATGGCCCGGTCGGCGGTGCCGTTCGGGCAGACCGGCGCCGACGTCCTGACCGGCTTCCTGAGCGTGGGCATCATGGCGGCGGCCGGGCTCCTGGTCGGCTGGCGGGCGCATCGCGGAGTGCTGCCGACCGTCGAGGCGTTCGTGCTGCTGTGCGTGCTGCGGTACGCGCTGAGCTGGGTCGGCTGCTACCTCGGCCTGGTGGTGAAGAACGAGCAGACCGCGGACCAGCTGATGCCCCTGGTCCTGCCCTTCACGATGCTGTCGAACTCGTTCGTCCCGACCGAGGGGATGCCGGCCTGGCTGCGGTTCCTGTCCGATTGGAACCCGGTCAGCGCGCTCACCGCCGCCTCCCGGGAGCTGTTCGGCAATCCGGGCGTGGCGACGGGCGACGTGGCCTGGCCAATCGCGCATCCCGTCGCGGCCGTGCTGCTGTGGTCGGCCGTGCTGCTGGCGGTGTTCATGCCGCTGTCGGTCCGCACCTACAAGCGCAAGGGCCGCTGAACGGCCCGTCCGGCGGGGCACGCCCCGCCGGACGGGCGCGGATCAGACGCCGAAGGGCGCCGCGTACTCGATCGTGCCGGACGCGGCGGGCACGGAATCGTCGAGGACCAGCGCCATCAGCGCCTCGTCCGGCACCTCGAACGACGCCCGGATCCCCAGCCGCGAGGCCGGGACGAACCCGAACCTGGGGTAGTACTCCGGATGCCCGAGGACCACGACCAGGGGCTCGCCCCGCTCAGCGGCCGCCCGCAGCGCGGCCCGGGTCACCGCGCCGCCCGCGCCGCGCTTCTGGTACCGGGGCGGCACGGCCACCGGGGCCAGCGCGAGGGCGTCCGCGCCGCCGACCCGGCAGCGGGTCAGCAGCGCGTAGCCGGCGACCTCTCCGCCGGGCGTCTCGGCCACCCAGGACAGGCCCGGCAGCCAGGCCAGGTCGGCGCGCAGGGCGTCCACCAGGTCGGCCTCCTCCGAAGTGGGGAAGGCGGCCAGCACGACCCGCCGCACGGCCGGCACGTCCCGGCCGGTCTCGGGCCGGGTCTTCCACTCGATGGCGTCGCTCACCGCTTCTTCCCCTCGATCTTGTAGCGCTGCCGCAGCGACTTGCTGAGCTCCTTGTACCGGCCGGCGCGCTCGGCGCGCAGCCGGGCGTCGCCGCGCGAGGCGATCCACTCGTTCTCGCGCTGCAGCTTGCGGTAGCTGTCCAGCCGCCGCCGCGGCAGCCCGCCCGCCTCGACCGCGGCGAGCACCGCGCAGCCGGGTTCGCTGTCGTGGGCGCAGTCGGTGAAGCGGCAGTCCAGCGCCAGCCCCTCCACGTCGGCGAAGGTGCGCTGGAGCCCCGCGGCGGCGTCGATCAGCCCGACGCCGCGCAGCCCGGGCGTGTCGATCAGCACGCCGCCGCCGGGCAGCGGCCGCAGCTCGCGGCGCACGGTGGTGTGCCGGCCCTTGCCGTCCTGCTCCCGGACGGTGCCGGTGGCGAGAACCTCGGCGCCCAGCAGCGCGTTGCCGAGGGTGGACTTGCCCGCGCCCGACACCCCGATCAGCGCGATCGTGCCGGTGAGGACGGCGGTGACGATGTCGACGCCGGCGCCCGTGGCGGCGCTGCAGGAGACGAGGTCGGCGCCGGGCGCCACCGCGGCGACCTGCTCGGTCAGCGCCGCCTCCTCGGCGGGGCCGGCGACCTGGTCGGCCTTGGTCAGGACGATCACGGGCCGGGCGCCGCTCTCCCAGGCCAGGGCGAGCAGCCGCTCGATCCGTCCCAGGTCGACGGGCTCGGCCATGGAGACGGTGATGGCCACGGTGTCGACGTTGGCGGCCAGCACCTGCCCGCGCGACTCGCCCGAGGCCGAGGCCCGGACGATCGCGGTACGGCGGGGGAGCAGCGCCGCGACCGCGGGTCGCCCCCCGGGCCGCAGCGCGGCCCAGTCCCCGGTGCAGGGGCCTTCGACGGTGGTGGTGTCGGCCCGCAGCGGGCCGGTCTCGGTGATCGCATCGCAGCGGCCGCGGTCGACGGCCGCGATGCGGGCGGGGATCAGCCCCGCGTCGCGGTATCGGGTGAAGTCGTTCTCCAGGCACTCGTCCCAGCCATAGGCGGTGAGGGCCTGCGAAGATGCAGAGGACAACGGTTGATGAACCCTTGCGTGAAGGGGCCCCGGCGAGACGGCCGTGAAGGGGTCAGCCCAGGGCCCGGGAAATGAGGATGGCCGGAATGCTGCGCGCAGCAGCGATCACCGCGACGGCCATTCACCTCACCTCCCCATAGGTCCGTTGCTCCTCATTGCAGGCTACAAGATCACCTCGAGGTCTTCCACTCGATTCCTGCCGGCAGCGGCTTCGGTGCCCCTTCTCCCCCGCGCGGGGGAGCGGGTTGGGCTCTGATGGGGAGGCACGGCCCCGTGCCGCCGTCGAGGATCGAGCCCATGGCGGCAATGATGATCTCGCTGCGACCGTCCCGGCCGAGCACGTGGGCGGCGATCGGCATCCCCTGGCTGCTCGCCTACGGACTACTGCAGGCCTACTGGGAACTGGGCCACCGGCCGTCGGAACTCTCTCCGATCGGCGAGGACCTGGTGTTCCTCAACGGCTGGGGAGTCGTCGCGTTGTGCGCGGCGGCCGGGCTGCTGCTGGCCGGGATGGCGAGGCCGCGGTTGTCGGGGGCGCCCCGGCGCGTGCTGCTGCTGGCGGCGTGGGCGGCGGCCCTGACCCTGGTGGCGGTCGCGGCGATGGCGCTGCTGGACGTGGTCGGCGGGCTCCTGCCGGGTCTGGGCATCGAGTTCTTCCCGCTCGGGGCACTGAGCCGGGCCGGGTGCCTGGGCGGCGGCGCCATCGTCGGGCTCGCGGCGCTGTCGTACCAGCGCCGCACCCGGGACGGCTGCGCCGTGTGCGGTCGAGCGCAGGACTCGCCCACCGCGCCGACGGGCATGCCGGCCTGGGCGTTCGCGGCGGCGTACGGCGCCGTCGCGGGCTGCGTGGTCCGGATCGGCGCCCAGCTCGCCGTCGGCCTCGACCGGTCCCCGCTCGCCTCGGACGTCTCGGCGCTGCTGTTCGAGATCGGGTTCCTGCTCGGCGGCTGCCTGCTGCCGCTGTCGCTGGTGCACTCGTGGGGAAGGACCTGGCCGCGCCGGTTCCCCGGCCTGGGCGGGCGTCCGGTGCCCCGGCGGATGGTGCTGTGGCCCGCGGCCGGGGTCTCCGCCGGGCTGATCGTGTACTTCGGGCTGACGCTGCTCCAGATGATCTCCGAGCGGCTGCGGGGACGGAACCCGTTCCCGCCCTCCGGGGGCCTGGACCTGCCGGAGACGTTCTTCTGGTTCGCCGTGCCCGCCTACCTGGTCTGGGGGATCGGGATGGCGGTCGCGGCCCTCGCCTACCACCGGCTGACCCGGCCGTCCTGCCGGGAGTGCGGCCGCTGACGCCGGGCGGGGAACGAAAGGGATGAAACGCGTCAGTGCCGGTTATGGTGATGTCAAAGACTCGACCAGCGTGGGGGCGTTGCCGTGGACGAACAGGCGGAGAAGCCCGGTGCGATCGCGCCGCACGACGTTGACCCTGCACCGCCCGCCCGTGCCGGTGATCTGACCCGCGCCGGCGACGACCGGCCGCTGGCCTCCCGGCTCGACCAGGCCGCGGCGGAGCGGATCGAAGGGCTGTGGAACGGCGTCGGCCCGGCCGCCGCGGAGGCCGCCCGGCTGGCCGGCACCGTCAGCGAGCCGGTCCGCCAGGCCGCGCGGGACGCCGCCGGCCGCGCCGCGGTCGCCATCGTCGAGCAGATCTCCGGCACCCCCGCGATGCGCGCCGTGGAGCAGGCCGCCCGCGAGGCCGCGGTGAAGGTCGCCACCGCGGCGGCGGAGAAGGCGGTCGCCGAGGCCCGCGCCGCGGCCGAGTCCAACGCGGTCACCGGCGCGGCCCTCGATGTCACCACCGGCGCCATGACCATCGCAGGGCAGGCCGCCGCCCACCCGATGGCCGTCGCCGCGGCCCGGCTCGCCGCCCGCAACCCGTTCGCCCGCGCCGCCACCGCGACCGCCCTCGACGTGGCCGGACGCGCGGTCGCCGCGCCCGTCGTGCAGGCCGCGACCAAGGCGGTCGTCGACTCCACCATCGACACCGTCGCCGAGGTCGCCGTCGACGTGGCCCTGGACGCCGGCCGCGACGTCGTGCTGCGGGTCGTCCGGGAGACCGCCCGCGACACCGCCCGCGAGCTGGCCGCCACCGTCGGCGGGCGGGCCCGCGAGGCGGCCGCGGTAGCACCGGTGACCGCCTCCACGGTCGACGCCGTCGCCGAGGCCGCCGGCCGGGCCGCCGGGAGCGACACCGTCCGCGGCACGATGCGCACCGCCGGCGGGCTGCTGGCCGCGGTGGCGGGCAGCGCCGTCGCCCGCACCACCCGCGAGCTGGCCGTCCGCGCCGCCGTCACCGCTGTCGAGACGGTCATGGCGGAGCTGATGCGCGAGGCCCTGAGGCTGGCGATGCGCGAGCGGCTGCGCGGGCTGGTGTTCGAGGTCACCCGGGACGTGGTCGTTGACGTCGCGAAGACCACCTGGACCAGCGCCGCGGGCCCGGTGCGGCGCCCCGAGGAGAAGGACGTCGAGCAGGCCGGCGAGACCCTCGTCGCCTTCACCGGCATGATCGGCCGGGCCGCCAAGGCGACCGCGGCCTTCGGGACCGCCCCCGACCCCGAGCCCGCCGGCGAGGACCGCGACGACGACCCCTGGGCGGCGGCCACCGGCGCCGGCCCCGCCACCTGAGAAGTTCCTGAGATTGCCGTGAGAAACGCCCCCGGGCGGCATGACCGCATGTCAGGGCTGGCTACGTTGTGTCCATGGAGCCTGGGACCCCCGGCGCGGCGCCCGCCCGGATACTCATCGTGGACGACGAGCCCGCGGTACGGGAGTCGCTGACCAGCAGCCTGGAGTTCGAGGGCTACCGGGTCGGCGCCGCCGCCGACGGCGCCATCGCGCTGGAGTGGGTCGAACGGGACATGCCCGACCTGGTCGTCCTCGACATCCTCATGCCACGGATGGACGGCCTGACCACCTGCCGCCGGCTGCGCGCCCAGGGCGCCACCATGCCGGTGCTGATGCTGACCGCCCGGGACATGGTCGGCGACCGGGTCACCGGGCTGGACGCCGGCGCCGACGACTACCTGGCCAAGCCGTTCGAGCTGGACGAGCTGCTGGCGCGCATCCGCGCCCTGCTGCGGCGCAGCGCCCTGGCGGCGCCGGCGGGCCGCAGGCCCGGCGAGGTCCTGGCGCTGGAGGACCTGCGGATGAACACCGTGACCCGCGAGGTCGCCCGGGCCGGCAAGCCGCTGGAGCTGACCCGCACCGAGTACATGCTGCTGGAGATGTTCCTGCTGCACCCCCGCCAGGTCCTCACCCGCGAGCAGATCCTGGAGACGGTGTGGGGGTTCGACTTCGAGCCCGCCTCCAACTCTCTGGACGTGTACGTGATGTACCTGCGCCGCAAGACCGAGATCGACGGGCTGCCCCGCCTGCTCCACACCGTGCGCGGCGTCGGCTACGTGCTGCGATCGGCCTCGGGATGAGACGGCTGTCGCTGCGCGGCCGGCTGTCGCTGCTCATCGCGGTGGCGGTGGCCGTGGCGGTGGCCGGGTGCGCGACGGCCAGCTGGTTCCTGGTCCGCGACCAGCTCTACAAGGAGCTCGACCGCAGGCTCGGCGCGCTGAGCGGCGCGCCGAACCTGCCGGACGGCCGCGACCACGTCCCGCCCGGCGAGCCGCGGAAGAACGCCCCGCCCCGCGTCCGGCCCCCCTCCCTCGAACTGTCCAACGCGCTGGAACGCTGCAGCCCGACCGCCACGACCACCACCGCCGAGCTGCGGCCGCCCGGCCCGTTCGAGATCATGCAGCTGGTCGACGCCCGGGGCCGCGCGTGCACGGTGCCCAACACCGGGTCGCTCACCGTCACACCCGCCGACACGCGGGTGGCCAGGGGCGAGACCGAATCGGCCGTCCATGACGGCACCGGCGTCACCACCGACGGCGAGCGGGTCGACGTACGGGTGCACACCCGCGCCTTCGTGGCCGCCGACGGCACCCGGGCGGCGGTGTCGTTCGCGCTGCGGCTGGACCAGGTGGAGCAGCCGCTGAACCGGCTGGCGCTGGCGCTGGTCGCGGTCACCGCGGTGGGCGTGCTGGCCTCGGCGGGCACCGGGCTGCTGATCGCACGGGCCTCCCTGCGGCCGGTGGACGAGCTGACCGCGGTCACCGAGCACATCGCCCGCACCGAGGATCTCGGCACCCGGATCCCGATCGAGGGCGCCGACGAGATCGCCCGGCTGAGCCGCTCGTTCAACACCATGACCGCCGCGCTGGCCGCCTCCCGCGACCACCAGCAGCAGCTGATCGCCGACGCCGGGCACGAGCTGCGCACCCCGCTGACCAGCCTGCGCACCAACATCGACCTGCTGCTGCGGGCGGAGGCGTCCGGGCGGGAGCTGCCCGCCGAGACCCGCCACCGGCTGATGGTGAGCGTCAAGGCGCAGATGCGCGAGCTGTCCAGCCTGGTCGGCGACCTGCTGGAGCTGGCCCGCCCGGAGGAGGCCGAGCCGGCGCACGGGACCGTGGCGCTGCACGAGGTCGCGGGCCGGGCGGTGGAACGGGCCCGGCTGCGCGGCCCGAGCCTGACCATCGAGTCCGACACCGCGCCCTGGTACGTGACCGGCGACCCGGCCTCGCTGGAGCGCGCCGTGGTGAACCTGCTCGACAACGCGGTGAAGTTCAGCCCGCCGGGCGGGAGGATCCGGGTGCGCCTGGCTGGCGGCGAGCTGAGCGTCGGCGACCACGGCCCCGGGATCCCGGCCGAGGACCTCCCGCACGTGTTCGAACGGTTCTGGCGCTCCCCCTCGGCCCGCAGCCTGCCCGGCTCCGGCCTGGGCCTGTCGATCGTGGCCCGGGTCGTCACCGAGGGCGGCGGCCGGGTGCGCCTGGACCCGGCCCCGGGCGGTGGGACCATCGCGCGGATGTGGCTGCCCGGCGAACCCGTGCGCGACGACTGAACCGGGCCCGCGAGGCGCGATCCGGCGGGCGGACCGCCTTTCTCATCCGGGATTAATGATCGGCTCAGGCCCCTCCCACACCACCGGGACACCTTGGCCGCATGAGTCAAGTCGTCACCGATCCGGCCGCCACGGCCGGGGCGCAACCGGACCGTCCCGACGACGGCGCCGGCCGCGGGCGCCTCGTCGAAGTGGTCGTCCCCGTCTACAACGAAGAACGCGTGCTGGAGGCCAGCGTCCGGCGCCTGCACGACTATCTGGACGCGACCTTCCCCTACTCGTTCAGGATCACCATCGCCGACAACGCCAGCACCGACGCGACCTGGTGGATCGCCGGAGAGCTGGAGGCGGGGCTGCCGCACGTGCGCGCGGTCCGGCTGGAGCTCAAGGGCCGCGGCCGGGCGCTGCGGCATGTGTGGAGCCACAGCGACGCCGACGTGGTCGCCTACATGGACGTGGACCTGTCCACCGACCTGGACGCGTTCCTGCCGCTGGTGGCACCGCTGATCTCCGGGCACAGCGACCTGGCGATCGGCAGCCGGCTGTCGCGCGGGTCGGCGGTGGTGCGCGGGCCCAAGCGCGAGTTCGTCTCCCGCTGCTACAACCTGCTGCTGCACACCGCGCTGGCGGCCCGGTTCTCCGACGCCCAGTGCGGTTTCAAGGCCGCCCGGACCGAGATCGTGCAGGCGCTGCTGCCCGTGGTCGAGGACGAGGCTTGGTTCTTCGACACCGAGCTGCTGCTGCTGGCCGAGCGCAACGGGCTGCGCATCCACGAGGTCCCGGTGGACTGGGTGGACGATCCCGACAGCCGCGTCGACGTGCTGCGCACCGCGCTGGACGATCTGAAGGGCATGGCCAGGGTCGGGCGGCGGATGCTGACCGGGGCGTTCCGCGCGCCGGTGGGCGGGCGGCCGCGCCCCCAGCTGCCGGCCGGGATGGCGCGGCAGCTGCCCAGCTTCGCGATCATCGGGGTGTTCAGCACGCTGGCGCAGCTGGTGCTGTTCGTGCTGCTGCGCACGGTGATGGGCCCGCTGTGGGCGAACGCGGTGTCGCTGGTGATCACCACCGTCGGGAACACGGCCGCCAACCGGCGCTTCACCTTCGGGGTGACCGGTCCCGAGGGCGCGTTCCGGCAGCAGCTGGAAGGCGGGCTGGCGTTCCTGCTCGGGCTGGCGCTGAGCACGGGCGGGCTCGCGGTGCTGCACGCGACCGTGCCGGGCGCGGCCCGGCCGGTCGAGGTGGCCGCGCTGGTCACCGCGAACGGGGTCGCGACGCTGGTCCGCTTCCTGCTGATGCGCGCGTGGATCTTCCATCCGCGCCGTCTGGGCCGGCGCGCCCGGCGGCCCCGCGAAGTGAAGAAGGCGCAGCACGCGCAGGACGTGAACCAGGACGTGAACAAGGAGCAGGTGCGATGACCTTCACCGGAACCGGTACTGGAACCGGCAAGGACACGGCCGCCGGCCCGCGTGACGAATCCGCCCGTACCGAGCCCGCACAACGCGCCGACCCCGGGGACCGGCCCGGGCGGCTGCGGCGGTTCCTGCTGGGCGGCACGAACGACCCGTACTGGGCCAGGCCCGCGCTCTGGGCGATCCTGCTGCTGGCCTTCGTGCTGTACGCGTGGGACCTGTCGTCCGGCGGGTACGCCAATTCCTACTATTCGGCGGCGGTGAAGAGCGGCACCCAGAGTTGGAAGGCGTTCTTCTTCGGCGCCCTGGACTCCGGGTCGTTCATCACCGTGGACAAGCCGCCGATGGCGCTGTGGGTGATGGGCCTGTTCGCCCGGGTGATGGGGTTCGGCACGTGGAGCCTGCTGCTGCCGCAGGCACTGGCGGGTGTCGCCGCCGTCGCCGTGCTGCACGCGACGGTGCGGCGGGCGTTCGGCCGTCCGGCGGCGCTGATCGCGGCCGGGGTGCTGGCGCTGACGCCGATCACCGTTGCGATCAACCGTGACAACAACCCCGACACGCTGCTGGTGCTGCTGCTGGTGCTGGCGGCGTGGGCGTGCCAGCGGGCCGTGGAGTCCGGGCGGCTGGGCTGGCTGGCGGCCTCGGCGTTCTTCGTCGGCTGCGGGTTCAACACCAAGATGCTCCAGGCGTTCCTCGTCGTCCCCGCTCTGGCGCTGGCGTACCTGGTGGCGGCCAGGCCGGACGTGCTGCGCCGGGTCTGGCATCTGCTCGCGGCCGGTGCGGTGCTGGCGGTGTCGAGCTTTTGGTGGATGGTCGTGGTCGACCTGCTCCCGGCCGACCGGCGGCCGTTCATCGGTGGAAGCAGCGACGGCACGGTCTGGGACCTGGTCATCGGCTACAACGGCCTGGGCCGGATCCTCGGAGAGGAGGGCGGGCCCGGCGGTGGTCCCGGCGGTGGTTCCGGAGGCCCCGGCGGGGGCGGCGGTTTCGGCGGCGCGCCGGGTGCCGGGCGGCTGTTCAACGACACGCTGGGCGGCCAGATCTCGTGGCTGCTGCCGTTCGCGACGATCGCCCTGGTGGCGGGGCTGGTGCTGCTGTGGAAGCGGCCTCGCGCCGACCTGGCGCGGGCTGGGCTGCTGCTGTGGGGCGGCTGGCTGGCGGTGCACTTCGTGGTGTTCAGCTTCGCCAAGGGCGTCTTCCACCCGTACTACGCCACCGCGATGGGCCCGGCGATCGGAGCGCTCACGGGCGGGGGCGCGGTGCTGCTGTACGACGCGTACCGGCGGTCACTGGCGTGGGCGTGGGTACTCCCTGCCGGAGTGGCGATCACAGGGGTGTGGTCGTGGGTGTTGCTGAGCCGTACGCCGGAGTGGAACCCGTGGCTGCGCTGGGCCGTCGCCGCGGTGACCGTCCTGGCGGTGGCGGCGCTGGTTGCGGGCCGGACGCTGGGTGGACGTGGCCTGCGGGTGGCCGTCGCCGGGCTGGCGCTGACGCTGGTGGCGGGGCTGGCGGGACCGGCCGCGTTCGCGGTGTCGGCGGCCTCGTCCCAGGTGAACGGCACCAACCCGCTGGCGGGCCCGGTCTCCAGGACGGGCTTCGGCGGCGGTCCCGGTGGCCGTCCGGGCGGGATGCCCGGCGACGGCAGGTTCCCCGGCGGCCCGATGCCCGGTGGCGCGCCGTCTCCCGGCGCCCTGCCGCCCAACGCCCCACCCCTCAACGCCCCACCCCTCAACGCCATGCCGCCCGGTGGCATGGGCTTCGGCGGCGGTCCCGGCGGTGGTCGCGGTGGGCGGGTGAGCGAGCAGATGATCGACTACCTGCGCCAGAACCGGAACGGCGCCGCATGGCTGGTCGCGGTGGCGAGCTCGATGGAAGCGTCCTCGATCATCCTGGAGACCGGTGAGCCGGTGATCGCCATGGGCGGCTTCACCGGCCGGGACCCGGCGATGACCGTGGCCAAGCTGCAGGAGTACGTCACGAGCGGCAAGCTCCGCTACGTCCTCGTCAACGGGCAGGGGCGGGGCGGCCCGGGCGGCGGCAGCTCGGAGGTGACCGAGTGGGTGCAGCAGAACGGCACCTTGGTCGACGCCGGCGCCTATGGGGGCTCGTCCTCTGCCTCCTCCTCCGGCGGTGACAGCGGCGCCCGGCTCTACAAGCTGGGCTGACCTTCGGCCTGCGTCCCTCGTTCACAGAAGGAATTCATCATGACGACCACCTTGCCCGACGCCCGTCCCGGTGCACGGGGTAAGGCGCCCGCCTCCGGCCGTCTGCGGAGGGCGGTCCTGCGGGCGCTGCGCGGCGCCGAGCACGATCCGCCGTGGGAACGCCCCGCGCTGCTGGCCCTGCTGGCGTGCACCGCGGTCCTGTACATGTGGGGGCTGGGCGCCTCGGGCTGGGCGAATTCGTTCTACTCGGCGGCGGTGCAGGCGGGGGCGACGAGCTGGAAGGCGTTCTTCTTCGGCTCGTCCGACGCCGCCAACGCCATCACGGTGGACAAGACCCCGGGCGCGCTGTGGCCGATGGCGCTGGCCGCGCGCGTGTTCGGCGTCAACTCCTGGAGCATCCTGGTGCCGCAGGCACTGATGGGCGTGGCGACCGTGGGCACGGTGTACACCGCGGTCAGGCGGCGGTTCCCGGCCGGTGCGGCGCTGCTGGCCGGGGCCGTGCTGGCACTGACGCCGGTCGCTGCGCTGATGTTCCGGTTCAACAATCCCGACGCGCTGCTGGTGCTGCTGCTGACGCTGGGCGCGTACGGCATGGTCCGGGCCCAGGAGGACGCGAGGACGCGGTGGCTGGTGTTCGCGGCGTCGTGCGTGGGCGCGGGGTTCCTGGCCAAGATGCTGCAGGCGTTCCTGGTCGTCCCGGTGTTCGCGCTGGTGTACCTGGTCGCGGCGCCGGGGCCGGTGCGGCGCAGGCTGTGGCGGCTTCTCCTCGCCGGGGCCGCGCTGGTGGTGTCGGCCGGCTGGTGGGTGGCCGTGGTGGCGCTGGTGCCGGCGTCGTCCCGCCCCTACGTCGGCGGGTCGCAGAACAACAGCGTGCTGGAGCTGGCGCTGGGCTACAACGGGCTGGGGCGGCTGAACGGCGAGGAGGTCGGCGGGCTGGGCAATCTGAACCAGGACGCCGGGCCGGCGCGGATGTTCGGCGCCGCGATCGGCGGCCAGATCTCCTGGCTGCTGCCGGCCGCGCTGCTGCTGCTGGTGGCGGGGGCGTGGCTGACGCGGCGGGCGCCGCGCACCGATCCGGTGCGCGCGGCGCTGGCGCTGTGGGGCGGCTGGCTGCTGGTCACGGGCGTGATCTTCAGTTTCATGCAGGGGATCTTCCACGAGTACTACACGGTGGCGCTGGCTCCGCCGATCGCGGCGCTGGTGGGGATGGGCGCCGGGATGCTGTGGGAGCGGCGCGGCGACCTGGCCGCGTCGGCGGTGCTGGCGGGGGTGGTGCTGGTGTCGGCGGGGTGGGCGTACGTGCTGCTCGGCCGTACCGGGGAGTGGTATCCGTGGCTGAAGCCGGTCGTGCTCGTGGCGGGGGTGGTGGGCGCCGGTCTGCTGGTGGCGGTGGGCCGGTTGCCGCGCCGGCTCGCCGCCTTGGCGGGGTCGGCGGCGGTCGCCGGCGTGCTCGCCGGGCCCGCGGCCTACGCGCTGGACACCGTGTCCACTCCGCACACCGGCGCGATCGTCACCGCGGGCCCTGCGACCGGGCCCGGTCCGGGCGGCGGCCGCGGGCCCGGTGGGATGCCCGGTGGGAGGCAGGGCCCGGGCGGCCGGGCGGGAGGGGCCAGGTTCGGAGCGCCGCCGCCGGGTGCGATACCGCCGGGTGCTGCGCGGTTCCCCGGACGGACCGACGGCCGCGGCGCGCCCCGGGACGGGGGCCCAGGAGGCGGCGGCCCTCGCGGCGGTCCCGGCGGGCTGCTGAACGGCGCCACGCCCAGCGCCGAGGTGACCGCGCTGCTGAAGGCCGGCGCGGGCTCCTACACCTGGGTCGCGGCAGCCGTCGGTTCCAACAACGCCTCCGGTTACCAGCTCGCAACGGGTGAGCCGGTCATGGCCGTGGGCGGGTTCAACGGGACGGACCCGGCGCCGACGCTGGAGCGGTTCAAGGCGTACGTCGCGGCGAAGCGGATCCACTACTTCGTGGGCGGCGGATCCATGATGATGCGCGCCCGGAGCGGCAGCGACGCCGCGCAGCGGATCGACGAGTGGGTACGGGGGAACTTCGCCGCGACCACGGTCGGCGGCACGACTCTCTACGACCTGACGGCGCCGCGCTCCTGATCGCCGCGCCGGGCCCCTGCCCGGGGTCCGGCGCGGCGCGTCCCGCGTGATGTACTCGGAAGGGAGACCACGAGCGGAGGGGACGCGACGATGGCAGATCTGCTCGACGACGCGGCGGTCACCGGCCGTCTCAAGGAGCTGCCGAACTGGACGCGGGACGGGAACGAGATCCGCCGCCGGGTGAAGGCACCGTCGTTCATGGCCGGGATCGAGCTGGTGGGGGAGGTCGCCCGGGCGGCCGAGGAGGCCGATCACCATCCCGACATCGACATCCGCTGGCGGACCCTGACCTTCGCGCTGTCCACCCATAGCGCGGGCGGGTTGACCGGCCGTGACTTCGATCTGGCGGCGCGGATCGACGCGATCGCCGAGCGGCACGGCGCCGACTAGGGCCGGGGCGCGTCGGCGGGTGACCGGGGTCAGCGGGTGCGGCGGCGGAACAGCGGGCCCGAGCACGCGATCGCGACCAGCAGCAGCCCGGCGCACCAGGCGAGCGCGACCCAGGGGCGGTCGCCCACCGGCTGATCGAGCAGCAGGCCGCGCACGCTCTCGATGACGGGGGTGGCGGGCTGGTTGCGGGCGAAGCCGTGCAGCCAGTCCGGCATCGTGTCGATCGGGACGAACGCGCTGCTGGGGTAGGGCATGAACAGCACGAAGAAGGTGAAGCCGCTGGCGGCCTCGGGCGTGCGGGCCAGCAGGCCGACCGCGGCCGACAGCGCCGCCATGGCCACGATGAAGGCGGTCAGGACCGCGAGGGCGGCGGCCCAGGCGGCGGGGCCGGCGCCGGGCCGGAAGCCGATGGCGAACGCGACGGTGAAGACCATGAGCACCGAGAACAGGTTGCGCATCGTGCTGGCGGTGATGTGGCCCGACAGCAGCATCCGGCCGCCGACGTCCATGGAGCGGAACCGGTCGACGATGCCTTCCTTCAGGTCGCCGGCGACCATCACCGCCGTCATGGACGCGCCGTAGGAGGCGCACATGACCAGGACGCCGGGGACGGCGTAGGTGACGTACTGGGGGGTGCCGGCACGGATGGCGCCGCCGAACAGGTAGACGAACAGCAGCAGCACCATCACCGGCAGCAGCACGGCGGTGAGCAGGGCGTCCAGGTTGCGGACGGTCAGGCGCAGGCTGCGTCCGGCCAGGACGGGCCAGGCGGCGAGTTCAGACAACGGAGGCCTCCTTGCCGGCCTGGTCGGGGGTCTGCTCGGGGGTCTGGTCGCCGGGCCGGTCGGGGGTGGCGGCGCGGCCGGTGAGGGCGAGGAAGACGTCGTCCAGCGTGGTGTCGTGGACGGCGAAGCGCTCGACGGCCGTGCCCGCGGGGTCGAGTTCGTCGAGCAGGGCGCGTACGTGGGCGGCGCCGCCGTCGGTGGCGACGCCGACGGTGAGCCTGGCCGGGTCGCGGTGGGTGGTGCGCGTGCCGAGTGCGGCGGTCAGGGCGTCGTAGGCGTCGGGGCCGGTGGCGATGAGGTCGAGGCGCTGTCCGGCGACGCGGTCCTTCAGTTCGGCGGCGGTGCCCTCGGCGACGACGCGCCCGGCGTCCAGCAGGGCGATGCGGTCGGCGAGCCGGTCGGCCTCCTCCAGGTACTGGGTGGTGAGGAAGACGGTGACGCCGCCGGCGGTGAGGTCGCCGACGACGTCCCACATGGCGCGCCTGCTGCGCGGGTCCAGGCCGGTGGTGGGTTCGTCCAGGAACAGCACGTCGGGATCGGTGACCAGTCCGGCGGCCAGGTCGAGGCGGCGGCGCATGCCGCCGGAGTAGGTGCCGACGCGGCGCCGGGCCGCGTCGGTGAGGTCGAAGCGCTCCAGCAGTTCGGCGGCGCGGCGGCGGGCCTGGGCGCGCGGCAGCTTGCGCAGCCGACCCATCATGCGCAGGTTCTCCTCGCCGGTCTGCAGTTCGTCGACGGCGGCGTACTGGCCGGTCAGGCTGATCGCACGGCGCACCTTCTTGCGCTGGGCGACCACGTCGAGGCCGGTGACGCGGGCGGTGCCGCCGCCGGGCGGGGTGAGCGTGGACAGGATCCGCACGGCGGTGGTCTTGCCCGCGCCGTTGGGGCCCAGCAGGGCGAACACGGTGCCCCTGGTGACGCGCAGGTCGATGCCGCCCAGAACGGTCATCGACCCGTAGGACTTGCGCAGCCCGATCGCCTCGATGGCGGTCTGCGCCGGTCGGTCGCTCATGGAGAGCCTTTCTGTGTATGGAGTACACGTTACTGTGTATGGCATACGCGGTACTGCGTAGGGTATACACATCCAAGGAAGTGCGGTCAACCCCGGGGATGTGATGAGCGAGGAGCCCGACGGCGGCCTGCCGGAGAGCATCGAACTGGCCTGGGGGCTGCGCGAGCGCCCCGGCAAGGGGCCCAAACGCGCCCTGAGCCTGAAGGGGATCATCGACGCCGCGGTGCGGATCGGCTCGGCCGAGGGCCTGGAGGCGGTCTCGATGAGCCGGGTCGCGGCGGAGGCCGGCGCCTCGACGATGGCGCTCTACCGGTATGTGCCGTCCAAGAACGCCCTGCTCTCGCTGATGCTGGACGAGGTCATGGGCGGGCCGCCGCGACTGCCGGGTCCCGAGGAGGGCTGGCGGGCGGCGCTGTCGGCCTGGGTGTGGGCGCTGCGCGCGACGATGCGGCGCAACCCCTGGTTGCTGCGGGCGCCGATCACCGGACCGCCGATCATGCCCAACAACGTGCGCTGGATGGAGGCCGGGCTGCGCGCCATGCGCGGCATGGGCCTGGACGGAGGCGCCCGGATCTCGCTGATCATCCTGCTCAGCAACTATGTCCGCTCCGAGGTGAGGATGACCCACGAGCTGGCGACGGCGTTCCAGGAGGCGTCGACCTCCGAGTCGGAGGTCGTGCGCGGCTACGGCGCCATGCTCACCGCCCTCACCGATCCCGGCCGCTTCCCGGAACTGCACGCCATCCTGGAGGATGGCGTGTTCGAGGGCGCCGTCGGCACTCCCGACGACGACTTCGTCTTCGGCCTGGAGACCCTGCTTGACGGCCTGGAGGCACTGGTGCGCCGCGGCGGCGCCCCGGACGCGTGATCGGCGGATGTTCCGGCGGGCGGCACGGCGGAGGCACGGCGGCGCGGCCCGAACGGGACCGGCCGCCGTGGCCCTGGGCCTGCGAACCTAGGCTTTCGCGTCATCCACGACGTCGGCCAGCGCGCGCAGGACTTCGGACGCGGTGACATCGTCCAGGCCGGCGAAGGTGGCCTTGGACTTCTTTGTGCCGTAGTCGTAGGCGTCGTGATCGGCGATCCAGAGGCTGTCCAGCGTCTGCTCTTCCCAGTCGGCCGGGGCCGTGACGGGGAACCCGGGGTAGACGTCGAGGATGATCGTGAGTCCGTTCGGCGAGTCGAACCGGATCGAGGTCTGCACGCCTCCCTCCCCGGCGGCGTCGCGACGCCAGCCCTGGCGTTCCAGCCTCAGCAGCGCGCCGACGCCGACCTCCACGCCGGAGAAGCGCTCGATGCGGTCGCCGGCGCCCTCCTCGTCGGTGAGCGCGTCGACCGGCCGGCCGAGCTGCGGGAACGGCTGGAGGATCTCGTAGTCGGCGAACAGCTCGCTCCACGCGGCGGCGGTCTCCCCCAGGCGAAGGGGGTGCGCGATCAGGACGGCGCCGGAGTCGGGCAGGGTGAGGGCCTCATCGTCGGCGTCGGCGAAGGAGCGGTCCTCGGCGACGCGGAACGCCGTGGTCGCGCGGCCGTCCTGCTCGTGCAGCCAGACCAGCCGCCGGACGAGGTGGCACACCAGCGGATGCTCCACGAACAACCTGCGGAAGTCATCGGTGCTCCAGCGGCGCTGCTGCACCATCGCCCGTTCCAGCCGCCGGACCAGGTCGGCCGCGACACCCCGGACGTCCTTTTTCAGCCCGCTGAACGCCCGGTGGGCGGCGGGCGCGAGCTCGGGGTCGTCCTGCACCCCCGGTTTGGGCAGCGACTTGCGGAGCTTGCCCTTGTCGTCGTACACGACCGGGCGGAGTTGCTCGTCGAAGCCGACACGGAAGGAACGCGGGCCGTAGTCGAGCGTCATGCCGTCCGCGCCGTCCAGGCCGAAGTCGGGGACCATGCGGTCGGCGAGCTGCTCCAGCGTGAGGCCGCGCGCCTGTGCGACCTGGTTGAGCAGCTTGCCCGCCTTGTTCTTCAGCCGCTTGGGCCGTGCCTTGTCGGCGACGAGGTGGAGTTGCAGGACGGCGACGTCCGAACCGGACGCGGCGAGCACCTCGAGGCCGTTCAGCGGCATCTTGATGTGGGACTGCCCGGTGGCGGCGCGCGCCATCGCGCCCAGGCGGCGCATGGTCTCCTCGTCGCCGGTCCAGCACAGCTGCGTCCAGACCGTCCGTGACTCCTCGCCGACGGACCGCCCGTGTTCGAACAGCGCCCAGCCGAACCGCGCGAGGGAGGCCGGGTCGAGCGCGTCCAGTGCCTCCTTCAGGGGCCCGGCCGGGGAGCGCTTCGGGCTCGCCTTGCCGAGGGCCGCGAGCAGGTTCGCGGTCGCGGCCTCCGGCAGCGCGTGCTCACGTCCCCGCATCAGGATCTGCGGAAGCAGGGCCGGCGGGGCCCAACCTGGAGCAGCGTCCTTCGCGGCCTTCTTGAACGCCTTCGGGACGAGGCCGTCGGGGGCTTCGGGCACCCGCGCCGCCTCAACGGCCTCGACCGCCGAACGCGCCTGGTCGTCCAGCTCTGCCAGCCGCGCCCTCAGTTCGGGGCGGGCCCGCAGATGCGCGGAGAGCAGGCGCGCCGCCGGTTCGGAGCTTTCGCTTCGCCGGGCGAGAAGTCGGAGCGCCCGCACCGGGAAGCGTTCGATCATCTCCGTCAGGGCGGCCAGCCCGCCCGGCCGGTCGATGTGGTCGGCCACGATGGTGAAGGCCTCATCGCTGGGCAGCAGCGAGAGCACCTGGGAGATCGCCCTGCGCGCGGACGCGTTGAAGCCCGCGCCGTAGACGTAGTCGCGAGTCTCGTACCCGGTTTCTTCGAGCGCCGCGGCCAGGTGCGGGGCGAGGGCCGGGCCGATCCCCTCGGCCGCGGTGAGCAGGATCTCCAGGCTGACCTCGTGGTCGCCCAGGTGCGCCCAGTTCGCCCCGCGCAGCCGAGCGAGCTGCCGGTCGGACCCGAGGGAGCACCAGAGCAGATTGGAGGCGTCGGTGTCCCGCTTGGGCCGTTCGCGGACGCACTCCTCCACCCACTCCTGCCGCGACGGGACCAGAAACGACACCACCAAGCGCTGCTGCCGCGTCCCGCGATGCCCGGCCAGCCGCTCGACGGCCTCGGCGTGGTCGGACTCGTCCGCGACCGCCAGCAGCGCGCGCATCCGCTTGCCCGCGGGTCCCGTCGCCCACGGCAGCTGCTTCTGCGTCCAGCCGTCGGCCTTGAGGACGTAGTCCCCGCTCAGCTTGTCCACCTCGACGACGAGGCCGTCCGCTTCCGCGCCGGCGCAGGCCGCGAACGCCGGCCCGTGCTCGACGGCCCACGCGTCGACCCACGCCACGGCGTTCTCGACGGCCCAGGTGCGGGTCCAGATGTCGAGGTCCTCGCCCCGGGACACGTGCGTCTCGACGATGGCGACGGCGGCCGCGCCGCGCGGGTCCGGCTCGCCGTTCAGGTATGCCCGCGCCGCCTTCACGGCGCGGGGATCGCTGCCCAGGTGGTAAAGCATCCGTTCGATTGCCGCGCGCCCTTCCTCCAGCCGGTCACGCACCCGCCTCGCAGCGGACGGGTCGATCCGCGGCGGCGGGTTCGGCACCGCCCCGCCGCGACGGAGCAGGAGTTCTCCGCGCAGCGCTTCGGGGACGGTGAGGACGTTCTCCTCATCGAGCGCGGGGGGATGATCACTCATGCGGGGCAACTTTAGAGGGGCCCGACGACATCAGGGACGAGGTGCCCTCATGCGGCGTCCGGGCCGGGCCTGCGCCGCGCCGCCCCCGTCCGCGAGTCCAGACGCCCGCCCTCCGGCGGCGCGTTCCGCGCTCGGTGGCCGGGGCTGTCAGGCGACGCGACCGGAGGAGGGGTCCTGTTCCTTGTCCGGCTCTCGGTCCTCCTTGTGCTCGGCGCCGGTGTCGGCGGGGGGAGGGGTGTCGACGGTGCGTGCGGCGGCCTTTTCGCGCTGCTTCTTGCGGCGCTGGTACTCCTGGACGGCGATCAGCGTCGCGGCCAGGACCGGGCCCCAGTACTTGGCGGTCTGCAGGATCGCCTGGACCCAGCCGGGCAGGGTCACGTCCGGGATCGGGAGCGAGGGCAGGTCGATGCTCGGCCACGGGATGCCGGGCAGGTCCGGCAGGTCCGGCGGGTTCACCTCGGGCAGGTCGATGTCGGGCTTGGGCAGCCGGATGAGCGCGCCGATCCCGAGCAGCGGCAGCAGGACCTTGGCGATCGCGGCGGCGACGTGCCGGGCCGCGTACAGGCGGGGGTAGCGGCGGGCCAGGCGCTCGCGGCGGGCGGCGCGGCTGCCGGGCGGCGGGGTGAACCAGGTCTCCCCTGCCCGGCTGACCAGGTCCTTGACGTCCTGGACGCCCTTGACATCCAGATCGGTGGAGTCGGGGACGAGCGCGACCACGCTCAGGTGGCCGAGCCGGTCCCAGGTCGCCTTGATCGTGAGGCCGTCGTGCAGGACTTTGGCGGCCTTCTTGCCGGTGGCCTTCTCCTCGGCGACCTGCTCGCCGTCGATGAACAGGCGGAGCAGCCTGGTGGGGGCCTTCCGGCCCTCCACCTCCAGGTGGTGTCCGTCGTGGTCGAGCACCCAGCGTTCCTGGGCGGTGGCGGCCATCGGTCTCTCCCCGTGGTGCGGCGGTGTGGTGCGGCGGTGTGGTGCGGCGGTGTGGTGCGGCGGTGTGGTGCGGCGGTGTGGTGCGGCGGTGTGGTGCGGCGGTGTGGTGGCGGCTGTGTGCGGGCCCTTCCCCTGGGCCCGCACACAGCGTCCCGCCGGCGGCCGGTGCCGGCATCCGTCCAAGTGCCACGCTTGATAGACCAAAGTCGATGGTCAGGGAGCGCTCGGGGGGACGGCCTTGCGCAGGTGGGCGGCGGTGATGGAGTCGGCGGACTCCAGCAGCCGGGCGGGGGTGCCCTCGAACACGATCCGCCCGCCGTGCTTGCCGCCGTCGGGGCCGAGGTCGATGATCCAGTCGGCGCGGCGGACCACGTCCAGGTCGTGCTCGATGACGATCACGGTGTTGCCGGCGTCGACCAGGCGGTCCAGCAGGGCGACCAGGGTGTCGACGTCGGCCATGTGCAGGCCGGTGGTGGGCTCGTCCAGGACGTAGACCTGGCCGGTGCGGTGCAGTTGGTCGGCCAGTTTGATGCGCTGCCGTTCGCCGCCGGACAGGGAGCTGAGCGGCTGGCCGAGGGTGAGGTAGGTCAGGCCGACCTCGTTGAGCGTGCGGAGTTTGGCCCGCAGCGGCTTCTCGGTGAGGAAGTCCAGGGCCTCCTCGGCGGTGAGCGCCAGGACGTCGACGATGGACTTGCCGCGCAGCCGGTGCCGGAGGACCTCGGGGCGGTACCGGGTGCCGTGGCAGAGGCGGCAGGTGGTGGTGACCGGGTCCATGAACGCCAGGTCGGTGTAGATGACGCCGTTGCCGTCGCATTCGGGGCAGGCGCCCTTGGAGTTGTGGCTGAACAGGCCGGGGTCGACGCCGTTGGCCTTGGCGAACAGCCGCCGCAGCGGATCCATGATCCCGATGTAGGTGGCGGGGCTGGAGCGCCGGGATGTGGCGATGGCCGACTGGTCGACCACGATCGCCTCGGGGTGGGCGGCGGTGAACACCTCCGAGACCAGGGTGCTCTTGCCCGACCCGGCCACTCCGGTGACGGCGGTGAGCACGCCGGTGGGGAAGCGCGCGGTGACGTCCTTGAGGTTGTGCAGGGTGGCGCCGGTGACGGTGAGCCAGCCGGAGGGTTCCCGGCAGGCCGGTTTGACCGGGGCGGAGCGGCGCAGGCAGCGCCCGGTGAGGGTGTCGGAGGCGCGCAGCTGCTCGACGGTGCCCTGGAAGACGGCGTGGCCGCCGTGCGCGCCGGCGCCGGGGCCCATGTCGACGACGTGGTCGGCGACCTCGATCACGTCGGGGTCGTGCTCGACCACCAGGACGGTGTTGCCCTTGTCGCGCAGCTGGCGCAGCAGGCCGTTGAGGCGGCCGATGTCGCGGGGGTGCATGCCGGTGCTGGGCTCGTCGAAGATGTAGGTCATGCCGGTGAGGCTGGAGCCCAGGTGCCGCACGACCTTGAGGCGTTGCGCCTCGCCGCCGGAGACGGTGCCGGTCGGCCGGTCCAGGCTGAGGTAGGACAGTCCGATCGCCTCCAGGCGTGCCAGCCGCTGGATCGCGGCGGCGGCGATCGGCCCTCCGACGGGGTCCTGGATCTCGGCGAGGGTGCCGATGAGGTCGGCGACCTCCATGGCGCACAGGTCGGCGATGTTGCGTCCGCCGATGCGGCTGGCCAGCGCCGCCTGGTTGAGGCGGGCGCCGTCGCAGGCCGGGCAGGTGCGCTGGGAGACCATTCCTGCGGCGGCCTCGCGGCTGCGTTCGGACAGGGTGGACAGGTCGCGTTTGATGTAGAGGCGCTCGAACCGTTCGAGCAGCCCCTCGAAGGCGTTGGAGCCCATTCGGCCGGTGTGGTTGAGGCGCGGCACGCGGAAGCCCTTGCCGTGCAGGAAGAGGTCCCATTCCTGTTGGGTGAACTCGCGCAGCGGCTTGTCGGGGTCGAACAGCCCGGACTCGGCGAACAGCTGCCACTGGAAGGTCCCCACCGCGAACGGCTGGAAGAGGATGGCGCCGTCGTTGAGGCTCTTGGCGGTGTCGAGGAGCCTGTCCAGGTCCGCGCGGACGACCCGGCCGAGCCCGTCGCATTCGGGGCACATACCCTGCGGGTCGTTGAAGGAGTACACCGAGGACTCGCCGGCGCTGGGCCGTCCGCAGCGGGAGAACAGCACCCGGATCACCGAGTAGATGTCGGTCATGGTGCCGACGGTGGAGCGGGAGTTGCCGCCGATCGGCCGCTGGTCGACCACGATGGCGGGGGCCAGGTGGTCGATCGCGTCGGCGTCGGGGCGCTCGTACTTGGGCAGCCGGTTGCGGATGAACCAGGTGAAGGTCTCGTTCAGCTGGCGCTGCGACTCCACCGCGACGGTGTCGAACACCACCGACGACTTGCCCGACCCCGACACCCCGGTGAAGACCACGATCTTCTCCTTGGGGATGCGCAGGGTGAGGTCCTGCAGGTTGTTCTGGCGGGCACCCTTGATCACGATGCTGTCCCTGTGCACCGCGGGCGCGTCGTTCGTCGGCGTCATGGCGGCCACGCTAGGAGGCAAACAGGTCGGGATCGGTCCTGTTTCGGCCGCATACTGGGAGGCGTGACCGACACTTCGGCGCGGCTGCTCCGGCTGCTGTCGCTCCTGCAGGCCCGCCGCGAGCGGACCGGCCCCGAGCTGGCCGAGCGGCTGGGCGTGACCGTCCGCACCGTGCGCCGCGACGTCGAGCGGCTGCGCGGGCTGGGCTATCCCGTGCACGCCGAGCTGGGCGCGGCGGGCGGGTACCGGCTCGAGGCGGGCACCGCGCTGCCCCCGCTGCTGCTGGACGACGGGGAGGCGGTGGCGATCGCGCTGGGGCTGCGCGGCGCGGCGGCCGGCGGCGGGGTGGAGGGGATCGAGGAGATCTCGGTGCGGGCGCTGGCCAAGCTGGAGCAGATTCTGCCGGACCGGTTGCGGCGGCGGGTGAACGCGGTGTCGACCGCGACGATGCCGATCGCGCCGCCGCCGGCGGGGCCGGTGGTGGCGCCGGAGACGCTGACCGTGCTGGCGGCGGCGTGCCGCGACCGGGAGCGGCTGCGGTTCGCCTACCGGGCCAGGGACGAGGCCGAGAGCCGCCGCGTGGTCGAGCCGCACGGGCTGGTGTCGGCGGGGCGCCGCTGGTATCTGGTGGCCTGGGATCTGGGCCGGGGGGACTGGCGGACCTTCCGCGTCGACCGGCTGGCCGATCCGCTGCCCACGGGGGTGCGCGGGCGGGCGCGGGAGCTGCCGGCGGCGGACGCGGCGGCGTTCGTGAAGCGGTCGCTGGCGGCGTCGCGGCCCGTCGTCGAGCGGGCCGTCCTGCTGGTGCACGCGCCGGCCGCGGAGCTGGCCGAGCGGTTCCGGGTGGCCGGGACGGAGCTGGAGCCGGTCGACGAGCGCACCTGCCTGGTGCGGACGGCGGCCGACTCGCTGGAGTGGACGGCGCTGCGGATCGCGTTCCTGGAGATCGACTTCACCGTGCGGGAGCCGGCGGAGCTGGCCGGCCGCCTGCACGACCTGGGCCGCCGCCTGCAGCGCGCGGCCCGTCCGGCGGCGGGGGAGGGCGGGCGCTGATCAGGCGCGGTGCGGGGCCAGGAGCCGGTCGAGGCCGGCGTGCAGGGCCTGCTCCAGGGTGCCGCCCTCGCCGGTCATGGCCCAGACGATCAGCACGCCGTTGTAGGCGATGTGGACCGAGCGGGCCAGCGCGGCGGTGTCGGCGCCGGGGGCCAGGTCGCCGGCGGCCGCGGCCTCGGCCAGCAGCGCGGTGATCTCCTCACCGACGATGCCGAAGTGGAGGGTGGCGAGTTCGCGGAACTCGGGGTCGGTGAGGTCGAGCTGGAGGAAGGCCAGGCTGTTGGCCATCTCCTCGGGGGTGCGGACGGTGCCGGCCATGGCCTGCAGCGCGGCGAGCAGGACCTCCAGCGGCCCGGCCCCGCCGGCGGGGCCGCCCGGGACGCCGTTCGGGCGGGTGAGGCGGTTCCGGGCGTCCTGGAAGAAGCGGCGGGCGTCCGGCCCGGCCCGGCGGGCGAGCGCGAGCAGCAGGCCGCGCTTGGAGCCGAACCGCTGGACGATCGTGGCGGGGGCGAGACCGGCCTCGGCGGCGACGGCCGCGAGGGTGAGGCGGCCCGGGCCCAGCCGTCCCAGCACCCGGCCCGCGGCCCGCAGGACCGCCTCGTCGCTGGTGGTACGGGGGCGCGCCACGGGCTCGGCTCCTCACCGGGTTTATGAACGGTCGTTCGGTAATTTTAGCGGCCCGGGCGGGTACGCCGCGCGTTGAACGAAGATCGCCGGGGGTGTCCTGGGCGGTTCACACCTTGTAGGGCATGTGTTACAAACTTCCCTGTTACCGGCTGACGCCAGGAGGGGCCATGTCCGTCACGCGACGCCAGATCCTCGCCCGCGGCGGCACCGTGGGGGCGGGCATCGCCTTCGCCGGCTCGGTGGAGCAGCTTTTCGCCGGAAGCCCGGCCGCCGCCGCGGTCGGCGGATCGGCGGGCTACGGGCCGCTGGTCCCCGACCCCGCCGGGATCCTGGACCTTCCCCGCGGGTTCCGCTACAAGATCCTCTCGCGTGAGGGCGAGCCGCTGCGCTCCGGCGAGGGCCCGGTGCCCGGCAACGCCGACGGCATGGCCGCCTTCCCCGGCGGACCGGGCCGGGTCCGGCTGGTGCGCAACCACGAGAACCGTCCCGACGCCGAGCATCGCGTGCCGGCCGTCGAGGGGCTGACCTACGACCCCGAGGGCAAGGGCGGCTGCACCGCCCTGGAGGTCTCCGCCGACGGGCGGGTGCGGGGCGAGCGGGTGGCGATCGCTGGGACGGCGGTCAACTGCGCCGGCGGCCCCACCCCCTGGAACACCTGGCTGACCTGCGAGGAGACCGAGGACAAGGCGGGCACCAACGGCTACACCGAAGACCACGGCTTCATCTTCGAGGTGGACCCGGCCCGTCCCGAACGCAGCGGCGCGGTGCCGCTGACGGCGATGGGACGCTTCCAGCACGAGGCGGTCGCGATCGACCCGCGCGACGGGGTGGTCTACGAGACCGAGGACGCCTTCGACAAGCCGTTCGGGCTGTTCTACCGGTTCCTGCCCGAGCGGCCCAGGGGCGGGTTCGGCAGCCTGCGCGCCGGGGGACGGCTGGAGGCGCTGCGGGTGCCGGGCGTGGCCGACCTGTCGGCGGTGCGGGAGCCGGGGACCAGGTTCGAGCGCGTGCAGTGGGTTCCGGTGCCCGATCCGCTGGCCCGGCAGACCCCGATCCGGTTCCAGGACTTCGGGTCCGGCGGGATCACCCACGGGCAGAAGCTGGAGGGCTGCTACTGGGGCGGCGACCGGGTCTACTTCGTGTGCAGCTTCGCGCGCGAGAGCGAGGGGTCGCAGGCCGACCACTTCGGGCAGGTGTGGTCCTACGAACCGCGCTCACGCCGCCTGACCCTGGTGATCGTGTTCGGTCCGGGCACCGACACCGGCAAGCCGGGGGAGTCCCCCGACAACATCGCGCTGGCGCCGCAGGGCGGCCTGATGGTGTGCGAGGACGGGGACGGCGCGCAGCACGTCTTCGGCGTGACGCGAGACCGCAAGGTGTACCCGATGGCGCGCAACCGGCAGAACACCGGCACCCAGGAGAAGCCGTCATGGGGCGAGTTCGCCGGCGTGACCTTCTCCCCGAACGGGCGGACGATGTTCGTCAACGTCTACGACCCGGGCACGACGTTCGCCGTCACCGGCCCCTGGCACCGCTAGCCGCCGGCGGGCCGCGCTTGTCGTCCAGGTCCTCGATGTCGAGCGTCAGACCAGCCAGCGGCCGTCGCGCATCAGCTCGCGGCCGGGCAATGTCGACGAGGTGCTCGCAGGCAGCGTGCGATTCCTCGACGCATGGAGCAGAGCGGCCGCCTGCGGTCGCGCTCCCCGGGCCCCGCGGCCGCGTCGCCGGAACAGGTGTGGAAGCGGGTTTGCCGGGTCTGGCTGCACTGGTACGTGGCGCTCAGGGCGGAGGCGGCGGTGCTCACCGGGCACCCGGACGCCCGGGACCGGCTGCCGCTACCGGTCGGCGCGCACGCTGGTCCTCGCCGGCCTCGCGCCCATGACCGCCCGGTGACCTGGTGCACCCGGGCGTCAACCGCCTCAGTTCACCGCCTGCTTCACCAGCGCGGCGATCCGGGCCTCCACCTCGGCCGTCACTTCGGTCAGGGCGAAGGCGGTCGGCCACATGGGGCCGTCGTCCAGCTTCGCCGGGTCGTTGAACCCGAGTGTCGCGTAGCGCGCCTTGAACTTGGCCGCGCTCTGGAAGAAGCAGACGACCTTGCCGTCCAGCGCGTAGGCGGGCATCCCGTACCAGAGCCTCGGCGCGAGGGCCGGGGCGTTGGCCGTGATGACGGCGTGGACGCGCTCGGCCATGATCCGGTCCGGGTCCTGCATCTCGGCGATCTTCGCCAGCACGTCCCGCACCGCCTCCGCCGCCTTCTCCGCACGCGAGCTGCGGCGCGCCGCCTTCTTCTGCTCCTGGGCGTGCTCCTTCATCGCGGCCCGCTCCTCGGCCGTGAACCCCTCGTATGAGCTGTCTTCGGTGCTGGCCATGGTCACTCCTGTGGTCGTGGGTAAGGGATCGGCCCGGTGTGCCGCGGGGCCGATCGCTCTGGTCACAGTCTCTCCCAGCAGGAATTCGAGCCGCATCCGTGCCGACCACGGAAACCACCACGGACAATGAGTCGGAGCCGGCAGGAACAGCCGCCCTCGCCTGCCGGTTGCGCAAACCGAGCCGATCGAGCCGGTGCACAAGATCAGCGCCGAGGTCCAGCGGGTGCACGGGAACGGCGTCCTGGTGCGCACCGGGCCGCTGCGCGGTCATGACGACGCCGCCTGCCGGCCGGTGATGGTCGCCCTGGCCTTGCTCGACCGCTACGCCGAGGTCTATGACCCGGGTACGAGGTTCGCCGTCATCGGCCCCTGGCACCGCTGGCCGCCGTCTCCAGTTCCGCCGTCTCGTCCTGGTCGGCGTCGCGGGCGACGGTGATGATCTCGTCCAGCAGCGCGGCGACGGCGGGCGGGAGGGGGCCGGCGGGCACGAGCGCGGTGATGCGGCGCCGGCCCAGGGCGGGGCATGGCGGGAGCGCGACGCCGGGCTCGTGGTGGAGGGCGAAGGCCAGGGCGGGCATGGCGGTGATCGCCAGTCCGCGCGCGACCAGGCGTTGCACGGCGATGTGGTCGTCGGTGGCGTAGGCGATGCGGGGGCTGAACCCGGCGCGGGCGCAGGCGCGCAGCAGGTGGCCGCGGCAGCGTTCGCAGCCCGCGGCCCAGGTCTCCTCGGACAACTCGGCCGGTTCCAGGCGCGCCGCGCCCGCCAGCGGGTGCGCGGCGGGGACGGCGAGCCGGATCGGGTCCCGGCGCAGCGGGATCTCCCGGAACCCGGCGCCGGTGTCGGGCGGGGTGTGCGGGTAGGCGAAGACCAGGGCCAGGTCGGTGTCGCCGGCGCGCAGCGCGGCCAGGGCGGCCGGCGGTTCGGCCTCGGTGAGGGAGGCGACGACGTCGGGGGCGCGGTCGCGCAGCGCGGCCAGCGCGTCGGGCAGGAACGCCGCGGCGGCGGTGGGGAACGCCGTGACCCGGACCCGTCCGGCGCGCAGCCCGGCGATCGCGGCGATGCGCTCCTGGGCCGCCTCGGTGCGGGCCAGGACGTCCTCGACGTGCTCGACCAGGATCCGGCCCGCCTCGGTGAGCCGCACGCCGCGGCCGTGCCGGACGACCAGGGGCGTGCCGGCCTCGGCCTCGAGCCGGGCGATGTGGTGGGAGACGGCGGGCTGGGTGTAGGACAGGGCGCGCGCGGCGGCGGTCATCGATCCCAGCCGGGCGACCTCGCGCAGGACGCGGCCGCGGTTCAGGTCGAGCATGGCCGCAAGGTATCAATGTCTTTTGGGCCCGACCCAGAAGATAGTGGTTTGTGCTATGGGTGCGGGGTGGCCGAGGATCGGGACATGGCCGACACGATCAGCGCAGCGATCCGCGACGCCCCCGAGCCCCCCGAGCCCCTCGATGCGCGGACGGCGCGGCGGGAGTTCGCGCCGCGGGGCGCCTTCCTCAACACCGCCTCCTACGGGCTGCCGCCGCGGGGCGCGCACGAGGCGATGCTGGCGGCCGAGCGGGACCGCGCGGCGGGCCTGCTGACCACGGGCATGGGCGACGAGGCGGTGCGGCGCGCGCGGGCGCTGTTCGGACGGCTGGTGGGGCTGCCGCCCGAGCGGATCGCCTGCGGGCCGCAGGTGTCGTACTTCGTGGGGCTGGTGGCGGCGTCGCTGCCGGCGCGCGCGACGGTGCTGGTGGCCGACGGCGATTTCACCTCCCTGCTGTTCCCGTTCCTGGCCCGTCCCGGCCTGGTGGTGCGGTCGGTGCCGCTGGAGCGGATCGCCGGCGCGGTCGACGGCGACGTCGACCTGGTGGCGGTGTCGGCGGTGCAGTCGGCCGACGGCCGGGTCGCGGCGATGGACGAGCTGATCGGCGCGGCGCGGGCGCACGGAGCGCGCGTGCTGCTGGACGCCACGCAGGCGGTGGGGTGGCTGCCGGTGCCCGCCGACCGGGTCGACCTGCTGGTGTGCGGCGGCTACAAGTGGCTGATGGGCCCGCGCGGCACATGCTTCCTGGCGGGGACCGCGGAGGCGCTGGCGGAGCTGCCGGCGATCGGGGCGGGCTGGTACGCGGGCGCCGACGTCTGGGATTCGATCTACGGTGCGCCGCTGCGGCTGGCCGGCGACGCGCGCCGGCTGGACCTGTCCCCGGCCTGGCAGAGCTGGGTGGGGCAGGTGCCGGCGCTGGAGTTGCTGGCGCGGGTCGGGGTGGCGGCGGTGCACGCGCACGATCTGGCGCTGGCGAACCGGTTCCGCGCGGGGCTGGGCTTGCCGCCGGGGGATTCGGCGATCGTGTCGGTGCCGGTGGCGGAGGGCACGGCGGAGCTGCTGGCCGCGCACGAGGTGATCGCCGCGGTCCGGGCCGGACGGCTGCGCTGCGCGTTCCACCTGTCCACCAGCGAGCAGGACGTGGACCGGGCGCTGGAGCTGCTGTCGGGCCGGGTCACGGCGGGTGCCCGCCGGGATGATCAGCCCCGATAGCCTGAAGCCCGGGACGTACCGGGACGGAACGGGGAGGGCGGGTCGCGATGGCGACTACGGGGCAGCTGGTCGCGTTCATGGTGACGACGGGGCTGGGGACGATGTCCCCGGGCCCGGACTTCGCGATCGTGGTGCGCCAGGCGGCCGTGGGCGGGCGGCGCGGCGGGATGGCGACGGCGCTGGGCATCGCGGCCGGAGTGCTGGTGTGGGCGGCGACCGCCGCGCTGGGCGTGGCGGCGGTGCTGGCCGCCTCGGCGACGGCGTTCACCGTCGTCAAGATCGTCGGCGCGGTGTACCTGCTGTACCTGGGGGTGCGGTCGCTGCGCGCGGCCGCGCGCAGCGGCGGGGAGGGGCCCGCGGACGGCGCCGGCGAGCGTGCGGCGGTGTCGTCCTGGGCGGCCTTCCGGCAGGGCCTGCTGTGCAACGTGCTGAACCCGAAGGCGGCGGTGTTCTTCGTGGCGCTGATGCCGCAGTTCCTGGGGGATCGGCCGGCGGTGGCCGACACGCTGCTGCTGTCGCTGATCGCGGCTGCGATGTCGTGCGTGTGGTTCACGGCGGTGGCCAACGTGGTGGGGGCGCTGCGCCGGGTGTTCGCGCGGGAGCGGGTGCGGCGCACCATCGACGGGGTCACGGGGACCGCGCTGATCGGCCTGGGCGTGCGCCTGGCCGTGACCCGCGCCTGATCGGCGCCAGGACAACCGGCCGCGCGAGGTGCGCGTCCTCTGTCGGGAGGAACGGGGGTCGGGCGCGGTGGTGTGGAGCCTGGTGTATCTGCTCGCCGTTTTCGGCGGCATCTGCGGGATCGGCCTGCTTTTCACGTGGGTCGACGGTGTGCTGACGCGCAGGGAGCGCCGGGCGCGCCGGAGGGCCCCGCGGCGGCGGGCCTACCGCGCGGGGCCGCGGTCGCGGCCGGCCGGCTGCGGCCGCGGCAGCGCCGACCCGGACGCCGGCCAGGACCGGCGCCCCGACCGCACGGCCTGACCCGTCCGCCGGGTGTCAGTGGCCGCGGGTGCGCAGGACCTCGCGGAGCTCCTCGGTCAGCTTCTTGGCGGTCTCGGGCCGGCCGTGGAACTGGGCCGGGGTGTTCTGGAACACCGCGACCTGCCAGCGGCCCAGCAGCTGGGCGGCGGTGATGGTCTGGATCGTGTTGAGGTCGGGGCGCAGGTCGTCCCCGCCGGGCGGGACCATGCCCGCGACGGCGCGCAGCACCGCCGCGCCCGGCCCGACCACGCGCACGTCCTGGATCTTGCCGACGAAGCCGCCGGTGGCGTGGTCGGCGAAGGTCGCCGAGAGCTGCTCGATGATGGTGGCGCGCCCGGCGTGCACGGTGCCGTCGAAGCCGATGGAGACGCCGTCCTCGCGGAACGGGGCGGCGAAGGCCCTGGCGTCGCGGGCGTTCCATCCGTCCAGGACGCGCCGGTACAGGTCCTGGACGGCCTCCAGCACGCCGAGGCCGGCCACGTAGCGGTCGTGGTGGACCTGCCAGCGGTCGGTGGTCCAGTTGGCCCAGTCGACGCGGGCGCCCTCCAGGGCCTCCTCCAGGTAGTCCAGGTGGATGTGCCAGCCCGCCAGGGTCTGGGGCACGAACTCCTCGGGGGTCTCCACGTCGCTGGTGAACACCAGCAGGGTGCCCGGGGGCGGCCCGGGCAGCGGGGTGAGCTCCCAGCGGAGCCTGCCGTGCAGGTCGGAGTCCAGTTCCAGCAGGCGCGGCGGGTCGAAGGCGGTGACGGTGCCGCGGGCGATGGCCGGTTCCTCGTCCCCGGAGTTGAGCCAGCGCAGCTCGAACGCGCCGCCCACCTTCGGTTCCAGGTGCGCCCGGGCGAGCCAGGCGGAGATCTCGTCGGGGTCGGTGAGCGCCCGCCAGACCCGTTCGGCGGGATGGCGCAGGCGGCGTTCGAAACGCAGCAGCGCCCGCCCGTCGCGCAGGGTCGCGGTGCCGTCGGGCGCGGGCGTCCCGGTGTGCCCCTCGGTGCCGGGTCCGGTGCTGGGTCCGTCGTTCATATCCTGGTCCTGCCCTTCATCGGCGCGATCACCTCACAACATAAGCTAGCAGGAATATAACCACACGAGCATTCTAGGTCCGCCGGCGAATGAGATCCCTGATCCCTCGCACACCACCGCAAGCGGCGCCAGGCCGGACATGGCCTCGACCGTGGCTCGTGGCGGCTCGGTGAGGTGTCGGTGAGGGGTCGGGCCTGCGCCACGGGCCTGCGGTGGCGGGCGGTGTTCCCCTACGGTGTGCGGGAACGGATTTCCGGGCACCGGGTGGCGAAAGCCGCGGTGGGAACCGGTACCGGTTGACTACCGTTCTCGTTACAGACCGTACGGGTGACAAGGCCCGCGCGGAGCCGATACGGAGGTAACACAGTGGGAGTCAGTCTGAGCAAGGGCGGCAACGTCTCGTTGACGAAGGAGGCTCCCGGACTGACCGCGGTCCTGGTGGGTCTGGGCTGGGACGTGCGGACCACGACCGGCAGCGACTTCGACCTGGACGCCAGCGCCATGCTGTGCTCGCAGGAGAACAAGGTCCTGTCGGACAAGCACTTCGTGTTCTTCAACAACCTCAAGAGCCCGGACGGCACGGTCGAGCACACCGGTGACAACCTCACCGGTGAGGGCGAGGGCGACGACGAGCAGATCAAGGTGAACCTGGCGTCGGTGCCGGCGGAGGTCTCCAAGATCGTGTTCCCGGTGTCGATCTACGACGCCGACAACCGGCAGCAGAGCTTCGGCCAGGTCCGCAACGCCTTCATCCGGATCGTCAACCAGGCCGACAACAACGAGATCGCCCGCTACGACCTGTCGGAGGACGCCTCGACCGAGACCGCGATGGTGTTCGGGGAGCTGTACCGGCACGGCGCGGAGTGGAAGTTCCGCGCGGTCGGTCAGGGGTACGCCTCCGGGCTGTCGGGCATCGCCTCGGACTTCGGCGTCAACGTCTGACGTCGCGCCGACGGCCGCCGCGGGCGGCTCGCTCCGGGGAGTTCGCGCATGTGACAGGGCGCCGGGCCGTTCGGCCCGGCGCCCTGTCGCGTCGCGGCGGCCTGAGGGGCACGCGGCAGGCCGCCCGCCGCGTGTGTTTCCGCCGCGGGGCGCTCAGGTGGTGCCGGGCGGCCGGTGTGCAGGGCCGCGGCGTCCCAGAACGCGGCGCAGGACCCCGATCACTGGGGTTCCGCCGGCTGGTGGGGCTTGGTGCCTCTGTGGCGCGTGGCCCCCGGTGGGTTCACTTCCGCATGTCGCGGTCCAGGAACCAGGCGCTGATCTCGGCGGGGTACGTCTCGGCCGTGACCAGTGCGCGCCCGCCGGGCGTGAAGGCGGCCAGGAAGCCGCTTGGATCCTCGATGCGGCGTGTCCACAGCGCGTGCCCCTGGCGGTCGATCACCGTGGCGGCCTCGTGCGAGGTGAACAGGCCGCGCGGCCCGTCCGGCGACCAGGTCATGGCCTGGCAGGTTCCCTCGGCCGGCACGTGCCCGGTGAACCGTCCCACGAGTTCCATGCCGCCGTCGCCGCCGAGGGCGGCCGTGTCACCCTGCGGTGAGAGCGCGAGCGTGCCGGCGCTGGGCAGGGTCGTTCGGTGCCGGGCCACGATCTCCCCGTCGGGCAGCCGGTAGATCGGCACCTCGCCGTCCGGGCCGATGAGAGCGAGCCTGGTGCCGGAGTGGTCCAGCACGGCGCCTCCCACGGCGACCGCGGCCGTCGTGAAGGCGACGTCGCCGGTCTGGGCGTCGGCCACCACGACCTGCCGTTCCGCGGTCTCCTCCCAGGGAAAGGCGAAGCTCACGGCCACGATCAGCTTCCCGTCTCCGCTGAAGCCGATGTGGGAGTACCCAGCCCCCTCGGTTCCCGTCGGCCACGGGCCCGCGGCCCACAGCCGTTCCGGTCCCGGGACGCGCCAGACGATCACCTGCCGGTCGAACCTGCCCGCGACCGCGACGAGCGAGCCGTCCGGGCTGAAGGCCACCTCCTCGCCCCAGCCGATGTAGTGGTCGTTCTCCTGGACGCCGTCGCTCTCCCACGCTCCCGTCTGTGCGTCGAACAGCTCCAGTCCGCCACTGGAGCTGTTGCCCTCGGCGGCGGAGACGAGCGCCGTCCAGCGCAGGTCCGGGCCGGCCCCGACCGCGTTGAAGGAGCTGAAGAAACCCTCTTCGTCCATGGCCGCGGCGCCGTAGAACTCCTCGTACGCGCCGGGATCGCAGGTCTCGTTCCCGGCGAGCATTTCGAGGTCGGCGTACAGGACGCGGTGGTCGGCCAGGAGAAAGCACGGCGCCCACTCACCCCGGCAGCGCCGTTGCCACCAGCGGTGCGGCATCGGGCGGCGGCCCGGCCAGCCGGCCAGGTCCTCGATCAGCTCCTCGATCAGCGTCCGGACTTCGCCCTCGGGCAGGTCTTCGGCATGGCGGGTGATCTCGTCCCATGCCTCGAACTCGCGGCCGTCGCCGGCCATGGCCTGCCACTGTTCGATCACCGGGGTGAGCCCTCCTCGTGCGCGCGGACCTGTCCGGACATGACTCTCCCAAACTGATGATCAGCGCGGCGCGGGAGGGCACGGCTGGGACAGAGGACTCGCATCACCCGTCGCCGCGGCGCGCGCCCGCTTCCCGGACTCGTTGCGGGCGGCGCCGGTCACGCCCAGCCCTTGGCCTGCCTGATCGACGTCGCGGGGCCGAGGCCACCCGGTCGCCGCGCTGGAACACTGCGGCACCGCCGCGACGGCGGTGCCGGGTGTGTGGCCGTCGCTCACATGATCCGCGGTGGTGGCGGCGGGTCAGGGCCGGAGGAGTTCCGCGCGCAGCCGGGTCTTGAGCAGCTTGCCGCCGGGGTTGCGGGGCAGTTCCTCCTCGCGGAACCAGAGGTGCTGGGGGATCTTGAACGCGGCGATCCGTTCGCCGAGGAAGGCGCGCAGTTCGTCGGGGGTGAGGGTGGTTCCGGGCCGCAGCCGCACCACGGCGCCGACCTCCTCGCCGAGTGCCTCGTGGGGGACGCCGATGACGCCGCAGTCGGCGACGGCGGGGTGCTCGTAGAGGGCGGCCTCGACCTCGGCGCAGTAGATGTTCTCGCCGCCGCGGATGAGCATGTCCTTGGCGCGGTCGACGATGTAGACGAAGCCGTCGGCGTCCAGGCGGGCCAGGTCGCCGCTGTGGAACCAGCCGCCGGTGAAGGCGCGGGCGGTCTCCTCGGGCCTGCCCCAGTAGCCCTTGATGACGTTGGGGCCGCGGATGAGCAGTTCGCCGATCTGGCCGGTGGGCAGCGGGGCGCCGTCGGGTCCGACGACCTTCACATCGCACACGGCGACGGGCGGGCCGACGCTGTCGGGGCGTTCCAGGTAGTTGACGCCGCAGTTGTAGGTGGTGACCGAGGAGGTCTCGGTGAGGCCGTAGCCGTTGGCGGGGGTGCGGGCGGGCAGCCGTTGCTCGATCTTGTCGACGAGGGTGGGCGGGGCGGGGGCGCCGCCGTAGCTGACGCCGGTGAGGCTGGAGGTGTCGTAGTCGTCGAAGTCGGGGGAGGTGAGGACCTGCCAGGCCATGGTGGGGACGCCGCCGAAGGCGGTGACGCGCTCGCGCTGGATGAGCCGCAGCGCCTCGCGGACGTCCCATTTGCGCATCAGCACGATGGTGCCGCCCTGCAGGGCGCTGCTGACGAGGACCGAGTGGCAGCCGGTGGCGTGGAAGAAGGGGACGCTGAGGAGGGTGACGCGGCGGCCGGGCGCGGCCGCCGCCTGTGCGGTGCCTCCTGCGCGCACGCCCGCGGAGGTGATGCCGTAGGCGAGGCTGACGGGGTTGGTGGTGATGTTGCGGTGGGTGCCCAGCGCGCCCTTGGGGCGGCCGGTGGTGCCGGAGGTGTAGAAGATCGTGGCGTCGTCCTCGGGGTCGAGCCGGACGTCGGGCGGCGGGGCGGCGGGGCCGGCTGAGGCCAGGGCGTTCTCGAAGGACTCGGTGCCGGTGGGCAGGGCTCCGCCCGCGCGGGCGACGAGGGCGGGCAGGCCCAGGCGGGGCAGGGCCGCGGCGAGGCGTTCGGCGCGCTGGAGGTCGGTGATGAGGAGCTTGGCGCCGCTGTCGGTGAGGCCGTACTCCAGTTCGGCGGCGGTCCACCAGGCGTTGAGGGGGACGACGACGGCGCCGGCGATGGCGGCGCCGAAGAAGGCGACGGCCCATTCGGGGTGGTTGCGCATGGCGATGGCGACGCGGTCGCCCTTGGTGATGCGGTACCGGTCGATGAGCAGGCGGGCGAAGGCGGCGGCGCGGGCGTGGTGCTCGGCGAAGGTGAGGCGGTCGTCGCCGTGGACCAGGAAGTCGGCGTCGCCGTGCTGGAGGGAGAGGTCCAGGATCTGGCGGAGGGTGGTGGGGGCGTTCTTCCAGATGCGGGTGCGGGTGCCGCGCAGGTCGATCTCGCCGGTTTCGAAGGGCTGCCCGGGGGCGGTCAGCTCGGCCCGGACCTCGGCGATGCTCTTCACCACGCCCACCTCCAGCGCCGAATGGCGTTCGGCTCTTCTGGGGCGAATCTATGATCCCCCTCACGTCCGGTCAACGCCCCTCGCGCGCCGCAGCGCCCCGCGGGCGCTGTGACGCGCGGCGGGCGGCGCGATCGGTGGCGCGCAGCGGGTGGCGGGAGGTGGGCGGGGTGCTGCGAGAATGGGCGCATGATTGAGCGCAGGCCGATCGAGTGCTGGCTGTCGGACATGGACGGTGTCCTGGTGCATGAGGGGCACCCGATCCCGGGTGCCGATGAGTTCGTCCGCCGGTTGACCGAGGCGAACCGGCGCTTCCTCGTCCTGACCAACAACTCGATCTACACCCGGCGCGACCTGTCGGCGCGGCTGGCCTCGATGGGGCTGCATGTGCCGGCCGAGGCGATCTGGACCTCGGCGCTGGCCACCGCGCAGTTCCTGTCCGACCAGCGGCCGGAGGGGTCGGCGTATGTGATCGGGGAGGCGGGGCTGACCACGGCGCTGCACGAGGCCGGGTACGTGCTGACCGACATCGACCCCGACTACGTGGTGCTGGGGGAGACCCGCACCTACAGCTTCTCGCAGATCACCCGGGCGATCCGGCTGATCGAGGGCCGTGCCCGGTTCATCGCGACCAATCCCGACCCGATCGGGCCGTCCGCCGAGGGGTCGCTGCCGGCGTGCGGCGCGGTCGCCGCGATGATCACCAAGGCGACCGGGGTGGAGCCCTACTTCGTCGGCAAGCCGAACCCGCTGATGATGCGGACGGCGCTGAACCGGGTGGAGGGGCACAGCGAGTCCACGGCGATGGTGGGCGACCGGATGGACACCGACATCGTCGCGGGTGTCGAGGCGGGGCTGGAGACGATCCTGGTGCTGAGCGGGGTGACGCGCAAGGAGGAGGTGGAGCGGTTCCCGTTCCGGCCCTCGCATGTGCTGCCGTCCATCGCCGACGTCCTGCCGATGATCGGGGAACGTTCCGGATCCTGACCCGGCCGGCCCCTGCCCGCCCCTTCCTTTCGTGCCGGGTTTGGCGGGGTTCGGGGGTGGGCGCGCCGATGTCGCGGTCCGTGGCCGAACCCGCCGTTCTCGCTACGCTGCGTGAGGATCGTTGGGCTTTTTCTCGGTGCGTCGCTTCGGGGGGCGGGCATGCAGGGAATCCAGGAGCCGGTGCGCGTCCCGGTGGACCTGTACGGGCGCCCGCGGCGGCGCCGGGGGTGGCGCCGCCGGTGGTGGTGGGCGGTTCTGGCGTGCGGGGCGTGCGTGGCGACGACGGGCGCGGGGCTGGCGGTGTGGACGGCCGGGGGCCCTGACCGGCACGCCTCGGCGACGGACGCCTCGCGGATCGGGCCCTCCCGCAGCGCGGTGGTGGTCAACGGGCGGGTGCAGCCGCCGCGGGTGCCGGTGCAGCGGGCGGCGTCGGGCCGGTACCGGCTGGTCCCGGGCGTGGCCGCGCCGCCGCGCGGTACCGGTTTTCTCGTCCGGTACGCGGTGGAGGTGGAGCAGGGGCTGCCGTTCAGGGCGTCGCGGTTCGCCGCCGAGGTGCACCGGGTGCTGAACGATCCGCGCGGCTGGGGGCGGGGCGGCAGGTTGCGGTTCGTGCGGGTGGCGCGGGGGCCGGTGAAGTTCCGGGTGTCGCTGTCGAGCCCGGCGCTGACCGACCGGATGTGCCTGCCGGCGCGGACGGGCGGGTGGCTGTCGTGCTTCGCGCGGGGCCGTTCGGTCATCAACGCGCGGCGCTGGGGGCTGGGCGCGGCGCCGTACGGGGCGGACCTGGCCCGCTACCGCGAGTACCTGATCAACCATGAGGTGGGGCACGCGCTGGGGCACGGGCATCTGGGGTGCCCGGGGCAGGGGCGGGTGGCGCCGGTGATGGTGCAGCAGACCAAGTCGTTGTACGGGTGCCGCGCCAACCCGTGGCCGTATCCGCGCCTGGCGGTGCGGGCCGGGCGGGGCCCTAGACTCGGATCACACCATGCGCATGATCAAAAGGGCGGGCTCCCATGAGCTGGAGATCCGCCGGTCCCGGTTCGTCTGCACGCTGGCGCGCGTCCACGATGAGGGCGCGGCGGCGGAGTTCATCGCCGGGCATCGCCGGGCGCATCGCGACGCGACCCACAACTGCACCGCCTACGTGGTGGGCGCGCACGGGGAGATCACCAAAAGCAATGATGACGGGGAGCCGTCCGGGACGGCGGGCGTCCCGATGCTGGAGGTGCTGGTCCGGCGGGGGCTGACCGGTGTGGTGGCGGTGGTGACCCGGTATTTCGGCGGGGTGAGGCTGGGCGCGGGCGGGCTGGTGCGCGCCTACGGGCAGGCGGTGTCGGAGGCGGTCGACGCGGTGGGCGTGGTGGAGCTGCTCGCGGTGGTGACGGTGACGGTGCGGGTGGAGCACGCGGTGGCGGGCCGCTTCCTGGGGGATCTGCACGGCACGGGGCGGCTGCCCGCCGATGTGCGGTACGCCGACGCGGTGGAGGCCGATGTGGCGGTTCCGGTGGCGGAGGCGGAGGCGTTCGAGGAGTGGGTGGCGGCGGCGACCGCGGGCCGTGCGCGGGTCCGCCGCGGCGCGCGGGGCCATGTCGAGGTGCCCGTCGGCTCCTGACCTGCCGATCCGGGGTGTGCGCTGTCCGCGCCGACGGCCGGCCGGGTTTCAGCCGGCGCCGATTTCAGCCGGCGCCGAGGGGTTTGCGGTGGGCGCGGGCGGTGCGGCGGGTGATGCGCCAGCCGTGGGCGGTGCGGGCGATGGTGTCGTCGTAGGTGACGCTGGCGCAGGTGCCGTCGGCGTTGATCCCGATGCCCTTGGACCGCGCGTGCACGCGGTCGGCGGTGATCGGCTCGAGGACGATGTTGGTGATGTGGTGGCCGACGGGGTTGCCCTCTCCCAGGTCCAGGGCGGCCTGGCGGAGCGCGGCGGTCCCGTGGACGGGGGCGGGCAGGCCGAGGTCGGTGAAGTCGTGGACGGCGTCGTCGGTGAACAGCTCGCCGAGGCGGTCCAGGTCGCCGGCGTCGACCAGGTGGCCGTGCCTTGCGAGGAGCTCGGTGATGGCGGTGCGGTCCTGGGGTGTCAGCGTGGTGGTCATCGCGGCTCCTCCTCCAAATACGGGGCGCTCCCCGGTTAACGGGACGTTATCGGGGATATCCCCGTTTTAGCAAGGGTGTTCCCCCGGCCCTATGGAGCAGCCCGCCTGCTGGCCGGTGACGTCGCCGACCTCTTCGGCGGGCTGCGCTAGGGGCACCCACCGGGGGAGGTGAGCGCAAGCGGGTCAGGCCGGTTGGGCCTGGCCTGGGCGGCAGTGCAGACAGGGCCGGTAGCCGGCGGCCTGGGCCGCGGCCAGGGTCGCGAAACCGTGCCGGTGCGCGGGGGTGATGCGGCGGGCGTGCGCGCAGGTGGGGAAGCACACGATGCCGGTGGTGTCGCTGGCCAGGTACTGCACGCCCCGCCGGGCCAGGTCGGCGAGGCGGTCCAGGTCGACGTCCTCGGCGCGCAGCAGGCGTTCCTTGGCCTGGACGCCGAACACGTACTGGCCGATCGTCCCGTCGGAACGGGTGACGCGATGGCAGGGGATCAGCAGCGGCACCGGGTTGCGGCCCAGCGCCGAACCGGCGGCGCGGACGGCCCTGGGGCTGCCGGCCTGCCGGGCGACCCAGGCATAGGGGCGGGTCTGGCCGCGGGGGATGGCGGCGGTGGCGCGCAGCACGGCCTCCTCGAACGCGCTGAGGCCGCGCAGGTCCAGGCGCAGGCCGCCCAACCGCCCGGTGCGCAGTGCCGGCACCAGCCCCGCGGGGGGACGGTCGGCGGGCAGCAGAGGGCGGCCGAAGCGGCTGCGGAAGGCCTCGGCGAAGGCGCGCTCGTCCAGCCCGGCGCGCAGGAACGCCACGCCCTGGTCGGTGAAGGCGACCTGCAGGTCCCGGTGCGGGCCCTCCAGAGGGCCCGGCACGCGGACGCGGCGGGCGGCGATGCGGTCCAGCAGGGCGGGCGGCGCGTCAGCGGCCAGCGCCGCCAGGGCCTCCTCCAGCCCGCCGCCCGAGCGGTCGTCGCGGGCGTCGGCGGAGGCGGCGGGGCGGGGATCGTGGCGGGTCATGGGGTGCCCCCTTGCGATGAGCGGAGCGGGTGGAGCGTGCGGAGCCTGGCCAGGCCCCGCGATATGTGCGATTTGACGGTGCCCTCGGGCACCCCCAGCACAGCGGCGATCTCGGTGACGGGCAGATCGGCGACATGGCGCAGGACGACGGCCGCGCGCTGGGCGGGACTGAGCTCGGCCAGCAGCCCGGCCAGTTCGCGTCCGGTCTCGTGACGGGCCGCGGCGGCCTCGACGCCCTCGGCCGGGTCGGCGGGCTCGGGCGCCTCCTCCAAAGGGCCGGGCGGAGGACGGCGCGCGGCGGTGCGCAGGCTGTTGCGCCACAGGTTCATCAGGATCGTCAGCAGCCACGCGCGGGGCCGCAGCGCCGCCAGCCGGTCGGGACCGTACCCGCACAGGGCCCGGTAGGCACGCAGGAACGCCTCGGCCGACAGGTCCTCGGCCTCGGCCCACCGCCCGCACAGCCGCAGCGCGGTGGTGAACACCGTGCCGCGGTAGGACTCGTACAGCACGGCGAACCCGGCGTCCAGGTCCTCGCCCAGCGCCGCCACGACCCGCCCGGCGGCCGCGTCGCGGTCCGCGCCGTCATCACCGCCGACCCCGGCCCCGGGCCCGGCGGATCCGGGCCCGGGGTCGGCTCGGGCGGGCTGGAGCTTGTCGTCCGTTACCGTCACATCCCTGTCAACACCGCGGCGCCCGCGCCGGTTGCGGGCACCGGTGCCCTCGGGGTCAGCCGAGCTCGGGGTCAGCCGAGCCAGCCGGGACGGATCACCCCGGTCTCGTAGGCCAGCACCACCAGCTGGGCGCGGTCGCGGGCGCCGAGCTTGGCCAGGATCCGGCTGACGTGGGTCTTGGCGGTGGCGGGACTGAGCACCAGCCGGCCGGCGATCTCCTCGTTGGACAGGCCCGCGGCCACCAGCTCCAGCACCTCCCGCTCCCGTTCGGTCAGGGTGTCGAGCCGGGCCGACGGCGGGGGAGCGGAGATCCGCGAGGCGAACTCGGCGATCAGCCGCCGGGTCACCGTCGGCGCCAGCAGCGCATCGCCGCGCGCGACCACCCGCACGCCGTGGATCAGCTCGGGCGGCTCGGTGTCCTTGACCAGGAACCCGCTGGCACCGGCCTTGATCGCACCGTAGACGTAGTCGTCCAGGTCGAACGTCGTCAAGATCACCACCTTGACGTCGGCGAGACGGGGATCGGTGACGATCCGCCGGGTGGCCTCCAGCCCGTCCAGCACGGGCATGCGGATGTCCATCAGCACCACGTCCGGGCGCCGCTCACCGGCCAGCCGCACCGCCTGCTCCCCGTCGCCGGCCTCGGCGACGATCCGGATGTCGTCCTCGCCCTCCAGGATCGACCGGAACCCGGCCCGCACCAGAGTCTGGTCGTCGGCCAGCACCACCTGGATCACGCGTCGTCTCCCGTCCGGCCCGCCATCGGCGCCCGCTCCACTCGTTCCTCCGTCGTCGTCGCACCGGCAGGGCCCGCCGGCAGTAGCGCCCGCACGCGGAACCCGCCGCCGGGCCCGGGCCCGGCGGTGACCTCGCCGCCGACCGCGGCGGCGCGCTCCCGCATCCCGCGCAACCCGTTACCGCGGTCCAGGGCGGCCGCGTCGACCGGTCCGGGACCGTCGTCGTCGATCTGCACGACCACCGCGCCGTCCGCGCAACCTATCGTGACGGTGACGGTCCGCGCGCCCGCGTGCCGCACCGCGTTGGTCAGCGCCTCCTGCACGATCCGGTAACCGGCCAGCGCCACCGGCGGCGGCAGCATACCGGCCAGGACCTCGTCGGTGGCGTCGCCGGCGCGGCGCACCCGCAGCCCCGAGGCGGAGGTCCGCTCCAGCAGCTCGGCCAGCCGGGCCAGCGACGGCGCCGGCGCGACCGCCGCGGCCCCGTCCTGCCCGTCGCCGTCCTGGTCGACCTGCCGCAGCACGCCCAGCACCCCGCGCAACTCCCGCAGCGTCTCCTTACTGGCCCCCTTGATCGCCTCCAGCGCGGCGTAGGCCTGCTCGGGATCGTCGCGGCGGTGCAGCGCGGCACCCGCCTGCACGTTGATCAGAGAGATCTGGTGGGCGAGCACGTCGTGCAGCTCGCGGGCGATCCGCAGCCGCTCCTCGGCGGCACGGCGGCGGGCCTCCTGCTCGCGGTCGCGGACCGCCTCGGCGGCACGCCGCTCGGCGGCCAGCAACCGGGCACGGCGGCTGCGGACGTACTGGCCCATCGCGATCGTCACCAGCAGCAGGGCGCTGAGACCGGCCACGTCCTCCGGGCGGACGGCCGCGCTCGGCTGCACGTCACCGCCGCGCAGCGCGCCCACCACCCAGAACCCGGCGTTGATCACGATCATCGCGGTCAGCGGCACATGCAGGCGGCATTCCACGGCGGCGGTGAACAACGCGATCAGGAACACGAACGCGACGGGCCCGTCGGGATAGCCCATCGGGTAGTACAGCGGCGTCAGCAGGGTGGCCAGCGCCAGCACCGCCAGCGGGTGGCGGCGCCGCACCGCCAGCCCCGCCGACACGACCACGATGATCAGCGCCCCGCCCGGCCACAGCGGACGGTCGGCCGGCCCGGCGGCCGCGGCGGAGGTCACCAGGGTGACCACCAGAGCGGCGATCGCCAGCACGAGGTCGAGGGCCTGGCCTCGCGGCCAGCGGATCGCGTCCACGGGCACAACCGTAGGACAACCCTGCGGCGCCGTCCGCCCGGGGCCGCTCCAGGCCGCCTCGTTCTGCTCGCCTCGTCCTGCCTGCCTCGTTCTGCCCGCGGCGCGGCCCTGACTTTCGTCAGTATCGGGCGCGGCCGGCCGGCTTATACGGTGGCCAGGGTGAACGGCCTGAACGCCCCCCGCGCCCCGGCGCCCCCCGCCCCACCCCGCCCAGGTCACGACCCGGCCGCGGGACAGGCGCGAGACGGGGGCAGCGACGGGGGAGGGCGGAGGCGCCGAGCCCTGTCGCACCCCTCCTGCCACACCGCCGTGCTTGACGCGGCACTGTGGGCGGTCCTGGCGTTCCCGGTGGCGGCCGGCATGCTGCTGCCCCCGCAACCCCACCGGGCCGGATGGTGGGCCCAGGGGGCGGGGCTGGGGGTGCTGGCCGCCGCGATCGCGGTCGGACGGGCCCGCCCGCTGGTACCGCTGCCCGCCGTCGTGGCGCTGACCGCCGTGCACGCCAACTTCGTGTTCGGCATGCCGGTCGCCGCCTACCTGACCGGTCGCCGCATGAACCGCGCCCGCCCCGTCCTGTGGGTGTTCACCGGGATCTTCGTGGCCGGCACCACGCTGAACATCGCCCGCGGCATCGACGTCACCACCTGGTTCCCCCTCACGGTCTACCTGGTGCTACTAGGCGTGCTGCCCTGGCTGGTAGGCCGCTACTGGCGCCAGAACCAAGAACTCCTGCACGCCGGCTGGGAACGGGCCGAACGCCTGGAACACCAGCAGCGCATCGTCACCGAACGCGAACGCCTGCGCGAACGCGCCCGCATCGCCCAGGACATGCACGACTCCCTGGGCCACGAACTGGCCCTCATCGCGGTGCGCGCGGGCGCCCTGCAGGTCGCGCCAGGACTGGACGAGGCACACCGCCGGGCCGCCGCCGAACTGCGCGCGGGCGCCGCCGAGGCCACCGAGCACCTACGGGAGATCATCGGAGTGCTCCACGAGGGCGTCCCGCGCGACACGGCCGCGCAGGACACCGGTCTGCAGGGGCCCGCGCTGACCCGGCCGGCCCGCGAGAGCATCGCCGAACTGGTCGAACGCGCCCACGCCTCCGGCATCCCCGTCCACCTGGCCGCCCCCGGCCCCCAGGACGACCGGGGCGACGCCCCGGAGATCGTCTCCGGGGTCCTGCCGGAGACGACGGAGATGGTCACCCTGGCGGCGCACCGCGTCGTGCAGGAGGCACTGACCAACGCGGCCAAGCACGCCCCCGGAGCCCCGGTCACGGTCCGCCTGGCCCGCACCGGCGGCGACCCCGACACGATCGTCGTGTCGGTCACAAACCAGGCGCCGCCCGCAGGCCCGCCGCTCCTCCCCACCGGCGCCCCTGGCGCCGCGAACGGCGGACACGGCCTGGCGGGCCTGGCCGAACGCGTCAGGCTGGCCGGCGGGACCCTGCACACCGGCCCCACCCCCGACGGCGGATTCGAGGTCACCGCCCGGCTGCCCGCCGCGCCCCCCGGCGCCCCGCCGCCCGTCCCACGGCACGACACCGCCCCTGGCGGCGCCCCGGACGCCCGACCGCACCCCCCTTCCCCCCCAGACGACCGGACCGGCGACCGGACCGGCGGCGAGCGGGCGGCGATGTCGGAATCGGCGCGCCGACTGGCCCGCGAACGCCACCAGGTCCGGCGGGAACTGCTCACCGCCATCATCGTCCCGGCAGGCCTGGTGGCGGCCCTGGGAGGGATCATGGTGGGCTACTACATCTACGCGACCATGAACTCGGTCCTGCGGCCCGACGACTACGCGGCGCTGCGGATCGGCACCCCCAGGCACCAGGTGGAACGGACACTGCCGCGCATGCAGACCATCGACTCCGGCGCCCGCCGCGCCCAGTACCCCGAACCGCGCGGCGCCCAGTGCGCCTACTACCGCTCCAACGCCAACATCCTGGGCGTGGACGACCTGTACCGGCTGTGCTTCTCCGGCGGACGGCTGACCGCCAAGGACGTCCTGCGCCCCGTCACCGGCGGCGGCCGGGGACCGGACGGGGAGAACACGCCGTGATCCGGGTGCTGCTCGCCGACGACGAAGCGATGATCCGCGCCGGCGTGCGCGCGATCCTGTCCGCAGACCCCGAGATCGAGGTCGTCGCCGAAGCCGGCGACGGGCGCCAAGCGGTCGAACTGGCCCTCTCGCACCGCCCCGACGTCGTCCTGCTGGACATCCGCATGCCCCGCCTGGACGGCCTGGCGGCCGCCGCCGAACTGCGCCGGGTCCTCCCCACCGCCTCCCTGATCATCCTCACCACCTTCGGCGAGGACGAGTACATCGCCCGCGCCCTGTCCGACGGCGCCAGCGGCTTCCTCCTCAAGTCCGGCGACCCGAACGAACTGATCACCGGCGTCCACGCCGTCGCCGAAGGCGCCGCCTACCTCTCACCCAAGGTCGCCCACCGGGTCATCACCGAACTGGGCCGCGGCCGGATGTCGCACGGCTCGGCCGCCCGCCGCCGCACCGAAACCCTCACACCCCGGGAACGGGAGGTGCTGGCCCTGGTGGGAGCGGGCCTGTCCAACGCCGAGATCGCACGCAGGCTGCACGTCGTCGAAGGCACCGTGAAGGCCTACATGAGCGCGATCCTGACCCGCCTGGAGGTCCGCAACCGCGTCCAGGCCGCCATCATCGCCTACGAAGCCGGCCTGATCGGCGACTAGCCGACCACCCGCCGAAGACCGGCCGAGCCCGGCGGCAAAACCTTCCGCCAACCGGCACGCAAGAACCCCGCCGCGAACGCCCGGACGCGTGACGACAGGGCCCTTGCGACGCCGTCGGGACGAGACGGCTCGAGCGGAGCCGAAAGGGATCAGGCGCGCGGGGGAGGGGAGGGGCGGACACCGGCCATCACGTCGGGAACGGTCGCCGTCGGCGCGCCCGCGTGCACCGGCCCCGCGGCCGCCACCGCAGCGGCGGCCCCGCCCGACGGCGCCAGCGCCGACGGCGGCCCCAGCAGCACCGTGCCGGCACCGATCCCGCGCACCGCCCGTAGCAGCGGAACCACCGCCCGCACCACCAGCAGCGCCACCACCGGCGCCACGACCACACCCACCACGAAACCGGCCGCCACATCGTGCGGGTAGTGCACGCCCACGAACACCCGCGAGAACGCCATCAGCAAGGCCAGCGGCAGCACCAGCGGCGCCATCGCCCGCCACGCCACCACGATCGCCGCCGCCGAGGCCGCCGCGATCGTCGCGTGGTTGCTGGGGAACGACCAGTCACCCGGCGCCGGGCACGCGGCGATGTTCATCGCCCCCGCCACCGCCCGGCACGGCCGCTCCTCCCGAAGGAACGACTTGGACACCTCGCTCACCAGGTAGGCGGCCACCACCGCCACCGGTGCCAGCAGCGCCAGCCCCATCTCCCGCTCACCGCGACCACGGGCCCGCCACCAGCCCGCCACGAACAGCACGGCGAACAACAGCAGTCCCGCATCGGTCCCGACCTCCGCCACGGTATGCACCCAGGAGGGCAGCCCGTGGGCGAACCCGGTCACGGCGCGGTACCAGTCGGCGCTGAAGCCTGGCGCTTGCATGCTCTCCCTCACGACGTCGAGACGGCCCGTACACGGGAATGAGATCCCGTGACGGACCGTCTTTGTTCACTGCACGTTCATGAACTTGTAGAGAATGTCACGCCATAGGCAGCCTTCGCTGCGACATTCGCACAGTCACCCCCACTTCCTCACCACCCCTGCCAAACCCCCAAGTCCCCGAGTCCCCGAGACCCCGGCGCACCAGGGGGCCTCAAAGCGCGTCCGCCGCCCCCCGCTCCGAACCCGTCCCGGCCCCCTCGGCGACGCCCAGGGCAGCGGCACCGTCCACGACGCCGATCTCCCCGACCTCCGCGCCCTCACCACGCCGCCCGTGCCGCCCGTGCCGCCCGTGCTCGTCCCCGGCGGCCGCCGCCGACCGCTCCGCACGCCGCCGCGAACGCCCCCGCACGAAACGCACCGACTCCACCACCACGGTCAACGTCAACGCCAACCCGATCCCCAGCGCCACACCCTTGACCGGATCGTGCTCGAACGCCTTCCCGCCCACGAACCCCAGCAGCCCCCCGTACACCGCCCAGCTCACCGCCGCCACCGCCGCGAACAGCGAGAACGACCGCAGCCGATACCCCACCGCCCCCATCGTCAACGTCACCGCCGTACGACCACCCGGCACATACCGCGCCACGACCAGGATCAGCCCGCCCCGCTCGTCCATCACCCGCCGCGACCACGCCAACGCCTTGTCCCGCCGCGACCCCGGTCGCGCCCGCGCCAGCAACCGCCCACCCGAACCGCGCCCCACCAGATACGAGATGTGATCGCCCGCGAACGCCCCCAGCGCCGCCAGCACGATCACCAGCGCCAGATCCGGCTCACCCGACGCCGCGTACACCCCACCCGTGATCACCATGCTCTCGCTCGGCACCACCGGGAAGAACCCGTCGATCGTCGCGACCGCGAACAAGGCCACGTAGAACCACGGCGAGGTCACCGCCGCATGCAGCACATCCAGCACTCCGTCCATGCCACGACGCTAGAAAACGATCAAGGCGCCGCACATCGCACCTAGGTCTCCCGACACCCCCTACTTCAGACAGGGCGACCGGCTACTTCGGCTAGTCGAAAACGGCTACTTCCAGTAGGGCGACCAGGATCCTGCGAACGATGTACCACCGATCTCCTCATCCTGGAGGACGACCCCGCGCACCCCCGAACGTCATCCTGGAACCACCAGAACCTCACGGGGAGCCACCTTGGAACCGCCGCACACCGCCACGCCCACCCCAGCGCACGGCACTCCAGAGCCCTCGCGCACCGGCCTGCGCGCCTCCGACAGCGACCGCAACGCCACCGTGGAACGACTCGGCGACGCCCTGGCCGAAGGCGCCCTCGACAACGCCGAATACCACCACCGGCTCGAACAGGCGGTCGCCGCCACCACCCTCGGCCGGCTCCAGTCCCTCACCGCGGACCTCCCCGTCTCCCGCGCCGCCCTCGCCAGGGACGCAGCCGCACGCAAGGCCGCCAAGGCCGAGGCCGACAAACGCGAGTGGCGCAAAGAATGGGGCTACTGGACCGGCGGCGCCCTCATCATGACCACCATCTGGGCCGTCAACTCCGTCCGCGAGAACGAGCGGGACTTCTACTGGCCCCTGGTCCCGCTCGGCATCTGGGCCGCCATCCTGCTCTCCTACGCCATCTGGCCCGGCGGCGACGACCACTGACCCCGCACACGCGGCCACCCGGCCCCGCGCGGCCGACGGCGCGGCACAGGCGGACAAAACGACTTACCCGTCACCACCCCGATCGGCCACAATGATCCACTTGTGGGAACACTGCACATCTTCGACATGGACGGCACCCTCCTGACCGGCACCACCGCCAACCTGGAAGTCGCCCGCCAACTCGGCACCCTGCCCGAACTCCACGCCCTGGAAGCCCGCTTCGCCACCGGAGACCTGGACACCCGCGGCTTCTCCGCCGAAATCCACCGCCTCTGGCGCCACCTCACCCCCGACCAGGTCGCCGCCGCCTACACCGCAGGCCCCTGGCTGAACGGCATCCGCGACGTCTGCGCCGACATCCGCACCCGTGGCGAGCACTCCGCCGTCATCACCATGTCGCCCGACTTCTTCGCCCGCCACCTCCTCGACCTCGGCTTCGACGACGTCATGGCCTCACGGTTCCCGCCCCTGCCCTTCACCGCCCCCCTCGACCCCGACGCCGTCCTCACCCCCGCCGACAAGGTCCGCATCACCGAAGAACTGCGCACCCGGCACCGGCTGCCCCTCGACCGCTGCCTGGCCTACGGCGACTCCATGTCCGACGCCCCCCTCTTCCGCCACCTCACCAACACCGTCGCGATCAACGCCGACCACCACCTCGCCGACATCGCCGCCCTCGACTACCGCGGAAACGACCTCGCCGAGGCCTACCGCCTGGCACGCACCCTCCTGCCCGACACCCCCTGAACCCCCACAGGACACTCGCCACGAGAACGGCGCGCACGCCACCGTCTCCCGCACACCCGCCCCGAACCGGGCCATGATGGACCTCAACATCCCCCGACCGGAGGGCGCGCCCATGGCCCCGACCGCCGACCCCTCCACCACCGCAGCCGACCACGCCGCCCAAACACCGGCCCGCCACCTGCCCTGGCTCGCCCTCACGGCCGTCGCCTACGCCCTCACCCACCACACCGGCGTAGGCCTGGCCTGGCTCGGAACCATCGGCGACACCCGCTGGGCCGACTGGATCGACATCCTCACCCCCTACGCCGTCCTCCTCCCCGCCGCCGCAGTCCTACGCGCCGCCCACGCCGGCCCGCGCACCTGGACCCTCTACCTCCTCGGCGCCATCACCTACGTCGAAGGCCACGGCATCCACCTGGCCGCCAACTCCGTCGGCAACCGCGCCCCCAGCGACATCGCCCACCTCTGGGACGAATACATCGGCCACTACCTCTGGTACGGCGGCGTCACCCTCGTCTTCACCGCCCTGGCCGCCACCCTCGCCCGCCGCACCCCCGCCCACGGGCCCCTCCCGATCGCGCTGGCCCTCATCACCGGGCTCACCTACACCACCAACGCCCTCGAAGGCCAGACCGCCCTGCCCTCCATCGCGATCACCGCCGCGTTCAGCATCTGGGGCTGGAGGACCCGACACCACCTCGGCCGCCTCCTGACGGTCGCGTTCGCCCCCGCGCTCCTCATGCTCATCATCTACGGCATCTGGCACCGCGGCTTCCCCGAACCCACCGACCTCGGCTGGATCTGACCCCCCCGGGGACCACCCGGCTCGAGCAGCCGACGCCGACGCGCCTCACCCCTTCTCGGGCCGCAGCAGCGGATGCACCCGCATCGCCGCCTCCAGCTCACCCGGCAGCTCATCCCGGTAACGCCCCAGCGTCGACAGATCCGAATGCCCCAGCACCCGCCGCACCGCGTCCATGTCCGTCGCCGCCGCCAGCAGATGCGTCGCCGTCGTATGCCGCAACCCGTGCGGCGTCACACTCCGGCGATGCTCGGGATCCACCCGCGCCAGCACCCGGTCGATCACCCCCTGCACATCACCCCGCGCCAACCGGTGACCACGCCACGACAACAACAGCGCCTCCGGCTCCCGCCCCCGATCCAGCAACCGGCGCCCCTCGGCCAGATACGCCTCCAGCACATCCGCCACAGGACGGGGGAGAGGCACATCCCGCGTCCGCCCGCCCTTGCCGAAGATCCGCCAATACCGCAGACCCCCGTTCACGAAGAAATCCTCCACATCGGCCCGTGTCAGCTCCGACACCCGCGGCCCCACCGCCGCCAGCAACAACACGATCAACGCGTCCCGCAACTCGGTACGCTGATCGACCCGCCGCGCCGGGTCCGCCGGCCCGCCCACCAGACCCCGCGCCGCCCCCATCAGCCCGTCGGCCTGCTCCACCGTCAGCGCACGCCGCCGCGCCCGCAACCCGCCCCGCTCCTTCGCCCGCAGCGTCACCGCCCGCATCGGATCCAGCTGCACCCACCCCACCAGCGCCGCATAACGGAAGAACGCCGACAACGACCTGCGGAAACGCGCCTGCGACGACGCCGACTGGCGCGCCACCGCCCCCGCCGGCGTACCACCCCCGGCCGGCGCGGCCCGGCGACGGCCGTCCGGCTTGTGCGCGAACTTCAGCAGCACCTCATCGACCTCGGCGCCGCCCAGGTCGTCCAGCACCCGCTCGGGCCCCGCCAGCTCCGCGAAGGTGTGCACGTCACGCGTGTAGACCTCGGCGGTCCCCGGCGCCAGCGCGCCGGTCGCGGACTTGGCCCGGATCAGCTCGGCGTAACGGTCGGCGGTCTCTTGGACGGTCAGGCGCTGGACATCACTGGGACGCACCCCGCGGACGTTACCGTTTCCCTCCGACAGAACACCGCCGCACCCGTGACATCACTCCCAGTGACCGCGTGCCATGGCAGCCGAAATCGGGGGAGGGGAGCGATAAGTTCGTGGCCTCCCCCCGGTCCAATCGGTGAGGACGTCGAAAGGAGACCCGTCATGGACTGGACCCTCGAAGTGGTGCCCGTGCCCGTCACCGACGTGGACCGTGCGAAGCGTTTCTACAGCGAGCAGGTCGGCTTCGCCGTCGACCACGACACCAGCGCGGGGGAGGGGTTCCGCATCGTCCAGCTGACCCCGCCGGGCTCGGGCTGCTCGATCGTCATCGGCAGCGTCGTCGGCATGGAGCCCGGGACGCTCCGCGGCCTCCAACTGGTCGTCTCCGACATCGAGGCCGCCCGCGACCAGCTCCTGGAACGCGGCGTGGACGCGGGAAAGGTCCAGCACTACGAGGCCGACGGCATGGTGGACGGACCCGGTGGGGGCTGGAACAACTTCGTCCACTTCAGCGACCCCGACGGCAACGGGTGGGTGCTCCAGCAGCGGCCCGCGGGAAACTCCTGAACCAAACCAGACAGAATCCAACTTCTGTCTGGTTTGCCATATTCTGCCCCTATTTGTCCGACTGGGGTGCGCGGCCCGAAGGGAAGCCGCCCCAGCCGGACGACCCCACGCCGGGGGAACGGCGACGCCCAGCAAGATCATTCTCACGCGGGGCCGACATCGATTACCCGCCAACCGCGGGGATGGAGATCAGCGCCAGCCGGCGAACCCGAGTAAACACAGGTCACCGGGCCCGGGGCAGGCGCCGGAGGGGCGGCGCATCCATGCGACGTAGCGAAGGCGTCCCGGCCCGAGCGACCTGGGGGGAGGTCCGCCCAGGACCGAGGGCGGAAAGAGCCGGCGCCGAGCACTGGCGGATCCTCGTCCCCGAGTATCACCGAGGGGCGGCCGGAGATATCGTGGAGGTTCGCCCGGAGGGCGATTCGCTGCGCCCCCGTTCTTCGCCGCCAACGGCGTGGTGAAGCGGCTGCGCCTGTTACCAGGGCCTTCGGCAGGCCTTCTCGGTGTGTCCTCGACCCTGTCGACGTACATCCGACGTGAACACCGATCGATGAGCCATCGGAATAGGGAACCCTCGAACCTGGGCGGGGCCGTCCCGTGATCGGCGCGGACGGGCCCTGATGAGGCCCGGCGGAGTGCCCGCTCGGCCGGTGACGCCGCCTGCCGTACCGGCCGCGTCCCGGGCCGCGCCGCCGGAGGGGAGACTGCTCGGGCTGGATCTGGCCCGCGGACTCGCCGTCCTGGGCATGTTCGCCGCCCACATCGGCCCCGACATCGTCGATGGGGACGCCGGCGGGGCGGTGAACCAGCTGACGCACGGCCGCTCCGCCGCGCTCTTCGCCCTGCTGGCCGGGGTGTCGGTGGTGATCATCAGTGGTCGACGGCGTCCCAAGAGCGGCCGGGAGGGCCGGCGGGCGAGGGCGAAGATCGCGATCCGCGGGGTGGCCTTGGTGGCGCTGGGCACGGCGGTGGCGATGCTTCCGTCCCCGGTGGATGTGATCATCGCCTACTACGGTCTGTGCTTCCTGCTGGCGCTGCCCCTGGCGCGGCTGCCCGCCAAGACGCTCGCGGTCATCGCGGCCTTCCTCGCCGTGGCCGGGCCCCTGGTGTCCTTCGGGGTGCGCGCCCTCGTGGAGCACCGATCCTGGGAGCACGCCGTCACCGCCTTCGACCCGATCGAGCGGCTGAGCGGGGAGGGCGTCGTCGACCTCCTGCTCACCGGGCCCTATCCGGCGATGACCTGGATGCCGTACGTGGTCGCCGGCATGGCGCTGGGACGGCTGGACCTGATGTCGGGCCGCGTGCGCCGCCGGCTGGCCGTCGCGGGCCCGGCGCTCGCGGTGTTCGGTTACGGGGCCTCGTGCCTGGTCTTCCATCTGCTCCCGGGGGTCCGCGCGGCCGTCGGGGACTCCGGCTGGTTCGATTCGGGGCCTGTGACCTGGTGGGTGGGCCCGGAGACCGGCACGGTGAGCACCCGCGCGCCCGCGTTGCTGCTGGTGGCCGCGCCGCACAGCGGGACGCCCCTGGAGATTCTCGGAAACGTCGGCGTGGCGATCACCATCGTGGTGTGCGCCCTCGCCGTGGTCACCGCCGCCGAGGCGCGGCGGCGGGTGCGCCGGTCGCTGCTTCCGGTGATCGCCGTGGGGTCGATGTCGTTGTCGGTCTATGTCGGCCATGTTCTCGCGCTCGCTGCGCTGGACACCGTGGACGCCGCCTCAGGGCTGCCGGTCCTGGTCGCCTTCGTCGTCGCGGCGCTGGTGCTCGCGACGCTGTGGGCCCGCCGTTTCCGGCGCGGCCCGCTGGAGTATCTGCTCAATGCCGCGACCCGGGTGACACGGCGCGTCGGATGAGGTCCGTGACGTCGTTCCGGCCTGAGCGGCGGGCCGCGCCCTTTCGGGGTGGTTCGAGCGCGCGGAGGTGCCGACTCGGGCTCCGTGGCCCGTTCTCACCCCTCTTCTAGAGATCCTCTGATTGGTTGATAATGTACATTATGTTAAGTAGATCTGATTCGCGCCCTCCCCCCGAGGGTGATCGCCCTTCGTTTTCACCCCACAGAGGGAGGGCGATCACCCGGACAGGGGAACCGCGGCCCGGGGCCGGTCGGAAGGCTTGTGAGGTCGAAAGTCATCACTCGCCAGATCGGAGTGCACGCAATGATCGACCGGACCCGCCGTGTGTCCGTCCTGGGCCTGGCCGTCACGGCCGGCCTCGCCGCGACCCTCACGGCCGCGATCTCCGCCGTGTCCTGGGCGGCGGCCGATGCGCCCGCGCCGGGCGTCAAGACCTCCCACCTCAAGGGATCGGCAAGGATGTACTTCCCTGCGCCCGACGACGACATCCGGGTGACGGTCGACGCGCACGCCACCTTCGATCCGAACGGGGCGTCCAAGCCCACCCGTTCGTGGGGGACGTTCCGGATCTCCCACCGGCTCAAGATGCCGGACGGGACGTGGTACACCAACTGGGGTGATCTCAAGGTCGACTGCCTGACCACCGGCGGTCCCACCGCGACCGTCACCGGCACCCTCACCAAGGTCACCCCCGGTGGTCCCTGGGAGGAGATGCTGAAGGATGGAGCGCGCATGGGCATCAGCTTCTACGTCGCGGGGAAAGGCGGGGGCCCGAGCCGGATCGGGCTGAGCGGCGGGCCGCAGCCCGGTGACGGTCAGCTGCGCAAATGCATGGCCCCCGCGGCCGACGCGCCGCTTCTCAAGGGCGGCTACGAACTGGTCGACAAGAAATGAAATGACCACCTGACCTTTCCCTGGTGGAACCGCGCCCGGGATGCCGGGGCTCCCGGAGCCGGTGGCCGTCACGTGACGTGGACGAGGGGTGCGCCTGCGTTCTTGCCGATCCTGTCGACCTCTCCCCCAGGTGAAGCAGAGCGGACTCCGCGGAGGATTCCGGTGAAGGACTTTGGGGCGGCCGCTGTCGTGGCCGCCCCAAAGTGATCGATACGGCGGTCGCCGCCCTCGTCCGGGAGGCTCCGTCATCCCATCGGACAGGTCTGGCTGAGCGCGCCGGGGTCGAGGGCTGCTGCGAGTCGCGGCCCGCGTGAGCGCCGCCCTGGGACGGCCTCTTGCGGAGCGGCCTTGCTTGTCGGCCAGGCGGGCCCGCGTGGTGGGTCTTGTCGCTGGCCGGGGCGCCCAGGCACTTGCGCGGTCTGTCCCCTCCCCCGCTGCGGGCCCGCTCCCCCGTCGTCTTCATCGCCGTTTGTTGCGGTGGGCGTGCGGGTCCCTACATCCCGGGATGTAGGTGGCGGGGTGGACGTGCGCGAAAGGTGCAGGGCGGGTGCATGCTCGGGCCCGATTCGCGGGCGGGTGGTGCCGGCCCAGGATCGGGGGGACCGATCGAGGGCTGAGGGTGAGTGATGGACGACCCGTTGATGCTGGCCCGGTTGCAGTTCGCGTTGACGGCGGGGTCGCATTTCCTGTTCGTGGCGCTGACGCTGGGGCTGGCGACGCTGGTGGCGTGGACGCAGACGCGGGCGACGCTGTCGGGCAGTGCGGTGCACGCGCGGATGACGCGGTTCTGGGGCCAGCTGTATGTGATCAATTATGCGGTGGGGATCGTCACCGGGCTGGTGATGGAGTTCCAGTTCGGGATGAACTGGGGTGGGATGTCGTCGCTGGTGGGGCAGGTGTTCGGGGCGCCGCTGGCGATGGAGACGGTGGTGGCGTTCTTCGTCGAGTCCACGTTCCTGGGGTTGTGGATCTTCGGGTGGGGCCGGCTGAACCGGTGGCTGCATCTGGCGTTGATCTGGGTGGTGACGCTGACGGCGTACATGTCGGCGTTCTTCATTCTGGTCGCCAATGGGTGGATGCAGCGGCCGGTGGGTTATGAGATGCGCGACGGGGTGGCGCATCTGACGGATCTGGGGGCGTTGCTGACCAATCCGACGGCGGTCCTGGCGTTCTTCCATGTGGGGTTCGGGGGGTTGCTGACGGCGGGGTTGTTCATGGCCGGGGTGAGCGCTTACCACCTGTTCCGGCGGACGGCGGAGGTGGATTTCTTCCGGCGGTCGATGCGGGTGGGGCTGGTGACGATGGCCGCGGCGGTGTTCCCGGTGGTGGTGTTCGGCGGGATGCAGTTCGCCTACGTGCAGCCGACCAAGCAGGCGGGGACGGCGGAGGCGGTGGCGGCCGAGGCGGGGTTCGCGGCGCGGTTCGGGCCGGGTGATTACCAGGCCCCGGGGCTGGCGGCGGCGGGTGAGGCGGTGATGACGCTGGTGTGGTCGCTGTTGTTCCTGCTGGCGGTGGCGGCGTTGGTGAAGGTGCCGTTCGGGCGGTGGCTGGTGCGGGGGCGGATCTTCCATGTGGTGGTGATGGCGGCGGTTCCGTTGCCGTATGTGGCGATGCTGAGCGGGTGGGTGTTCCGTGAGGTGGGCCGGCAGCCGTGGGTGGTGTACGGGGTGCTGACGACCGATGAGGCGTTGTCGGATGTGCGGCCGGGGTTGATCGCGGGGTCGTTCGTGGTGTTCACGGGGTTGTTCGCGGTGCTGATCGTGGTGAACGGGTGGTTGCTGGCGCGGTATGCGCGGCGTGGTCCGGACGGGGCGCGGCTGGGGGCGGCTCCGCCGTCGGATGGGGCGGTGCCTGCGGCGTTGACGCCGACGTTCTGAAGGCCGCGGGGCCGTCGCGTGCGGCGGCGCCGGTGTGTGGAGTGGAGTGGGACATGGAAGTGCTCGCGGTGGTGATGCTGGCGGTGTTCACGGTCGGGTATCTGGTGCTGGCCGGCGCGGATATCGGGGTGGGGATGCTGCTGCCGGTGCTGGGGCGTGATCAGGCGGAGCGGCGGGTGGTGCTGGCGGCGATCGGGCCGTTCTTCCTGGGCAATGAGGTGTGGCTGGTGGCGGCGGCGGGGGTGACCGCGGGGGCGTTCCCGGGGCTGGAGCATCATCTGCTGGAGGGGTTGTTCCCGCTGTTCGCGGTGCTGTTGCCGGCGTGGGTGGTGCGGGACATGGGGTTGTGGCTGCGGGGCCGGGTGGACGCGGCGGTGTGGCGCGGTGGTTGTGATGCGGCGATCGTGGCGGGTAGTTGGGCGCTGGCTCTGGCGTGGGGGGCGCTGCTGGGGTCGATGCTGGTCGGTGGTGGTGAGGCGGGGCTGAACGCGGGCAGTGTGCTGGGGTTGCCGCTGGCGTTGCTGTTCGCGGTGCACGGTGCGGGGTTCGCACGGTTGCGGTCGGCGGGGGCGGTGTTGGAGCGGGCGCGGCGGTTCCCGGCGCGGTACGGGGTGTCGGCGGTGGCGCTGGTGGGGGTCGCGTTGGCGGCGGGGTCGCGGTTGCCGTGGTCGCAGGTGGTGTCGTCGGGGACGGGGTTGGCGGCGACGGCGGTGATGACGGCGGTGCTGCTGCCGTTGTTGCTGGCGGCGCAGGCGTTGGTGTGGTGGACGTTCCGGGGGCGTGTGGACTCCCCTTCCTACCTGTGAGCGGCCGGGCGGACGGCGCCGTGGCCGTTGCGGACGGCGGTGGCGGGGACGGTGGTGCGGGGAGGGGGTCGGCGAAGGCGGTCGAGCGGCGTTTGATGCGGTTGGTGCCGCGTCGTGTGGTGGTGGTGTTGGGCGCGGCGGCGGTGGCGCAGGGTGTGCTGCTGGTGGTGCAGGCGGAGCTGCTGGCGCGGGCGATCGCCGGTTTGGACACGGGGCCGCTGCCGCTGGTGGCGGGGGTGGTGGCGGCGCGTGCGGTGCTGGCGTGGTGGGTGAGTGTGGTCGCGGGTCGTTCGGCGGCGGCGGTCAAGCGGGGGTTGCGGGGCGCTGTGCTGGGCGCCCGCTCCCCTGCCGACGCGGACGCGGGTGGCAGGGTGACGTTGCTGACGCGGGGCCTGGACGCGCTGGATCCGTTCTTCACCGGTTACCTGCCGCAGGTGCCGGCGGCGTGTGTGGTGCCGGTGCTGGTGCTGGCGAGGCTGGCGGTGGCCGATTGGGCGTCGGCGCTGGTGGTGGCGGTGACGGTTCCGCTGGTGCCGGTGTTCGGGATGCTGGTGGGGTGGCGGACGGCGGTGTTGACGGGTCGGCAGTGGGGGCTGCTGCAGCGGTTGGGCGGGCATTTCCGGGACGTGGTGGCCGGGTTGGGGACGTTGCGGGCGCATGGCCGTACCGGGCATCAGTCGGTGGTGGTGCGGGCGCTGGCCGATGAGCATCGGCGGGCGACGGTGGGGGCGTTGCGGGTGGCGTTCCTGTCGTCGCTGGTGTTGGAGCTGGTGTGCGCGCTGGCGGTGGCGGTGGTGGCGGTGCCGGTGGGGTTGCGGTTGCTGGGCGGGCAGATGGCGCTGGCGACGGGGTTGCTGGTGCTGATGTTGACGCCGGAGGTGTATCTGCCGTTGCGGGCGTTGGGGACGCGGTTCCATGCCAGTGCCGAGGGGGTGGCGGCGGCGCGGCAGGCGTTCGCGCTGATCGACGCCGGCCTGATCGGCACCGGCGCCGTGGCGGATGCCGGGGCGCGGCGAGGGCGGGTGGTGCCCGCGGCCCCGGCGCGAGGGCGGGCGGGGCCGCCGGAGATCGTGTTCGAGGAGGTCACGGCGCGGTATCCGGGGTCGGATCGGCCGGCGTTGGAGCGGGTGTCCTTGCGTGTGGCGGCCGGTGAGCGGGTGGCGGTGACGGGCCGGTCGGGGGCGGGCAAGTCGACGCTGCTGCTGGTGGCGCTGGGGTTGTGCCCGGTGGAGTCGGGTCGGGTGCTGGTGGACGGGGTGGATCTGGCCGGGCTGGATCCGGTGGCGTGGCGGGAGCGGTTGGGCTGGGTGCCGCAGCGTCCGCACCTGTTCGCGGCCTCGATCGGGGACAACATCCGGTTGGGGGTGCCGGACGCGGATGCGGGGGCCGTGGAGCGGGCGGCGCGGGCCGCGGGCGCGGTGGAGTTCATTCGGGCGCTTCCGGACGGGTACGGCACGGTGCTGGGTGAGCGGGGGGCGGGCCTGTCGGCGGGGCAGCGGCAGCGTCTGGCGGTTGCCCGCGCCTATTTGCGGGGGGCGCCGGTGATGTTGCTGGACGAGCCGACGGCGCGGCTGGACCTGCGTAGTGAGCGGTTGCTGGTGGAGGCCGCGGGGCGGTTGCTGGCGGGCCGGTCGGCGCTGGTGGTGGCGCATCGTCCGGCGTTGCTGGGTGTGGTGGACCGGGTGGTGCGGCTGGAGGACGGCCGGGTCGTGGACGATCGCCCCGCCCGTCCGGAGGAGGCGGCGTGAGCACCGGCGGCGTGCGCGCGGGCGGCGTGTGGGGGGCGGTTGGTCCGCACGGTGTGCGGCTGGTCGCGGCGGGCCTGGCCGGGGTGGCGGCGGAGTTGTGCGGGCTGGGGCTGGTGGCCGCTGCGGCGTGGCTGATCGCGCGGGCGGCGCAGCAGCCGACGATGGCGGCGCTGGGGCTGGCGATCGTGGCGGTGCGCGGCTGCGCGGTGGGAAAGGGGGCGTTCCGTTATCTGGAGCGGCTCGCCGGGCACGATGTGGCGTTGCGGGCGCTGGCGGAGTTGCGGGGCCGGGTGTTCGACGCGCTGGCGCGGGCGCCGCGGGGCGGGTTGCGTGAGGGGGACGCGCTGACGCGGCTGGTCGCCGATGTCGACGCGGTGCAGGATCTGCTGTTGCGGTGCGTGCTGCCGGTGGCGGCGGCGCTGGTGTGCGGGGCGGCGGGGGTCGCGGTGTGCGGGGCGGCGGTTGCGGTGGCGGGCGGTGTGCTGGCGGCGGGGCTGGTGGTGGCGGGTGTGCTGCTTCCGGCGGCGGGGGCGGTGCTGTCGGGTCGTGCGGCGGTGCGGGTCGCGGCCGAGCGGCAGGTCCTGGCGGTGCGGGCGCTGGAGGTGCTGGAGGGCGGGCACGATCTGGTGGTCTTCGGGGCCCGGGACCGGTTCGCGGACGCTGCGGCGGTGTCGGCGCGGCGGCTGGAGCGTGCGGAGCGGTCGGCGGCGGCCGCCTCGGCGTGGGTGGCCGGCGCCGGGGCGGCCGTGCAGGGAGTGACGGCGGTCGCGGTGGCGTGGGCGGCGCTGCGCGCGGGGGCCGACGAGGTCGCCGTGGCGGTGGCGGCGTTGACCGCGCTGGTCGCGGTCGAGGCGGTGCTGCCGTTGGCGGCTGCGGCGCAGCGGTTGCGGGAGGTGCTGCCGGCCTGCCGCCGGGTGGCGGCGCTGCTGCGCACTCCCCCGCGTCCGGGGCCGCCGCGTCCGGTGTCGCTGCCGCCTGGGCCGTTGAGTGTGCGGCTGCTGGGCGTGCGGGTGAGCTATCCGGTCTCGGGCGGCGGGGGCCTGGGCGAGGTGGTGGCGCTGGACGGGCTGGACCTGGTGGTGGAGGCGGGCCGTCGTGTCGCTTTCGTGGGCGCCGTCGGCGCGGGCAAGAGCACGGTGCTGGCGGTGGCGTCCGGTGAGGTGGCGCCTGTGGCGGGGGTGGTGCTGCTGGGCGGGCGGGAGGCGTCCTCGTGCGACCCGGACGCGGTGCGGGCGGCGGTGCGGGGGCTGGCGCAGGACGCGCACGTGTTCGCCGGGACCGTCCGCGCGAACCTGCTGCTGGCCCGTCCGGACGCCGGTGAGCAGGAGCTGCGGGCGGCGGCGCGGCGGGCGCGGCTGCTGGAGGTGGTGGAGCGGCTGCCGCAGGGGTGGGACACGGTGGTGGGGGCGGGCGGGCATGGCCTGTCGGGCGGCCAGCGGCAGCGGCTGCTGCTGGCCAGGGCGCTGCTGGCCGACCCTCCGGTCCTGGTGCTGGACGAGCCGGCCGAGGCGCTCGACCCCGCGACCGCGGACGCGATCACCCGCGATCTGCTGACCGCCGCGGGCGGCGGGACGCTGCTGCTGGTCACTCACCGGCTCGCCGCGCTGGAGCACGCCGATGAGGTGGTGGTCCTGGACGGCGGCCGGGTCGTGCAGCGCGGGCCGCACGCCGATCTTCTCGCGCGGCCCGGTCCGTACCGTGATCTGTGGGACGCTGAGCTCCTGACCGTTTGAACCCCCTCCCCCTCGGGGCGCCCGCGGCTTTCGGGCGCGATGTGCCTTGTGCATGGCCGGTGGTGTGGCGGGTAATGGCGGCGGCAAGGTTTCCTCAAGTTTGTGAAAGGGGCGAATGTCGATGGCGGGTATGCGGAAGGTGCCGTCGGCCCTGTTGCGGTCGTACCACGCTGTGTTGACGAAGGTGGGGCTGGGCAGGGACCGGAAGGCCGAGGCGCCCGTGCCGGCGGCGGAGGCCGGGCCGGCCGCGCCGGCAGCGTCGTCCAAGGTCTCTGAGAAGGTCTCTGAGACTGCCGGGGCGCCCGACGAGGTGAAGGCCGCCGACAGCGCGGAGCCCAAGGCCCCGAAGGTGCCGGAGACGACCGGGGCCGAAGTGGCGGAAGTTGCCGATGAGTCGGCCGGGCCGGAACCCGGGAAGGCCGAGCGGCCCGCCGATCCCGAACCTGCGCGTGAGGTTGAGCCTGAGGTTGCGTCCGAGCCGTCCAAGGTGACCGCCGAGGCCGACCGGCCGGCGGAGGAAGCGGAGGAAGCGGAGGAAGCGCAGCCCAAGGCCGCCGAATCTGAGCCCGTTGACCTCAAGGCGGCCGATCCCGAGCCTGTACCTGAGCCTGCGTCCGAGGCGGCGGCGTCCGAGGTGGCCGAAGAGGTGGCTGTCCCCTCCCCCGCCGCGGATGCCGATGGCGGGTCCGGTGCGGCCGAGCCGGGGCCGAGCCTGGAGCCCGACCCTGAGGACACCTCTCAGGATGCCTCTAAGGGCAAGAAGGCCGGCGCCGGCACCGGCCTTGAGGTCGATGAGTCGATGGCCAAGCAGGAGTTGTACCGGCTGGCGCAGGAGCTGGACATTCCCGGCCGTTCGAAGATGAGCAAGGGCCAGCTGGTGAAGGCCATCCGGCAGACGTCCCGTTCCGACCCGCCCGCCAAGTAGCCGCATCTCGGTCCCGCCCCCTGACCCACCCGGGAGACCGCCGTCCGGCCGCGCCGAGCGCGGCTGCGGTGGTGCCCGGGTGGGTCAGTCTTCGGGGAGGAGAGGGCCCAGGGGGCCCAGGTCGAGGTTGAGGTCGTGGTCGTCGAGGTCGAAGTGGTCCTTGAGCCGGGTCATGGCTTCTTCCAGGCGCATCAGCGCCAGTCCGAGCCGTTCGATCTGCTCGTCGGTGAGGTCGCCGCCCTCGGCACGCCGCAGGGCCTGGCGTTCCATGAGCTGGCGGATCAGCTCGACGAGGGTGAGGACGAGCTTGACCAGGTCGCGTTCGACGGTCTCGGGGTCGGTGCGCAGCCGTTGGTGGAGGGCGCTGGATCCCGGTGTCGACCGTACGGGACGGGCGCGTATCGGTTCGCCCGTGCCGCAGGGGTCGGCGCTGCGGGGCCTGGTGGTCCAGGGGGCGGTCGCCGGGTCGGCGTCGTGGACGATGACCTCTCCGGTGACGGGGTCGCGGCTCATGGCTGCTCCTTGGGCGGGGTGGAGGCGAGCACGGGCAGGATCTCTTCCTGGACGCTGGTGATGAGGGCGCGGAGGGAGACGTGCACCAGGTCGATCTCGGCGATGGAGATGACCAGGTCACCGGTGATGACCACGCCGCCGCCCAGGAGCCGGTCCAGGAGGTCGACCAGGGCGATGCGTGCCATCGGCGCGCCGGTGTCGGGGCCGGTGTCGAGGGGGATGGTCATGGGACTCTCCCCGTCCCTGCGCCTGCGCCTGCTGTTCCTTCGTCCGTGCGGGTGGCGGGGTGGAGGGCGTCGATGAAGGAGTAGGGCGGCCAGGGCCCGGTCACTTCGACTTCGATGCCGGGGAGGCGGGCATCCAGATCGCGTGCCACGTCCAGGAAGCCCTGGGCCCGCTCGTCGTCGACCAGGTAGGCGATGTTGAGGACGAGGGTGCCCTGGTGGCCGGACAGCCGCGGGTCCTGGGGCGGGTGGCGGCGGGTGGCGGCGGCGTGGCCGGCGAGTTCGGCGTGGACGGCCTCGGCCTGCTCGGTGATGCGCCGGGTGGCGTCCTGCCGGCGGCGGCGTTCGTCCTGGCGGCGTTTGAGGTAGGCGGTGCCCGCCCCTCCCCCGCCCGGACCCGCACCGGTGGTCGGCGCGGTGTCCTCCTGGAACGCCTCGGGGTGGGCGTAGGCCTTGACGCCCCATTCGGTGCGGCCGGTGATGCCGTCGAGGATCTGGGTGAAGTCGTCCTGCCCTTCGGTGAGGACGCGGCCGACGCGGTCGTCGTCGCGGTAGAGGGTGGCGATGCGCACCGGGGCGATGGGTGCGGTGCGGGCGGCGTGGTCGACGACCTGGTGGTGGGCGCGGGCGGTGTCCTCCAGGAAGGTCAGGTCCTCCAGGTTGGCGCGCAGGGCCTGTTCGCCGTACTGGTCGAGGCGGACGGTGCTGACCAGTGCGGTGAGGCCGGCGGAGGTGATGGTGCGGACGGGGGCTCCGCCGATCCCGGTGGCGGCGAGGGCGGCCGGGTCCAGGTCGCGGGTGACGCCGTACAGGTAGACGGCGGTCCCGGCGCTGGTCCCGGCGCTGGTCCCGGTGCCGGGTTCGGTGGTCGTGTGGCGGGTGGTCACGTGCGGTCCCCCTTTCGTTGGCCGGACTTGTGCGCGGCAGCGCCATCGCCGGTGTCGGCGGGGGCGGCTTCGAGGGCTTCGAGGGCTTCGAGGCGCTCGCGGAGCCGCCGGTTCTCCTCCAGCAGGTCCTGGTCGGAGGACGTCACGGAGGACGGTTCGGAGGCGGAGGCCGACACCTCCTGGCCGCGGCGCGCGCGCGAGGACAGTGAGGGGTCGTGCTCCCACCAGTCGATGCCCATCTCCTTGGCGCGGTCGACGGAGGCGACCAGCAGGCGCAGCTTGATGGTGAGCAGCTCGATGTCCAGCAGGTTCACGCGGATGTCGCCGACGATGACGATCCCCTTGTCGAGGATGCGTTCCAGCAGGTCGGCGAGGTTGGCGGCGGGCGGGGCGCCCGGCCGGTCGGCGGTGCTACGGGCGGGGTCGCGTCCCTGCGCCCAGGAGATCTCGCTCACGTGTCGTTCAGTTCCTTCCCCCCGTTGCCCGGCCCTTGCCCGTTGGCAACGGGCCGGGTCACGGGGTCTGCCGGTCAGCCCTGGCCGGTGCGTCCACGCGCGTAGCGGCGCAGCCGCCGGTAGGAGAGCAGTTCGCCCTCGTCGTCGATCTCCACCAGGTAGACGGCCAGGATGTCGGCGGAGTCGGGGATGCGGCGGGTCTCCACGACCTCGACGGTGATGCACCAGTCCCCGTTCTGGCCGTCGCCGCCGTCCCGGCCGCCACGCTCGGCGCCGACGACGCACTCGGCGTCGCGGCCGGTCATCTCGGTGACGTGGTGGACGGCGCGTTTGGCGGCCTCGACGGCAGAGATCATGTCAGCCGTCCCCGGGAGGGCGCCGGGTGAGCCTGCGGACCAGTTCCTCCTCGCGTTCGGCGGCCTCCTGCTCGCTCATCTCCCCCGCGGCGACCGCGTCGGCGATGTCGCGCATCTCGGCGGCGATGCGGCCTGGGTCGTACAGCTGCGCCTCGGCCTGCTCCCGCAGGATGTCGGCGAGCCAGACGACGCCGCGGACCGGGGCGAGCGGGAGGGTCGCCAGTCCGGTGAACAGTCCCACCTCAGCTCTCCGGTACGAAGTCGTACGGCGGCAGCGGGCCGATGAGCCGCAGGGTGATGCGGTCGGCGTGCGCGGCGCCGGTGTCGCGGACGGCGCGTTCGAAGTCCTCGCGGCGGTCGGCGTCGACGAGGAAGGCGGCGTCCATGACATCGTCCTCGCGGGCCGGCGGTTTGCGGACCAGGTCATGCGCGGCGGGTGCGAGGGCCTCCAGGAGGGCCTGGCCGTCGGCCTCACGGCGCTGTTCGAGAGAGCGCGCGATCATCTCGCCGAGGCGGACGCGGTCGTAGTAGGCGGCGTCGGCCGCGTCGGCGGGAATCCGGCGGAGCCGGTCGTTGAGGTCGGCGATCTGCGGGTCGTCGTTCATGACCTCGCGCAGCAGCGCGTCCTGGACATAGGTGCCGCGCACCCGCACCTCCAGGCGTCCGTCGAGCCGGTCCAGGATCTGGGTGAGGCGTTCGGCGTTGGCGGCCAGCAGTTCCTTCTCGACGGCCTCGGGCCCGGCCAGGGCGGCGCCGAAGCGGAAGGGGACCACGACCGTCCCGGTGGCCAGGAGCGCTTCCAGGACGTGCTCGTGGGCGAGTAGATCGGCGCGTTCGCCCAGGGGCCGGCCGACGGGGAGGTCGCTGGTGACGGCGGCGCAGCCCTCGTGGGTGATGAGGGTGACGGGGCGGCCGTCCAGGCCGGTGAGCCCGTCGGGGAGGGCCGCGGCGGCGCGGGTGACGCCGTAGACGTACCGGGCGGCGGTCTGGGTGGTGTTGGGTGAGGTCACTGGTCGTCCTCCTTGTCCTCCTTGCGGGCGGAGCGGCGCCGGGCGGGCTGCTTGCCGGAGCCTTCGTCCTCGCCGGCGGTGAAGGTCTCCTTGAGCTTGTCCTGGGCGCCCTGGAGCGCGCCCTTGGTCTTCCTGTTGGCGCCGGACTCGGTCATGCCGCCCACCATGTCGGGCAGTCCCTGGGCCTTGCCGGTGTTGGCGATGTCGAGGCGGTTGCACGCCTCGGCGAAGCGCAGGTAGGTGTCGACGCTGGCGACCACGATCCGCACATCGATGGTGAGGATCTCGATGCCGACCAGCGCGACCCGCGCGTACAGGTCGATGACCAGGCCCTTCTCCAGGATCAGGTCGACGACGTCGGCGAGGCCGCCGCCGTGTGAGCCGCCCTGCTGGGCGGGCTGGTAGGTGGTTCCGGCGGTCTGTTGAGCGATCGGACCGCTCATTGTCATCCCACTCCTTATGTCCCGTTTTGTTGGGCAAGCCGGTCTCGTACCCGAGCCGACACAAGTAAACGGATCACCAGAAATCGGTCATACCGGAACCAAAACGTGGCGGGCCGGGCCCGGAAAGGGCCCGGCCCGCCACGTCACCCGACCATCGGACCGGTGCGGCCCGACAGCCGTGGCCGGAGCGGACGCGCAGGTCAGCGCCTGCGGATCAGGCGCCGGCCGACGACGATCGCGGCGCCCGCGGCGGCCACGGCCGGCGCGGCCCGCAGCAGCCGTCGCAGCGTCATCAGCCTGGCGAACTTGGCGACCTGGCCGGGAACGGCCACGGCGGCGCCGGCGATCTGTCCCGCGGCCTGCTGGGCACTCTCACCGGCGCGCCCGGCGGCACGGCCCGCACCGCCGGCGGCGTCCTTGGCGCGGCTCCTGACCTCCTTCGTCTGCCGCTTGGCGCTACCGGTCTTCTCCTTGGTGGCGGCGGCACCGCGCTTGAGACGGTCGGAACCGTTGGACATCGAGGGGGTTTTCATCTGTGTTCCTTTCTTCCCTGATTGAGGGCTCGGGGCGTACGCGCAGCGACGGGGTCAATAGTGGCGGCGGACCTCGACGAACTCGGCGAGCTTCTGCCGGAACCCGGCCGCCGCCGCGCCGAACCGGTCCGGATCGTGCCACCACGCGCGCGCGGTCTGACGGGCCTGGTCGAACATGATGTGCGGCGGGAGCGGCACGACACCGGCGTCCACGGTGAACTCCAGCACCACCGGCCCGCCGGCCTCCAACGCCTCCTCCCAGACCGCGCCGACCCGCTCGGGATCGCGGCAGGAGATGCCGCGCAACCCGGCCAGGTCGGCGAAGGCGGCGCACGGCACCGCGGCCGAATCCCGCGAACCGGGACGGCCGACAGCGCTGAACACCGCGAACACCAACGGCGCACCAGAGCCGGCCAGCCGGTCCCGGTACCCCGCCACGGTGGCCATCTCGTTCATCCCGTCCGCCTGGAACGCCTCCCCGTCCACGAAGGCGATCACCGGGCGGTCGGGAAAGGCCAACCGCGCCGCGATCGCGTACGGGACCGCGGACCCGCAGGCGCCCAGCGTTCCCGACAACGCGGCGCGCATACCCTCCCGCAACCGCAGCCACCGCGCCCACCAGGCGGTGACGGCCCCCGGATCGCAAGTGAGAACCACGCCGTCGGGCAGCCGGCCGTTCAACTCCCACGCCACCAGCTGCGGATTGATCGCCTCGAACCGCTGGCGGGCCTGCCGGCGCAGAATCCGCCACCACTCCCCCACGTCCTCCTCGATCCCCCGCCGCCAGTCCCGCTCCCCCTTGTACCGCAGCAGGGGGATCAGCCCCCGCAACGTCAGACCGGCATCCCCGGCCAGCCCGACCTCCACAGGCACGCGGGCAGAGATACGGCGCGGATCGGCGTCGATCTGCACCACCCGCGCCCGCCCCTCCTCCGGCAGCCACTCGGCATAAGGGAAACCCGTCCCGACCACCAGCAGGGTGTCGCACCGGGTCACCATCTCGTCGCTGGGCCGCGACCCCAGGAACCCGATCGGCCCGGTCACGAACGGCAGCTCGTCGGGCAGCACGTCCCGCCCCAACAACGCCTTGGCCACACCGGCACCCAGCACATCGGCCGCCTGCACCAGCTCCGGCCCCGCGCCGCGGGCACCCTGCCCGACCAGGATCGCCACCCGGCTCCCCCGGTTCAGCACCGCCGCGGCCGCCTCCAGATCCTCCGCCGGCGGCACCGGCCGGGCGGCAGGGACGCCGACGCCGGAGAACACCGCGCGGTCCCCGTGCGGCGGCACGGTCACCGCGTGCTCGTCCAGCACGTCGGCGGGGACGATCACCACGGCCACCCCGCGGGCCGCGGCGGCCGTCCGCATCGCCTGGTCGACCAGATGCCGCGCCTGCGCGGGGGTCGCGCAGACCTGCGCGTACTCGGCGACGTCGCTGAACAGCGGGATCAGACCGACCTCCGGCCCGCCCCCCGCCCCCAGCGAAGCACGCCTGCGCTGCCCGACCAGCGCCACGACCGGCACACGGTCGAGCGCGGCATCGTACAAGCCGCTCAGAAGCCGGATCGCGGCCGCCTCATCCGCCGCCGCACACACCCCGACCCCACCGGTGAACCTGGCATGACCGGCGGCCATGAACGCCGCCGCCTCCACCCGGCGGGGCCGCACAAGCTCAGGATCGCCGCCGGCGCGATCGAAGGCGTCCCCGAACCCGCCGATACCGTCGCCGGGACACCCGTACACCCGGCGCACGCCCCACTCACGCAGCCGGGCCAGGATGTGATCGGCGACCCGGTGGGCCATCTGCCTGCCCTCCTCCGCGCGCGTGCACATGCCCTCGCATGCCCTTGCCGCCCTACCCCGCAGGCCATCGGCAAACATCCCCATGGGCGCGATCGACGGGCCCATGCGGGAGTCCAGCAGGGCGAGACCGTCGGCGTCTCGCGCCCATGTGCCGCTCAGCGGCCACCACAACCCCCGGTCTCTCCGGCAGGAATCGAACCTGCGACTTCCGGCTTCGGAGGCCGGCGCTCTGTCCGCTGAGCTACGGAGAGGAAGCGCTGGTGGGATTCGAACCCACGTAGAACGGCTTTGCAGACCGTCACCTCAACCACTCGGCCACAGCGCCCAGAGCCCACCGCGCTGGGCGGGCCGGCGACCTCGGTGGGATTCGAACCCACGCACCCCGGTGAGACAGACCGGTGCTCTCGACCACTGAGCTACGAGGCCTTCGTAGACCGGGGCGGACTCGAACCGCCGACCGTCCCGGTGTGAGCGGGAAGCTCTCGCCACTGAGCTACCGGTCTAAGAAGAAAGAAACCAAAAAAGGGGGCGGGTCAGCGGACCACGCACCGCCGCACCCGGGGACACACCGGGCCGCCCACCACCCGATCGTCGCGTCGACCGCGCCGCATCATCATGCCCGTCTCCCTCCCGTGCGTACCTGCCCCGGCGCCCGCTCCGACCGCCGTCCCCACCACACTGACCGACACCCCACAAACCCGCAACGCATTATTTCCCCCACCACACCCCCGCAGCCTTCCACCCAACGGAAAGGTCGTACCCGAACGCTCCACCCCGGACGGCAGGTTGAGAACACCCCGGACGGGGCCGCCCCGCGCAGGAGGAGCAACGACGATGCCGCTACTCGACCCCAACCTGTGGACCGGCAACATCTTCAACGGAACCTGGAAAACCGGTTCCGCCGGCACCTACGACATCATCGAACCCGCCACCGGCGACACCCTGGGCATCCTCGGCCGCGCCGGCACCGACGACGCCGCCCAAGCCGCCACCACCGCGGCCACCGCCCAACACCACTGGGCCACCCGCCCCTACGAAGAACGCGCCGCCGTACTACGCCGCGCCGCAACCCTGTTCGAAGAACACGCCACCGAGATCCAGCAATGGATCGTCCGCGAAGCCGGATCGATCCCACCCAAAGCCGAACTTGAGACCCGCTTCGCCGCCGACCTGTGCCACCAGGCCGCCGCACTCCCCTCCCAACCCCGCGGCCACGTCCTGCCCTCGGCCCAAGACCGCTGGAGCCTGGCCCGACGACGCCCCGCAGGCGTCGTCAGCGTCATCGCCCCCTTCAACTTCCCCCTCATCCTGTCCATGCGGTCCGTCGCACCCGCCCTGGCACTCGGCAACGCCGTCCTCCTCAAACCCGACCCCCGCACCGCCGTCTCCGGCGGCGTCACCGTCGCCCGCATCCTCCAAGAGGCCGGCCTCCCCGACGGCCTCCTGCACCTGCTGCCCGGCGCCGCCGACATCGGCGAGGCCGTCGTCACCGCACCCCAAGTCCGCGTGGTCTCCTTCACCGGCTCCACCGCCGCCGGACGCAAGATCGGCGAAATGTGCGGCCGCCACCTCAAACGCGCCCACCTGGAACTGGGCGGCAACAACGCCCTCATCGTGCTCCCCGGCGCCGACATCGCCAAAGCCGTCTCCGCCGGCGCCTGGGGCTCCTTCCTGCACCAGGGACAGATCTGCATGACCACCGGACGCCACCTCGTCCACCACACCCTCTACGAGGAATACGTCGCCGCCCTGGCCGACAAGGCCGACAAACTCCCCGTCGGGGACCCCGCCACCGCCCAGGTCGCACTCGGCCCCATCATCGACCGACACCAGCTCGACACCATCGACACCCTGGTGAGCCAGACCGTCTCCGCCGGCGCGCGCCTGGCCGCCGGCGGCACCCACGAAGGCCTGTTCTACCGGCCCACCGTCCTGGCCGATGTCACCCCCGCCATGCCCGCCTACGCCCGCGAGGTCTTCGGCCCCGTCGCCCCGGTCATGACCTTCGAAACGACCGAAGAGGCCACCGCCCTGGCCGCCGACAGCGAATACGGCCTCTCACTGGGCATCCTCGGCGACGTCGGCCAGGCCATGCGCATCGCCGACGCCGCCCCCACCGGCCTGGTCCACATCAACGACCAGACCGTCAACGACGAACCCGTCGTCCCCTTCGGCGGACTGGCGGCCTCGGGCAACGGCGCCCGCTTCGGCGGCACCGACGCCAACATCGAGGCCTTCACCGAGACCCAGTGGGTCACCCTGCGCGGCGACATCGCCCCCCACCCCTTCTGAACCACCCCGGGCCGGGAGCCGTTAACCTCGACCGGATGGACCAGGACACCGACGGGGACGGCCCCGTCCTCCGAACCCCGCGGCTGCTGCTGCGCCCCTGGAATCCCGCCGACCGCGCCCCCTTCGCGGCCCTCAACGCCGACCCCCAGGTCATGGAGCACTTCCCCGCCCGCCTCACCCGCGCCGAAAGCGACGCCCTCGCCGACCGCATCGCCAACGCCATCCGCCGCGACGGCTTCGGCTTCTGGGCGGTCGAGATCGCAGCCACCGGCGCCTTCATCGGCTTCACCGGACTGTCGGTACCGTCCTTCACCACCCACTTCACCCCCGCCGTGGAGATCGGATGGCGACTGGCCCGACACGCCTGGGGACACGGATACGCCACCGAGGCCGCCCGCCACGCCCTGGCCCACGGCTTCCAGAACCTCCGCCTCGACGAGATCGTCTCCTTCACCACGACCGCCAACCAGCGCTCCCAGGCCGTCATGACACGCATCGGGATGACCCGCGATCCCCACGGCGATTTCCAACACCCCCGCATACCTCCCGACAGCCCCCTGCAGCACCACGTCCTGTACCGGATCGACGCCGCCACCTGGAAACACCACAGCACACCCGAACCGCAGTGAGCATGCCGCGCCTCCTCCCCCGCGACCCTTCCGAGCTCGCTCCCGGCGCGATCCACATACCCGACTGGCTTGCCCCCGACCGGCAACGCCGACTGGTCGAGGCCGGCCGCGCCTGGGCACGCCCGCCGGCGGGGATGCGCCACACCCGACTCCCCGGAGGCGGCGTCATGTCGGTGCAGACCGTCTGCCTGGGCTGGCACTGGGAGCCCTACCGCTACGTCCGCCACGTCGACGGCATACCGGTGAAACCCTTCCCCGACTGGCTCGCCGACCTGGGCCGCCGCGCCGTCGCGGACGCCTACGGCGACGACGCCCCCGACTACCGACCCGACGTCGCCCTGGTCAACTTCTACGACGACAACGCCAGGATGGGACTGCACCAAGACCGCGACGAACGCAGCCCCGCTCCCGTGGTGTCGCTCAGCCTCGGCGACACCGGCCGCTTCCGCCTAGGCAACACCGAGAACCGCGGCCGGCCCTGGCACGACATCGACCTCGAATCGGGAGACCTGCTCGTCTTCGGCGGCCCCTCACGACTCGCCTACCACGGCGTCACCCACATCCTCCCCGGCACAGGCCCCACCGGCATCGGCCTGACCCACGGCCGCCTCAACATCACGCTGCGTGAGTCCGGTCTCTCCTAGAGGAGGGGTGTGTTGGTGGTGTGGCCTGAGGAGTGGGTTCGAGTGCCGCCAACGCCCACGGCCTTGACATTGTAAGGTTTGCAGGAACTCGCCAGGCAAGCGCACGGATCCCAGCCGCCTACGCTTTTCTTCGCTTTGAAGGTTACGGCTCATGTTCCTGCTGATATCCCGGAGAAGCCTCAACCAAAAAGTTCAACGATACTGTTGAAGGCATGGCTACTGGCATCGAACACACCGCCCATGCCGTCGAGGCCGCCGCCGTCATGAGGCTGCTCCCGGCCCGGCCGCGGCTGCTCGCGCTGGGCGAGCCGACCCACGGCGAGGACAGCCTGCTCGACCTGCGCAACGACCTCTTCCGGCAGCTCGTCGAGCAGGAGGGCTACGGGTCGATCGCGGTCGAGAGCGACTGCATGATGGGCCTGGTCGTGGACGACTACGTCACCTCGGGCACAGGCACCCTCGACGAGGTCATGGAACGCGGCTTCAGCCACGGGTGGGGCGCCTCCGCGGCCAACCGCGAGCTCGTGCGCTGGATGCGCGCCTACAACGACGGCCGGCCCGCGTCCGAACGGCTCCGCTTCGCCGGTTTCGACGGCCCGCTGGAGATCACCGGCGCCGCGAGCCCCCGGCAGGCCCTCACCGCACTGCACGGCTACCTCGCGGCCCAGGTGGAGGCCGACCTGCTCCCCTGCGCCGCGGAAACGCTCGACCGCCTGCTCGGCGCCGACGACCGGTGGACGAATCCCGCCGCGATGATGGACCCGTCCCGGTCCGTGGGGCAGTCGGCCGAGGCCATGCGGCTGCGGCTGCTCGCCGACGATCTGGTGGCGCTGCTCGACGCGCAGATGCCGCACCTGAGCGCGGCGTCCTCGCGTGACGACTGGCACCGGGCGCGCCTGTACGGGCGCACCGCCACCGGCCTGCTGCGCTACCACTTCTGGATGGCCGACACCTCACCGGGCCGCATGACGCGGCTGACAAGCCTGCGGGGCTCGATGATGGCCGGCAACCTCCTCGCCCTCGCCGAGCGAGGCCCGGCGCTGGTCCACGCCAACAACGGCCATCTCCAGCGGGCCAAGAGCTCGATGAGGATGGGCGACCTGCCGGTGGAGTGGTGGAGCGCCGGCGCGATCGCGAGCGCCCACCTTGGCAAGGGGTATGCCTTCCTGGCCACGGCCCTGGGCACGATCCGGCACCAGGGGGTGGACACCCCGCCCCCGGACACCGTCGAAGGACTCCTGTACGCGCTCCCGGAGGACCGCTGCGTCGTCGACGCCCGCCGGCTGGCCACCGTCCTCGGCGACCCGCGGCCCGCGCCCCGCGCGTCTCCCTACTTCGGCTACGCCCCGTTGGACCCGGCCCACCTGGCCGCGATCGACGGGATCGTGTTCATCAAGGACATCCCCCAGAGCTGAGGCAACCTCAGCCTAGGCCGCGGGGTTCGACGAGCATCGGAAATGTGATTCTTGATCTACGGCCCGGTCGGGCCTGCCACGCTCGACGTCGGCTCGCAGACGATGTCGCTTGAGTGTCAACAGTGACGGCCAAAAGATTAAATAATTCGGGAGTCAAGAGAATCTCAAGCCATATATGTGCGCCTGTGTTCCTTATAAGTGGGATCGTGCCGGGCATTATGGTGGAGGGCGCGATAAGTCGTCTCCAGGCGGTGTCCCGCCGCCGGGCGTCCGCCGCCCTGGGAACGCCTGGACGGATCGGGGGCCTGGGTGAGCGTACGGCGTGAACACGGCTCGCAGGGGCGGTCGGACATGGTGAGGGCCGGGGGGCCGTGGCCCTCCCTGGACGATGACGCCGCAGACGCTCACGCCCTGCACGCGGCAGAACGCGCCCTGCGGCAGATGAGCGACGGCTTCCTCACCCTCGGAGGCGAGGGCCGCATCGGCTACTCCAACGCCGCCGCCGAACGCCTCCTCGGGCCCCCGCACCGGCTGGCCGGGCGGCGTCTCTGGGAGGTCCCCGTCCTGCGCCAGATCCCGGACCTGGAGGACCGGTGCCGCAAGGTCATGGCCGACGGCGCGCCCATCGGCATCGACGTCCGCCGGCCGGACGGCGAGCGCTGGTACCGGCTGCGGCTGATGCCCGTCGAGGACGGCCTCGCCCTCACCATCACCGACGTCACCGAGGAGCGCTGGCGCGAGGCCGCCCGCCGGCGCGCCACCGCCCGCGAGTCCCTGATGGACGAGCTCACCGGTGCCCTGGCCGAGGCCGTCGACACCCAGAGCGTGGTCACCGCGATCGCCGCCAGCATCCTGCCCGCCTTCCGCGCCTCCGGTCTGATCATCACCGCCGCGGAAGGCGGCCGCCTCCAGGTCATCGGCGCCGTGGGCTACAGCCCCGAGACCATCGACGCCCTCTCCGGCACGACGTACCCCGCCGACTCCCCCACAGATGTCGCGCTGCGGACCCGCACGCCGCAGTTCTTCGGGTCGACGGCCGAACTGCTCGCACGCCATCCGGACGTGGCGGGCTATCCGAGGGCGCCGGACAAAGACGCCCGGGTCTTCCTCCCGCTGATCACCTCCGGCCGTCCGATGGGGGTCGGGGTGGTCTCCTTCGACGGGCGGCACCGTTTCGACGAGGAGGAGCGGACCCTGCTGACCGCGCTGAGCAGCGTGATCGCCCAGGCCCTGGAACGGGCGCGGCTGTACGACGTCGCGGCCACCCAGGCGCGGGAACTGCAGCGCGGGCTGCTGCCCCACATCCTGCCCTCGCTGCCCGCGGTCACCGGCGCCGCCCGCTACCTGCCCGCCGACGACGGCGCGGACGTCGGCGGCGACTGGTACGACATCATCCCGCTGTCGTCCGACCGGGTCGCCCTGGTGATCGGCGACGTCATGGGGCGCGGCATCTCCGAGGCCGCCACCATGGGACGGCTGCGCACCGCGGTCCGCACCCTCTCCGAGCTCGACCTTCCCCCGGACGAGGTCCTCGACCGCCTCAACGACATCGTCAGCGATCTCGGCGCGGACTACTTCGCCACCTGCCTGTACGGCATCTACGATCCCGTCACCGGCGACTTCACCTATGCCAGCGCCGGTCATCCCCCGCCGTCGATCGCCTGCCCGGACGGCACCGTCACCACCTGCACCACCGTGACCAATCCGCCGCTGGGCGCCGCCTCCCCGCCGTTCGACACGACCACCGCGAACCTGCCCGACGGCACCTTGCTGCTCCTCTACACCGACGGCCTGCTGGAATCGGCGGACCGCGACGCCGACCAGGGCATGACCCGCCTCACCCAAACCCTCGCGACGACGCTGCAGAACGCGCCCGACACGTCCCTGGAGGCGCTCTGCGACATCCTCACCGCCGCGCTTCTCCCCTCGGACCAGCTGACCGGGGACGACGCGGCCCTGCTCGTCTCCCGGACCGGCCGGCTCCCTGCGTCCAACGTCGCCACCTGGCCGCTGCCCGAAGATCCGAGGGCCGCCGGGATGGCGCGCGAGCACGTCCGTGACCAGCTCGCCGCCTGGCACCTGGACGAAGAGCTCACGATGACCACCGAGCTGCTGGTCAGCGAGCTCGTCGGCAACGTCGTCCGGCATGCCAAGGGCCCCATGCGGCTGCGCATGCTGCGCAGCCGCACCCTGATCTGCGAGGTCTCCGACGGCAGCCTGACCACGCCCCTCATCCGCCGGGCCGACCTCGCCGACGAAGGAGGGCGCGGCCTCCAGCTCGTCGCCGCGCTCACCCAGCGCTGGGGGACGCGCTACAACGCGGGCGGCAAGAGCATCTGGACCGAGCAGAACATCCCCGAAACCGAGGCTCCGGCACGTCTCACAGCCGGATGACGACCAGGGCGGTGTCATCGGTGTGGCCGTCGGGCGGCAGGAGCTCGGCCATGACGGCGTCGGCGAGCGCGGCGGAGTCGGTGCCCGGATGGCGGGTGAGGGAGTCCACGAGACGGGTCAGCCCGGCGTCGATGTCCTCCCCGCGGCGTTCGATGAGGCCGTCGGTGTAGAGGGACAGGATCGAGCCCTCGGTGAAGGGGACGGTGGCCTCGGGCCTGCCCTCCTGGTCGATCGCGGTGTCGAGCGGAGGGTCGGTGGCCTGGTCGAGCAGCCGCACGCTCCCGTCGGGCAGGAGCAGCGCCGGTGGCGGATGGCCGGCGCTGCTGTAGGTGATGGTGTGCGTGGCCCAGTCGATGAAGGCGATCACGGCCGTCGTGGTCTCCGCGCCCTCGATCGAATCGGCGTACCGCTCGAGGGCCTCCAGGGCCAGGGCGGGGCCGGGGGTGACGCGGGAGGCGGCGCTGAGCGCGCTGCGCAGCTGCCCCATGACCCCCGCCGCCCGCAGCCCGTGGCCGACCACATCGCCGACGGAGACCGCGATGCGGTCGCCGGGCAGCTCGATCAGGTCGTACCAGTCGCCGCACACGTTCAGCGCGTCGGTGGCGGGCCGGTAGCGCACCGCCGCGTAGTGGCCGCCCACCGGCCTGGGCGGGGGCAGCATCGCCTCCTGCAAGGCCAGGGCCACCTCGCGTTCACGGGCATGGGCCCTGCGCAGCCGCTGGTTGAGGTCCTGAAGTTCACGGGAACGGGTGTAGAGCTCGGCCTGTATCTTCATCGCCCGCTCGCCCTCGCTCTCGCCCCGGCCGCGGACGGCGCGGACGTACTCGGTGAGCTCCTCGACCCGGTGCACGATCGCCGTCACCTTGCCGTCCGCGCCGCGCAACGGAATGTTGATGATGATCCAGTAGCGTTCCTCCCACCGGCCGGGGCGACCGGCCGGCTGGACGTCGTAGCGTTGCAAGGGCATGACGTCGCGTTCGCCGGTGGCGATCACGCGCTCGAGCGACTCGTGCAGGTCGCGCACGCTGGAGACCTGGGGGTTTCCGGGGTTGTCCGGGAAGGCGTCGAACACATACCGGCCGATCAGTTCGCGTCGTTGGCGGCCCGCCAGGCGCAGGTAGGCCTCGTTGACGTCGAGGTACACCAATTGCGGCGTCAGCAGTGCCACCCCGTTGGGCAGGGCATTGAAGATCGCCGCATAATCGATTCCCGGTTCGGCCATGTCCTTCCTTCAGCCCCTTGCATGCGCTCATCACGATAGAAACGGCGTGGTAGAAATCGAGCAACCTGTCCCCCATGGGCTGGTCACATTCTTCGGGGCGCCAATGGACGGTCATGGGGGCGCGACGGGCTCGGGGAGCGTGCGGAACACCAGCCAGGCCAGGGCGGGCAGGACGATCAACGGGGCGAGGGCCGTCTGGAGCGTGGTGGCGTCGGCGACGGCGCCGATGAGGGGGCCGGCGACGCCCCCGATGCTGACGGTCAGGCCGAGGGTGACGCCGGCGGCCGTGCCGACGCGGGTGGGCAGGTAGTCCTGCCCGAGCGTGACCTGCAGCGAGAACGGGATGTAGAGGCCGGCCGAGGCCAGCGCGACGAACAGGTACAGGGCCGGTCCGGGGACGAGCACCACGCCCGCGACGGCGACCGCGGTGACCAGGTACGACCGCCGCACGACCAGGACCCGGTCCCACCGGTCGGCCAGGCCGCCGCCCACGACGGTGCCGACGGCCCCGCCGAGGTAGAGCACGAACAGCGCGGCGGTGCCCGCCACGGCGCCGCCTCCGGTGCGCTGCTGGGCGTAGAGCGAGATGAACGTGCTCAGGCCGATGAAGACGATCGCCCGCAGGACGACGGCCAGCGACAGTTTCACGAAGGAGGCCCTGTCGTCGGTCGCCCGCGCGTCCGTGCCGCGGGGGCCGGTGCCCGTGGTCGCGGCGAGGGCGCGCAGCGCGGGCACGCACAGCAGGCCGCCGATCAGGGCCGGGACGACGAGCAGCGGGGACGAGCGCAGCCCGCCGGTCGCCACGACGGCGGCGACCATGATCGGCGCGACCGCGAAGCCGAGGTTGCCGCCGAGGGAGAACCGGCCCATCGCGCTGTGGCTGCCGCCGCTGACGCGCCGGGCGACGCGGGCGGACTCGGGATGGTACGCGGCGACGCCGAGCCCCGAGAGGGCGACGAAGGCCAGGGTCAGCGTGTAGGAGGCGGTGAGGCCGCTGAGGGCGATCCCGAGCCCGGCCAGGAGCGTGCTCACCGGGAGCAGCCACGGCATCGTCCACCGGTCGGTCAGCACCCCGAACAGCGGCTGCACGACCGAGGACAGCAGTGAGGCCGCGAGCACGACGCCCGAGGCGGCGGCGTAGGTGTAGGCGCGCTCGGCGACGAAGAACGGGACGAGCGAAGCGACCGCGCCCTGGTAGACGTCCACGCAGCCGTGCCCGGCCGACAGCAGCGTGATCGGTTTGATCCTCGGCATCCCGCCATGGTCGCGATCGGGGCGCGTGTCGCACTTCCGATAAAATGCCAATCAATGTCGAAAATCCGCCATCAGTCGGAGGCGCCGACGCGGGTCCGGACGCTGGCCCCGGGCGCGGGCATCGACGCGCACCGCCACGACGACCACCAGATCGTCTACGCGGCCCGCGGCGTCCTGGCCGTCACGACCGGCGAAGGCTCCTGGGTCGCCCCGGCGACCCGTGCCATCTGGGTGCCGGCCGGGACGGTGCATGCCCACCACGCGCACGGCGAGCTCGAACTCCATCTGGTGGGCCTGCCCGCGGCCGACAACCCGCTGGGGCTGGCCGCGCCGAGCGTGCTGGCGGTCGGGCCGCTGCTTCGCGAGCTGATCCTGGCCTACACGCGCCGCCCGTCCGACGGCTCCCCCGAGCGGCACCGGCTGCGCGCGGTCCTGCTCGACCAGTTGCGCGCCTCACCGCAGCAGCCCCTGCACCTGCCCGCGCCCGCCGATCCCCGGCTCCAGACCCTGTGCGCGATCCTGCGGTCCGACCCGGCCGACGACCGGACCCTGGCGGTGCTGGGCGCGGAGGTCGGCGCGAGCGCCCGCACGCTGGCGCGGCTCTTCAGGGCCGATCTCGGCATGACGTTTCCGCAGTGGCGCACGCAGTTGCGGCTCTACCGCGCCCTGGTCCTGCTGGCCGAGGGCACGCCGGTGACCACGGTGGCGCACGCGTGCGGCTGGTCGTCCACCAGCGCGTTCATCGACGTCTTCCGCCGCGCGTTCGGCCACACCCCCGGCACGCACCACCTCCGCTAGGCGGTGTTCTCTTCAAGTCCCGGCCCACGCGTGTCCTGACGTGTCCTGGGGTGATCCGCCTGCGCGGTTTGTGGGAAAAATGCGCGCCAAGGCCTTGTTGCGCCATTCGACGGGATACCGAAAGGTATATTTTCCCGGCCCGGCCAACGGAGCTGTCCGACCATTTATGGCCACGTACCCAGTATTCGGAGATTCTCTGATGAATCAGTGGTCGGGGGGTGGCGCCGGGTGTAGCGTCAGCCTCCCGGAATCACGGCGCATTTGGGGGTGTGCGTGCTCGGTATCGACGGTTGTCTCAGCCAGATCATGGATATTCCCGGCGCTCGCCGGGTGACCATGGTGGACGGCGCCAGCGGTCTGGCCATCGCCGCCGCCGGCGCCGACAGCCCGCTCGACCAGCACGAGGACGCCGCGGCCAGCACCGACGCGGTGCGCGCGGTGCTGGCCTGCCCGGCGCTGTCGGCCACCCCGGACGGCGACGACATCGAAGAGATCATCGTGTGCGGAGAACACGGATATCATCTGCTCACCCTGGTCAACGCGGCATTCAGCGGCACGCTGTTCCTGCATTTACTGCTCGACCGCGATACCGGCAATCTCGCGCTCGCCAGACTGCGGGTCCGCGCGGCGATCCAGGAAATGGCGGGATCCGGCCATGACGCATGACCGGCCGAAACCGTTCTCCACCCGCCCGCCGGTGACCGCGCTGCGCGAACTGGAGGGCCGGCGCGCGACCGGGGTGCTGCGGGTGCGGGACGAGGGCGCGCTGCACGTCGTCGAAGGCTCCGTCGCCTACGCCGAAAGCCGGAGCGCGCCGAGCCTCGACCACCTCCTCAACACCGCCCGCACACCGCCTGGAGCGCCCGGCACGCCCGGGTCGCCCGGGTCGCCCGGGTCGCTCGGGGAGGCCGGGGTCGAGGCGGTCGCGTGGCTGGCGCTGCACGACGCCGCGTACTTCCTGCTCGGCTCCGAGGACGAAGGCGGGGTCGAGTTCGCCGAGGCACCGCCGCACCGGCTCGCGCATCTGTGCCGCGTCGCACCGGAGGAACTGGTGGCCGAGTGCGCACGGCGGGCGGCCCGGCTGGACGCGGTGCTTCCCTCGGCCGCGCGCGACCACGCCCCCGTCGTCCCGGTGCGCCGGGTCGGCCGCCAGCGGGTGGTGCTGACCGGTGTCGAGGCGGAGATCCTGCTGAACGCCGACGGCCGCCGCGCGCCCGGCGAGCTGGCCCGCGACCTCGGCCGGTCCGCCTTCGACTGCCTGCTGGCGGTGCGCCGGCTGGCCGCCGCCGGGATGCTGCGCCCGCCGCAGGACCCCGCCACCCCCGCGCCCGAAGCCGGCACCGTCCCGGAGCGGGGCTCGCCGCCGGACCTGCCGGCCCGGCGGCGCGGCGGGACGGCCGGCGACCTGAACGGGGCCCCGGAGTGGGAGCCGGTCGAACGCGAGGTGCTGCTCCTGCTCCGGTCCGGGCTGGAGGGGCTCGCCTGAGGTGGTGAAACGGCGTCTGGGACGGCTGATCGAAAGGATGACGAACGTGGCGGTCCACGAGCGGATGGACGATCTCGCGCGACCCGCGCCCGATCCGGCCCTGCTGGCCGAGCTGACCGCGCTGCGCGGCCGGGTCGCCCGGCTCACCGGCAGCGTGATCGCCTCCTCCGACGGCCTGCTCATCGCGCACGACCTGCCGGACGACATCGAGCCGTCCGGCATGGCCGCGCTGACCGCCGCGGAGCTGGCGCTGTCGCACCGGATGACCTCCACGGCGCACGGGGGCGGGTTCCACGAGGTCGTGCTGCGCGGGACCAACGGCTACGTGGTGATCTACTCCGCCGGCTGGAGCGCCTCGCTCACCGTGCTGTCGGCCCCCGACGTCAACGTCGGCCGCCTGCACCTGGAGTCCCGCCCGGCGGCGCGCGCCATCGCCGAACTGCTGGCGGGGACGCCCGGACGACCCCGCCGCACCGATGACCCGCCCCAGGAAGGAGGCCGCAGCACCGAACCGCGCCGTCCGTGAAACGACCAGTGAAGGGAACCGCATGTCCAACCTGGACGTGTCGATGAAGGACATGATGGCGATCGACGGCGCGATCGGCGCCGCCGTCGTCGACTACAACAGCGGCATGGCCCTCGGGACGATGGGCAGCTCCAAGAGCCTGGACCTGCAGGTCGCCTCGGCGGGGAACACCGAGGTCATGCGCGCCAAGATGCGCACCATGGAGTCGCTGGGCATCAAGGACGACATCGAGGACATCCTGATCACGCTGAACGGCCAGTACCACGTGATCCGTCCCGTGACCGGCCGCAAGGGCAAGGGCCTGTTCCTCTACCTCGCGATGGACCGGGGCCGGGCCAACCTGGCGCTGGCACGGCACCAGCTCAAGGGGATCGAGGAGAACCTGTCGGTCTGAGGCGTGCCCTCCTGTCCCGGCCGGGCCGCGGTCACGGCCGGGACAGGACCTCAGGCGGCGGAGTCGGCCTTCGAGTCCGCCTTCTTGGTGCGGCGGACCTTGTGCCAGGCCGTGCGGATGTAGCCCTGCAGCCGTTCGCTGACGCGGCGGGCGGCGGGGAACTCGGTGCCCAGCAGCCCCAGCCCGGCGAGGATCGCGACGACGCCCGGGCCCGGCAGCACCATCATCACGATGCCCGCGAGGATCAGCACGACACCGCCGACGGCGACGCCGATCTTGCGTAGCAGCCGCAGGCGAGTCCGGGGCCGGGCCTCCGCGGCCGGGACGACGTCGAGTTCGGTCGCGGCGGCGGGGCGGTGCGGCGCGCTTGTGGTCACGTGGCCTCCTCACGGGTCATGACCTCTATGACGATCGGGAAGGCGCCCGCGACTCCGGAACGCCCCATTGTGAGCATCGCCACACGGTTCGGGCCGGCCCCCGCAGACCCGTGCATTTTGCCGAAACAGCAAGGATTCTTGCCAGACCTTTCCGGTGGGGCGCACTCTCTACGCCGAAGCGGAGGGAGCAATGATGACCGGATCTACACACTATGACGCGGTGGTCGTCGGCGGCGGCGCCGCCGGGCTGTCCGGCGCGCTGGCGCTGACCCGGGCGCGCCGCTCGGTACTGGTGATCGACGCCGGCCGGCCGCGCAACGCGCCCGCAGCGCACATGCACACCTACCTGGGGCGCGAAGGCACCCCGCCGGCCCGGCTGCTGGCCGACGGCCGCGCCGAGGTGGCCCGGTACGGCGGCGAGGTCGTGACCGGCGAGGTCGCCTCGGCCGGACGGCTGGACGGCGGCGGCTTCCGCGTCGTCCTGCGGGACGGGTCCGAGGTGACGGCGAGCCGGCTGCTGGTCGCGACCGGGCTGGTGGACGGGCTGCCGGACGTGCCGGGCCTGGCCGGGCGATGGGGCCGCGACGTGCTGCACTGCCCGTACTGCCACGGCTGGGAGGTGCGGGACGAGCCGATCGGCGTCCTGGCCACCGGGCCGCTGTCGGTGCACCAGGCCCTGCTGTGGCGGCAGTGGAGCGACGACGTCGCGCTGTTCCTGCACACCGCGCCCGAGCCGGGTGACGAGGAGTACGAGCAGCTGGCGGCGCGCGGGATCGCCGTGGTCGACGGGCGGGTCACGGGCCTGGAGGTGGCCGACGACCGGCTCACCGGTGTGCGGCTGGAGACCGGCCGGGTGATCGGCCGGACGGCGCTGGCGGTCGGCACCCGGCTCACCGCCCGCGTCGACGGCCTGGCCGGGCTCGGGCTGACCACGGCCGAGCAGGAGATGGGCGGGCATGTGATCGGCACCCGGATCGTGGCCGACGCGTCCGGCGCGACGGAGGTCCCCGGGGTGTGGGCGGCCGGGAACGCGGTCGCGCTGGCCGAGCAGGTCATCGGCGCGGCCGCGGCGGGCGTGCGGGCCGGTGCGGCGATCAACGCGGACCTGGTCGCCGAGGAGACCCGGCGCGCCGTCGAGGCCCGCCGCGAGCCGTTCTCCGCGCGGGCGGAACGCGAGGTCGCCGAACGGGTGCTGAGCGACACCCGGCACGGCCTCTGACACCCGGTGCTCTGACGCCCCGCGCGAGGCTCACAGGTCGCCGATGGCGGCGGCCAGCGTCGCCATCGCCTCGCGAAGGGCGCTCGGAGGGGCGGCCGCGTACCCCATGACCAGTCCCTGCCGGTCCCGGCGCCGGCTGTGCCAGGACAGCGGGTGCACCTTGACGCCGCGGGCGAGCGCCGCGGCGGCCAGCTCGAGGTCGGGCACGCCGGCGCCGGGCCCCCCGGCGAAGGTGATCATCAGGTGCAGCCCGGCGGCGGCGCCGTGCACGACCGCGCCGGGAAGGTGCGCCTCGATCGCCTCGATCATCGCGTCCCGGCGGCGGCGGTGGCGGCGGCGCAGGAAGCGCAGCTGGCGCTCCAGCTCTCCGGACTCCATCAGGTGCGCCAGCACGAGCTGCGGCAGCGCGGCGTTGCCGAGGTCGGCGAACCGCTTGGCGTCCACGAGCGCCTCCCGGTACGCCGCAGGAGCCATGACCCACCCCAGGCGCAGCGCCGGCGCCAGGAGCTTGGAGACGCTCCCGGTGTAGCAGACGCGTTCGGGCAGCATGGCGCGGAGGGCGGGCACGGGGGGCCGGTCGTAGCGGTGCTCGGCGTCGTAGTCGTCCTCGATGACGATCCCGCCGCCGTCGGCCCAGCGCATCAGCTCCCGGCGCCGCTCGCCGCCCAGGACCACTCCCGTCGGGAACTGGTGCGCGGGAGTGAGCAGGGCGACGGGGGCGCCCGCGGCCCGCAGCTCGTCGACCCGGATGCCGTCGGCGTCGACGGGCACGGGCGGGGTGCGCAGGCCCCAGTACTCCAGATGCTGGCGGGCCCCGAGCGACCCCGGGTCCTCCATGGCGACCTCGCCGATCCCGTCCGCGCGGAGGACGTGCGCGAACAGGCCGAACGCCTGGGCGGTGCCGGAGACGATCACGATCTCGTCCGGGTCGGCGCCGATCCCGCGGTTGCGGGCCAGCCAGCCGGCGACCGCCCGGCGCAGCGCGGGGGTGCCGCGCGGGTCCCCGTAGCCGAGGCCCGGCGCGGCCAGGTCGCCGATGACGGCGCGTTCGGCGCGCAGCCAGGCCGCGCGCGGGAACGCGGCCAGGTCGGGCAGTCCCGGTGACAGGTCGATCCGCGCGGAGGCCTCGCGCAGCGCGTCGTAGACGTCGGCGCCGGGCTCGGCCGGGAACGGCTCGCCGGACGGGCCGGCGGCCCCGGTGGTGACGGGCAGCGCGGTGACGGGCAGGGCGCGGTCGGGCTGGGCGGTGACGGGTGCGGCCACGATGACCGTCCCGCGGCGGCCGTGCCCGGCGGCGTGCCCGTCCTCGATCAGGCGCCGGTAGGCCTCGGTGACCACGCCGCGGGAGACCCGCAGGTCGGCGGCCAGGACCCGGGTGGCGGGGAGCCTGCCGCCGACGGGCAGGCGGCCGTCGGACACGGCCGCCCTGAGCCGTTCGGCGAGCCAGTCCGACAGCCCGCCGGGCGGCGCGTCACCGGTGTCGAGCTGGAGGAAGTCGGAGCCCCCAGCCGTTATGGACCGGTCTGATGCGGTTGGTTTGGATCTGTTCACCAGGTCCATTGTGGCGCCACGGTGAGAGCATGAACATGACGACCCCCGTTCCCTACGTGCACGGATATTCCGAGAACGAGGCCCGGCGCCTCGGCGACCAGGCCGACACCCTGGCGGAACTGCTCCACGCCGACACCCGCTACCCGGCCGGGAGCCGGGTGCTGGAGGCCGGGTGCGGAGTGGGCGCCCAGACCGTGCACCTGGTCGCGTCGAGCCCCGGCATGCACCTGACCTCGGTGGACATCTCGGAGGAGTCGCTCGCGCAGGCCCGCGCCCGCGTCCGCGCCCACAGCGATGCCCACACCAGCGCCCGCGTCCAATGGCACCGCGCCGACCTCTTCGACCTGCCGTTCGCGGACGGCTCGTTCGACCACCTCTTCGTGTGCTTCGTCCTGGAGCACCTGCGGTACCCCCTGAAGGCCCTGGCGGCGCTGCGGCGCGTGCTGAAACCGGGCGGGACGATCACCGTGATCGAAGGCGACCACGGTTCGGCGTTCTTCCATCCCGACAGCGCCCACGCCCGCGCGGCGATCGGCCACCTGGTGCGGCTCCAGGCGGAGGCGGGCGGCGACTCGCTGATCGGGCGCCGTCTGCAACCGCTGCTGACCGAGGCCGGCTACGACGGGGTCACCGTCCGGCCGCGCACCGTCTACGCCGACGCCACCCGGCCCGCCCTCGTCGAGGGCTTCACCCGCGACACCTTCACCGCCATGGTCGCGGGCGTCGGCGCGCAGGCGCTGGCGGCCGGGCTCACCACCCGCGCCGACTGGGAACGGGGCATCGCCGGCCTGCACCGGACGGCCCAGGCCGGCGGCACGTTCCACTACACGTTCTTCAAGGCCACCGCCGTCCGGCCATGATCCTCGCACTCGCCGTATTCGTGCTGGTAGCCGTCCTGGTGCACAGGCTGGAGCGCAACCATCGGCGGCAGTCCGGCCCCCGGTCGCCGCTGGCCGGGAGCACCCATGTGCAGGACCGCGACGCCCAGCGCCTGCACGCCGACCTGCGCTTCGCCGACGACACCGGGAGCACGGGCAAGACGTCCGCGCGGCTCAGCACCCGGTGGTGACGATGTTGGCGATTCGGCCGGGGACGATGACCACGCGGCGGACGGTCAGGCCGGCGGTGTGCCTGGCGTAGTCGGGGTGCGTGGTCAGGCGGCGTTCGGTGTGCTCGTGATCGGCGTCGGCGGGGACCTCCAAGGTGAAGCGGGTGCGGCCGTCTATCTGGACGGGGATCGTGACCGACGGTTCGGCGGCCAGGGACGCGTCGGCCTCGGGGAACGGCGCGCAGGCCAGCGATTCCTCGTGCCCCAGGCGGCTCCACAGTTCCTCGGCGATGTGCGGGACGAGCGGCGCCACCATCAGGATCAGGGGTTCGGCGAGCTGGCGCGGCATCGGGTCCAGCTTGGCGGCGTGGGTGTTCAGCTCCGTCAGCCGTGCGATCGCGGTGTTGTAGCGCAGCTCGCCGAAGTCCTGCCGGACGATGGCGATGGTCTGGTGCAGCCTACGCAGCATGTCAGGGGACGGTGGGATGTCGGTGACGCGTGGGCGGCCGGTCTCCTCGTCGACGATGTTGCGCCACAGCCGTTGCAGGAAGCGGTGGACGCCCGCGATGTCATCGGTGTGCCAGGGCCGGTCGGCGTCCAAGGGGCCCATGCCCATCTCGTGCAGGCGCAGGGTGTCCGCGCCATAGCGCTCGTACAGGTCGTCAGGGCTGACACCGTTCTTGCGGCTCTTGCCCATCCGGCCGGCGCGGCGGGCGACCGGGCGGCCCTGGTAGGTGAACGACCCGTCGCCGCCCTGCACCACCTCGGCGGCGGGCACGTACATGCCGCGTTCGTCGGTGAAGGCGTCGGCCAGGACGTATCCCTGATTGAACAGGCGGGCGAACGGCTCCTTGGTGGAGACATGGCCCAGGTCGTACAGGACCTTGTGCCAGAACCTCGCGTACAGCAGGTGCAGCACGGCGTGTTCCCCGCCTCCGACGTACAGGTCCACTCCCCCAGGGCGTTCGGGATCGGAGGAGGGCATCCAGTAGCGCTCGACCTCGGGGTCCACGAACGCCTCATCGTTGGTCGGGTCCAGGTAGCGCAGGTAGTACCAGCAGGAGCCGGCCCATTGCGGCATGGTGTTCAGCTCACGCCGGTACCGTTTGGGGCCGTCGCCCAGGTCGAGTTCGACGCTCGCCCATTCCCTGGCCTTGGCCAGCGGCGGCACGGGTGGGTCGTCGTCGGTCTGCGGTTCGGGCCGGAAGTCGGTCATCTCCGGCAGCCGGACGGGCAGCGCGCTCTCGGGCAGGGCGACGGGCAGTCCGTGCTCGTCGTACACGATCGGGAACGGTTCGCCCCAGTAGCGCTGCCGCGAGAACAGCCAGTCACGTAGCCGGTAGGTACGCGCCCCCTTGCCCACCCCGTGCCGTTCCAGCCAGGCGATGGCGGCGGCGCCGTCCGCCACGCATGCGCTGTCCTGCCCGGTGGGCCATTCCTCCAGTGGGCCCTTCTCGGGGTGTACGGGCAGGCCGAACTCGGTCGCGAACTCCAGATCCCGTTGATCGTGGGCGGGAACCGCCATAATCGCGCCTGTCCCGTAACCCATGAGCACGTAGTCGGCCAGGAAAACCGGTATGGGTGTTTGGGTGACGGGGTTGACGGCGTAGGCGCCGGTGAAAACGCCGGTCTTTTCAGAGGTGTCGGTGGTGCGCCGGCGCTCACTGAGGCGTTCGACCCTTTTCCGGTACGCGCCGACCGCGTCCCGTGGCGTCCATTCCCTTTCGTTCGCCCGCCCTTGCGGGTAGCGCCACGCTCGCGGGGTGCCGCCCGGCCAGGCGTCCGGGACCAACTCTCCCACCATCGGGTGCTCGGGCGCCAGCACCACATAGGTGGCGCCGGGCAGCGTGTCGGGACGGGTGGTGAAGACCTCGATCCCCTCACCGGCGGCGGGAAAGGTGATGCGGGCGCCGTCGCCGGCCCCGATCCAGCTCCGCTGCGTCCGCTTCAGCGAGTCCGGCCAGGCGAGTCCGTCCAGGTCGTCGATCAGCCGCTGGGCGAACGCGGTGATCCGCAGCATCCACTGCCGCAGCGGCCTGCGGTAGACCGGGTGGTCGCCCACCTCGCTGCGGCCTTCCGCGGTGACCTCCTCGTTGGCCAGGACGGTGCCCAGCCCGGGACACCAGTTGACCGGCTCCTCCGACACGTAGGCCAGCCGGTGGCCGTCGACGGCCCGGCGGCGCTCCGTCTCGTCCAGTTCCGCCCAGTCCCGTCCGCCGGGCACGGCGCGGGCACCGGACGCGAACTCGGCGACCAGGTCCTCGATCGGACGTGCCCGGCCGGTGCGCTCGTCCACCCAGGCGTTGAAGATCCGCAGGAAGAGCCACTGCGTCCAGCGGTAGAACGCCGGGTCGCTGGTGGCGACCTCGCGGCGCAGGTCGTGGCCCAGTCCCAGCCGCCGCAGCTGGCGCCGCATGGCCGCGATGTTCACCGCCGTCGTATCGCGCGGGTGCCGGCCCGTGTCGATCGCGTACTGCTCGGCCGGCAGCCCGAACGCGTCGTACCCGAAGGCGTGCATGACGTGGTCGCCGGCCATCCGCCGGTAGCGGGCGTACACGTCGGTGCCGATGTAGCCGAGCGGGTGGCCGACATGCAGTCCCACGCCGCTGGGGTAGGGGAACATGTCGAGGACATAGGACCGGCGGCGGCCCGCCATCCGGTCGATTCCTTCTCCGAGGGGGCCTGCCGGGTTGGGCGAGTGGAAGGTGCCTTCGCGTTCCCAGCGTTCCTGCCAGCGCAGTTCGATCTCGTTCGCCATGCGGGCGTCGTAGCGGAACGGGGGGTGCCCGTCGTCTCTGTCGTCGGCCTTCTCGTTCTCGTTCATCATCCTCGTCACCAGGGTTCGCCTTGGCCGGGAAATGAAAAAGCCCCTCAGTGCATGAGGGGCGGCCGCGCTGACAGCTGTTCAGCGTGTCAGCGCGGCTCGAGAAGAAGAAGGCTGTGAGGGAAGACCATGGCGTGAGAGTACATCACCAAGCCCTTATTGGTCGCGCTTTATGAACAGCAATCCCCCTAGAACCAGTGCTCCCGCGCTGCAGAGGGCCAATACGCCCAGACCGGCCCATGGGCCCGCGGGGAGACGGTCCAGGCGGACGGTGGCCTGCACGGCCGCCCCCGCCTCCATGGGCATGAACTTCTGGACGCGGCAGGCGGTGGTGGCGGCCTACAAGTCCGGGTTGATCGCGCCGCGCACCGACCCGGGATGAGGGGGCGCGGGTTCGCCCGGAAAAATGCGAGGAAGGATCCGCGGAAGGATGTCGAGAACGGGACGGGCGCCCCGACCTCTGTGAGAGGCGCCGCGAGGTGAGGAGCACCCGATGAAGTACCTGCTGATGATCCACATGAACGACGAGGCGTGGGAAGGGCTGACCGAGGCCGAGCGCAACGAGATCATGAACGCCCACGAGGGGTTCCAGAAGATGCTCCGCGAGTCCGGCGAGATGGTCGTCACGCACGCGCTCGCCAATCCCGGCACCAGCGCCGTCGTCCGGGTCAAGGACGGCGTGCCCGCGGTGACCGATGGGCCGTTCGCCGAGGCCAAGGAGTATCTGGCCGGCTACTACGTGATCGACTGCGAGAGCCGGGAGCGCGCCCTGGAGATCGCCGCGCGCATGCCCGAGTCGCGCTTCCTGGGCGTGGAGGTCCGCCCGATCATGTACAGCGCGGGGATGGAGATGTGAGCGGGCCCGGCACCGTTCCGGGGCCGGGCGCGGCCGTCGAGGACCTGCTGCGGGATCAGGCCCCGCGGGTCCTCGGCGTGCTCGTCCGCAGGCACGGCGACTTCGACGCGGCCGAGGACGCGGTGCAGGAGGCGCTGCTGGCCGCCGCCGTGCAGTGGCCGCGGGAGGGCGTGCCGGACAACCCGCACGGCTGGCTGGTCACCGTCGCCGCCCGCCGGATGGCCGACCAGGTGCGCAGCGAGCAGGCGCGGCGGCGGCGCGAGGTGGCCGACGCGGTCGCGCGTCCCGCCGACGACCTGCTGGCCTCGGCCGCCGACGCCGCGCCCGCGGCGGCCGGGCGCGACGACACGCTGACCCTGCTGTCGCTGTGCTGCCATCCGGCGCTGTCGGGCGCCTCGCAGGTGGCGCTGACGCTGCGCGCCGTGGGCGGGCTGACCACGGTGCAGATCGCGCACGCGTTCCTGGTCCCGGAGGCGACCATGGCGCAGCGGATCAGCCGGGCCAAGCAGCGGATCAAGGCGGCCGGGGCGGTGTTCGGCCCGCCGCCGGAGGCGGAGCGGGACGAGCGGCTGGGCGCGGTCCTGCACGTGCTGTACCTGATCTTCAACGAGGGGTACACCGCCACGGCCGGGCCGGAACTGCACCGCCGGGAGCTGAGCGGGGAGGCGATCCGGCTGGCCCGCGCGGTCCGCGCGATGCTGCCCGGCGACGGGGAGGTCGCCGGGCTGCTGGCGCTGATGCTGCTCACCGACGCGCGCCGGGACGCCCGCACGGGGCCGGGCGGCGAGCTGGTCCCGCTCGCCGAGCAGGACCGCGGGCGCTGGGACTCCGCCGCCATCGCCGAGGGGGTCGCGCTGGTGTCGGAGGCGCTGCCGCACGGGCCGGTGGGGCCGTACCAGCTGCAGGCCGCGATCGCCGCCGTGCACGCCGAGGCGGGACGCGCCGAGGACACCGACTGGCCGCAGATCCTCGGCCTGTACGAGTTGCTGGGCAAGGTCGCTCCGAACCCCATGGTCGCCCTCAACCACGCGGTCGCGGTGGCCATGGTGAACGGCCCCCGGGCCGGTCTGGACCTTCTGGAGGGGCTGCGGTCCGACGAGCGGCTCGCGCGGCATCACCGGCTGGACGCCGTGCGGGGCCATCTGCTGGAGATGGCCGGTGACGGCGCGGCCGCCCGCGACGCGTACCGGACGGCCGCGCGCCGCACGGCCAGCCTTCCCGAGCGCCGCTACCTGGAGGGCAGGGCCGACCGTCTGCTGTGACAGGTCCGGCCGCCCTCCGGGGTCTCGGTCTCGTTGCGGCCCATGAACCAGGAGTCGGCGCCGGGGCCGGTGGTGATGGCCGCCCAGACCTCGATCATGCGGCCGGCCTCCGGCAATTTTTCTCGTCAAGGCCGATCGTTTTCGTCGGTGAGATAGCCGTGCAGGCGGGCCGAGCCGGCGAGCATGTCGTTGGCGCGCCGGGTGAGCGCCTCGCGGCGCCCGGCGATGGCCTCGCGCAGGGCCTCGCTGCTCCCGGTGCGGCGCAGCCCGTCCAGGACGGCGTAGATCTGCGGCAGCGGATACCGGCCCTGCCGCAGCATATGGATCATCTGGGCGTCCCGGATCTCGGCCGGGCCGAAGACCCGGTAGCCGGTGCCGGCCTCGCGCCCCGGGGTCAGCAGCCCCGCGGCCTCCCACACCCGCAGCGCGGAGGAGCGCACGCCCAGGCGGGCCGCGACCTCGCCGATCCGCAGTCCCGAGCGCGGCTCGCCCGAGTGCCGCGACGGCGCCACCGCCTCCGGGTCCTGCCGCGCGACGGCCTCGAGCGCCTCACCCGCCGCCTGGAGGGAGAGCCGCTCCCCGTGCAGGGCGGCGTGGGCCGCGTCCACCGACGCCAGGGCCCGCGGCACCTCGCCGTCGTGCACCGCACGCATGATCTGGGCGGCGGTGGTCCTGCCGTACCCCCTCTCCAGCGCCCGGAAGGCGATCAGGGCCTGCCGGTGCCGCTCGTCGAACCGGCGGTACCCGGTGGGGCTGCGCGGCGCCGGGGGCAGCACGCCCTCGTCGAGGTAGTTGCGGATCTGTTGGGTGGACACGCCCGCCGTCCGGGCCAGGTCGATGGGCCGCAGCGCCTTGCGCCCCTGCTCGCGCTCGCCGGTCATCGCAGGCCGAAGCCCCCGGCGGCGGGCCGCGTCCCGTTGCCGGTTCCCGAAGTGGTCACGCTCCGACGATATTCGGTTGCCACGTCCCGACGCGCCCCGTTACAACGGTCGACATGCTGCACAAGTATCCCCGGACCCGGCATATCGAGGGTTCCCGGTTCCAGACCGGCGACCACGATCTGGCCGCGGTTCCCTTCCGGGACGTCGCCGGGCGGTACCTGGTGGTCGAGGAGAAGCTGGACGGCGCCAACTGCGGCATCAGCTTCACCGCCGGCGGGGAGCTGCGCCTGCAGAGCCGCGGCCACTTCCTCACCGGCGGCCCGCGCGAGCGGCATTTCGCCCCGCTCAAGGCATGGGCCGCGACCGTCCAGCACGCGCTGTGGCCGCGGCTGGGCGACCGCTACGTGATGTACGGCGAGTGGCTGTACGCCAAGCACACCATGTTCTACGACGCCCTCCCCCACTATTTCTGCGAGTTCGACGTGCTGGACCAGCGGGACGGGACGTTCCTGTCCACCGAGCGCCGCCGCGACCTCCTGCAGGGGACGCCGGTGGTGTCGGTGCCCGTCCTGCACGAGGGCCGGCTGGACGGTCTCCGGTCGCTCGTCGCCCTCGCCGGGCCGTCCACGTGCCGAACGGCGCGCTGGCGGGACGCGCTGCGGGAGGCGGCCGCCGGCGGCGGCGCCGATCCCGGCCGGGTGGCCGCCGAGACCGACGCGGCCGAGGAGATGGAGGGCCTCTACATCAAGGTCGAGGAGGACGGGCGGACGGTGGACCGGCTCAAGTGGGTGCGGCCGAGCTTCCTGAACGCCATCCTCGACTCGGGCACGCACTGGCTGGACCGGCCGATCGTCGCCAACGGGCTGGCCGACCCGGAGGTGCTGTATGCGGGTGTTTGAGGAGCTGTGCCCGGCGCCGCCGCACTGGCGGGTGCCGTGGCCGGAGATCCGCGAGGCGTTCGCGTGGGTGCGGGCGCTGGCGGGCGTGCCGCAGGACGCGCTGCACCACGCCGAGGGCGACGCCGAGGTGCACACGCGGATGGCGTGCGAGGCGCTGGCCGCGATGCCGCGGTGGCGGGAGCGTCCGGCCGACGAGCGGGTGCGGCTGTTCACGACGGTGCTGATGCACGACATCGCCAAGCCGTACTGCACCAGGACCGAGGACGACGGGCGGATCACCGCGCACGGCCATTCGCGGCGCGGCGACCTGATGGTGCGGCGGATCCTGTGGGAGCTGGGCGCGCCGGTGCCCTGGCGTGAGCACGTGGCGGCGCTGGTGCGCCACCACCAGGTGCCGTTCTGGGCGCTGGAGCGCCCCGACCTGCAGCAGATCGCGTTCCGGGTGAGCCTGCTGGCGCGCAACGACGACCTGGTGCTGCTGGCGAGCGCCGACATCCTGGGACGCGTCTGCGGCGATGCCGAGGAACTGCTGGAGAACGTGGCGCTGTACGGGGAGTACTGCGCCGAGCAGGAGTGCCTGGACGCACCGCGCCGCTTCCCCTCCGACCACGCTCGATTCTGGTATTTCCGCAAGCCGGGCCGTGACCCCGGCTACGCGGCCTACGACGACACGCGGCTCGCGGTGACGGTGCTGTCGGGGCTGCCGGGGGTGGGCAAGGACCACTGGATCACCGAGCACCGGCCCGATCTTCCGGTGGTGAGCCTGGACCGGATCCGCGCGGAGCTGGGGGTGCCGCCGTCCGGCGACCAGCGACCGGTGGCGGCGGCCGCCCACGAGCAGGCGCGCGAGCATCTGCGGGCGGGGCGGTCGTTCGTGTGGAACGCCACCAACGTCTCGCGGATGCTGCGCGAGCAGTGCACGGGGCTGATCGCCGACTACCGGGGCCGGATCGAGCTGGTCGCGCTGGAGGCCCCGCCGGAGGTGATCGGGCGGCGCAACCGCTCGCGTCCCGCGCCGGTGCCGGACGCGGTGATCGACCGTCTCGTGCGGCGCTGGGAGACCCCGGACCCGACCGAGGCGCACCACGTCCGGTGGCTGTCGACGGCCTGACCGCCGGTGGTGGTGAAGGCGTTGATCGTCATGACAACGGAGTGTGCCGGTCGGCCACCGCGGGTGACAACACGGGCCGGACGGCCGGAGGATAGGCTGCGATCATGACCGCCGCGCCCCACGTCTCCCCTCCCCCGCGCCCGGCGGTGTAGATGACCTTGGCGGCGCCGCCGGGGCCGCGGAGGCCCCTGGACGCGACCGGGATCGCCGGGCTGGTGGTCGGGCGCGAGGTGTCGGCGGTCGAGATCGTCCAGGCCGCGCTGGCGCGGCTGGAGGCGGTCGATCCGGAGTTGCGCGCTTTCACCGAGGTGTGGCCGGAGCGGGCCCTGGAGTCGGCCCGCGCGGTCGACCGGTCGGTGGCGCGCGGCGAGCGGCCGCGCCTGGCCGGGGTGCCGATCGGAGTGAAGGCGTGGACGCGCTCGCAGGCCCGGCAGACCGCGCGGCTCGAGCGCGAGGGCTGCGTCGTGCTCGGACTGACCTCCGTGCCGCTCGCGCACACCGGATGGCAGACCTGGGGCCACACCGACCGCGGGCCGACGGCCAACCCCTGGCGGGCGGACCGCACACCGGGAGGATCGTCGGCGGGGTCGGCCGCGGCGGTCGCGGCCGGGATCGTGCCACTGGCCACCGGCAGCGACGGTGCGGGGTCGCTGCGGATACCGGCGGCCTGGTGCGGCGTGGTCGGGCTCAAACCCACCAACCGGCTCCTGCCGGCTCTGGACCGTTCCGGCCTGGCGGCGCTGGGCGCGGTGACCGGAACCGCCCGGGACGCCGCCCTGCATCTGTCGCTCATGCTCGGCGAGGAGTTCCGCGCCGACGCCGAGGGACCGCCCTTGCGCGCGGCGTGGTCGGCCTCGCTCGGATACGCCGAGGTCGATCGCGAGCAGGCGGCGGCCGCCCGGGCCGCCGCGCGGCGGCTGGAGGAAGCGGGGGTGATCTCGCTCGGGCCGGACGAGCCGTGCCTGCTGAACCCCGAGCCGGTGTGGCGCGCCCTGCGGGGCGGGGACCCGGATCCTGACGCCGAGCGTGTCCGCCGCGCCAACGACGACCGGCTGGCGGCGTTGTTCGGGAAGGCGGACGTGCTGCTGACCCCGGCCACGCCCACCGCCCCGCATGGTCACGACGGGCCCGGCGAGGCGATGTCGGTCGCCCTGACTTGGGCGTTCAACGTCAGCGGCCATCCGGCGGTCACCGTCCCGGCGGGACTCGGCGCCGACGGCCTCCCGGTCGGGCTGCAGGCCGTCGCGGCGCCCGGCCGCGAAGCGCCGCTGCTGCGCGTCGCCGCCGCTCTGGAAGCGGTTGCGCCCCCGCCCCGCCCCGCCACCGCGGTCCCGCCCGCACCGTGATCACGGCTGGGTTCGGTCCGCTCGCTCGGGAACAGCCCCCGCGCGGTGACGGCCCGGAGGGCCGCTTTGAGCAGCCGCCCGCATCCCGGACGGCCGCGCGAGACAGTCCCCGGCGCGCGGCCGTTCTTCCGGATCAGGCGGTGATGAGGCCCTGGACCAGGGTGCGGTACTCGTCCTTCATGGGCAGCTCGCGTTCGACGCGGACGCGGCGGCGGGTGGCGGTGACGTCGACGCCGCGCACGGGGTCGTGCCCGGTCTTCTCGTAGGTCTCCCACCACAGGCCGACGCCGCGGCGCTGCCAAGCGGGAAGGTCGTTGAAGTTGATCCCGCGCGCGTACAGCAGCTCGTTCTTGTCCGGAACGCTCGCGCGGTCCAGCTGGCGGGTGGCCTGCCGGGCGGTCCGGCCCTCGTGCCGCAGCGTCCAGTAGCACCAGCCGTTGAGGGAGCAGCGGGCCGCGTCGGCCTGCCGCCAGGACAGGTAGTCGACCACGTCGGCGTCGCCGGCGCCCATCCACACGCGGGCGTCGAAGGCGACCGGCTCGCCGGCGGCGTGGGTGAAGGCGGCAGAGGCGGTCCCGGCCGCGATCGACACCAGCTTCTCCACCTCGCGGCCGAACATGTCGAAGGACGGGTCGAGCACCAGGGAGATCTCGTCGCTCTCGGTGTAGGCGTAGCGTCCGGAGAACTCGGTGAGCAGGGTCCGCGCGGTGTCGGTCATCAGGTCGCCGAAGCGCGCGTCGAAGGGCTTGTCGAAGCGCTCCTCGGTGTAGCGGGAGAAGCCGCGGCCGTCCACGCGCACGACGGCCCACGCTCCCGGCAGCAGCGTCAGCGTGTGGAACCACTCCCGCTCCCGCATCCGCGACTCAAGGTCCCTCAGCCGCACGTCCGGTCCCTTCCTGCCCGTCACGGGCACGGTCGATGGGGGTGACGGCGAAACCGCCCGCGCCGTCGGGCCGGACGGCGCGCAGCACGTCGAACCCGTCGGCGTGCCGCGGCTCGCGCAGTCGCTTGAGGGTGGCATAGATCCCGACGTCGGGCACCCGGATTTCCGCTGGACGGGCGGCGTTCCGCCCGAGGGCGGCGGGCACGTCCGGCGGGAACCAGTACCCGGTGATCCGGGCGCCGTGGCGGCGGCCGGCCTCTATCAGGGGGCGCCATTCCTCGGGCGAGGGGTTGGTGTTGTCGACGGCCACGTCGCGTCCCGCCCCCAGGGCCTCGGCGATGAGCCGGAGCTGCCGCGCCTGCTTGCGTCGCGAGGAGCGGCCGAACAGGTCCTTGCTGACGTGGACATGCGTGGCCGCCAGGTGCCGCCGGTAGAAGGTGGTCTTGCCCGATGCCTGCAGCCCGATCAGGATCGCCAGTTCCACGCGTGCTCCCTCACAGCATTCGGCGCCGGCACGCACGGACATCGTAGGTGTCCGCGCCGGGCCGCCCGCGGTCAGGGGGCGGTGAAGGTGCAGGGCAGCCGCTTATAGCCGTTGATGAAGTTGGAGGTCAGGCGGTCGGGCTCGCCCTCGGCGCGCAGGTCGGGCAGCCGGGTGAACAGTTCCCGGAACATCACGGTGATCTCGCGGCGGGCCAGGTTGGCGCCCAGGCAGAAGTGCGGGCCGGGGCCGCCGAAACCGACGTGGGGGTTGGGCGAGCGGGTGATGTCGAAGGCGTCGGGGTCGTCGAAGACGCTCTCGTCGCGGTTGGCCGAGTTGTAGAACAGCATGACCTTGTCGCCTTCGCGGTAGGTGTGGCCGTTCATCTCGTGGTCGCGGGTGAGGTTGCGGCGGAAGCAGATGACGGGAGTGGACATCCGGACGATCTCCTCGACGGCGCCGGCGATGCGGCCGTCGAAGTCCTCCATGAGCAGTTCGCGCTGGCCGGGGTTGTCGGTGAACAGTTTGAGCCCGTGCGCGATCGCGGTGCGGGTGGTCTCGTTGCCGGCCACCACCAGCAGCAGGAAGAAGGTGCCGAACTCCTTGGTGGTGAGCTTCTCGCCGTCGACGTTGGCGTTGACCAGCGCCGAGGTGAGGTCGCCGGTGGGCGCGGCGACCCGTTCGCGGCCCAGCCTGGCGGCGAGCCGGTGCAGGTCGCGGCCGGCAAGCGCGACCTTGGCCAGGCCCAGGCCGGTGCGCAGGCGGCCCATCTCGGGCGTGATGCCGGTGTACTCGGCGTCGGAGTTGCCCAGCACGATGTTGGTCAGCCGCAGCACGCGCGGGTAGAGGTCGTCGGGGATGCCGAGCATGTCGCAGATGATCTCGACGGGCAGCCGGACGGCGGCCTTGGCCACGAAGTCGCCGGGACCGGAGGCGATCAGCTCGTCGACGATCCGGGTGGCGCGGGCCTGCACGTCGTTCTCGGTCTTGGCGAGCATCTTGGGGCTGAACGCCCGGGACACGATCCGGCGGATCTTGGCGTGCCGCGGATCGTCCATGTTGATCATCGAGTCGACGTAGCGCTGCAGCCAGCTGGGGGAATCGATGACGCTGGTGGCGTTGGGCTCGCTGCTGAAGATCTGCGGGTTGCGGCTGGCCTCCATGACGTCGGCGTGCCGGACCAGGGCCCAGTAGCCCGGGCCGCGCTTGGTGAAGGGCACGGGCGGGTCGGGGTAGAAGCGCGGAGCGGGCTCGGCGCGCAGCCGGGCGAACGCGGCGGCGCGCTCGTCCAGCGGACGCTGCCAGAAGCGCAGGTCGTTCAGGTCGATGCCGTCGCCTAGCGCGCTCCCCCGCTGGATGGCCACCACCGCGTCACCTTCCGTCGTTCCGTACCCCCCAGCTTTGGATAAGTGCCCGGTTACAGTCAATGCCCGCGGCGTTCCTGTGAGCCGGCACACACCGGCGCTCACCCGGTGGCGTCGTCCTGCCGGTCGCGCTGGCGCTCCTGTTCCTGCTCCTGGACCTTGGTCATGATCGCCTGCGTGGTGGCGCCGATGAAGGTCTCGCGGTTGTCGGCGGCCCAGTCGCGGCTGGCGGCCAGGGGTTCGGCGGTGCCCTGGAAGACGGGGGCGACGTAGCGGGAGAACAGTTCGTAGGAGCGGCGGGTGGGTTCGGTGTCGGCCCAGTCGTGGGCCATCAGCAGGTAGGCGCCGAACCCGCCGGACTGGTCGGCCAGCCGCTGGATCTGCGCGATCGCGTCGTCGGGCGTGCCGATGACGCCCATGCCGGTGGCGTTGACGGCCTCCACCAGGGTGTCGGGGTCGTCGGCGTCGGGGGCGATGGGCAGCGCGGCGACCTTCTGGAAGTAGGCGACCCAGTCGGCCAGGCCGAAGGCCACGTCGCGGGCGGCCTGCTCGCGCGTCTCGGCCAGGTGCATGGGGCCGACCAGGCGCCAGTCGCGGCGCTCGGCGGTGTTGCCGTATTTGGCGGCGCGCTCTTCCATTACGCCCCAGTGGTAGCCGAGCGCGTCGAACCCCGCGGTCTGGGTGGCGCCGAGGGAGAGCAGGCCGCAGCCGTAGCGTCCGGCGGCGCGCGGGCCGGAGGGCGAGACCATCGCGGCGACCGCCACCTCCAGGTCGCCGCCGTAGGGGCGCATCTGGAGGCGGGCGTCGCGCAGTTCGAACCAGTCGGTCTTGCGGGTGACGGGCTCATGCCCGCGCAGCAGCGCCAGGATGGCCTCCAGTGCCTCCTCCATCATGTCGCGCTGGTGGGCGACCTCGATGCCCATCATGTAGGCGTCGGAGGGCAGCGCGCCCGGGCCGGCGCCGAGCATGACGCGGCCGCGGGTGAGGTGGGACAGCAGCACCATCCGGTCGGCGAGCATGAGCGGCTGGTGGTAGGGCAGGGACGAGACCCCGGTGCCCAGCCGCAGGTGGCGGGTGCGTTCGGCGGCGACGGCGATGAACACCTCCGGGGAGGCGATGATCTCGTGGCCGGCGGAGTGGTGCTCGCCGATCCAGGCCTCGTCGAAGCCCAGCCGGTCCAGGTGGACCAGCAGGTCCAGATCGCGTTCGAGCGCGAGGGTGGGGTTCTGCCCGCAGGGATGGAACGGGGCGAGGAAGACGCCGAAGCGCCGCGGTCCGCCGGGGATGGGAGTGCGCATCAGTGGCCCCTGTCCGGAAGGGAACGGTGAACTAGAACACGTTCTACACGTGCCTACCACAGGAGCGCCATAGGGAGGGGGAGGCCGGGCCCGGCTCGGGTGCCGCCTTCCCCGGAGCCCGGCCGCGGCCGCTGAGCCGGTGCCGTGTGCCGCGTCGGGGGAAGGGGCGGGACGGGCGGCCGGCGCTTCGTCAGGATCAGGTTCGTGTTCGAGCACGACGTGCCTGATCTGGCATCAGGTGTCTTCCTGACGTGCCCGGCACAGTTCCCGCGCAGCTTCGATTGAAGTGGTCCGACCTGCCCTGAGGCAACCCCTTTTCTCTGGGCCGGCCCCTTTTCAGGCGTGGGCGAACAGGGAGGCGTAGACGGCGCGGTCGCCGTCGGTGACGATCTGCCCGGCCAGATGCGGTCCGGTGACGGTCGACAGCCGCAGGCTCAGGTAGCGCTCCTCCTCGACGGTGCGGACCGGGCCGGTGGGGGTGGCGGCGAGCCAGTCGGCGATCTCGGCGATCCGGGCGGCGCGGTCGTGGTCGAGGGCGGCGCGCAGCTCGCGCAGGTCGCGCGCCTCGAACGCCTCGAACGGCTCGGACGGCTCGGACGGCTCGAACGGCTCGGACCGCCCGTCCTGCTCGGGCCGCCGCCCGCCGGAGGCGTCCGCGCCGCTGCCGGCGCCGGGGTGGGCGTACCAGGCGGCGACGCCGTAGGCGAAGGAGACCAGGGGCGTCCAGATCTCGGCGAAGTAGCGCGGGTCGGGGGCCAGTTCGAGGCCGGCGAAGCGCCCGTCGACGAAGAACAGCGCGCCCAGCTGGCCGGGCTGCAGTTCCAGGCGGCTCTGGAACTGGGTGAGGACTGCCCGGCGCCGCGAAAGGATCTGCTCGAGGTGGCCGCGGCGGGGCAGGCCGTAGCGGCGGTTGAGCGCGGCGATGTCGTCCCAGAGCTTGGCGTAGTCGGGCACGCCGCGCAGTTCCAGGGCGCGGGCGCGCAGTTCCAGCGGGAGGATGAAGAACCACTGGTCGCGTTCGGCGAGGTAGCCGCCCTGGCTCTGCTGGACGCAGCAGGCGTCCTCGAACATCAGCGTCTGCCCGGCGGCCAGGAACGCCGAGCGGCACAGGGCGTGGTTCTGCGCGGCGTCCTGGACGTGGCCCATGTGCAGCGGGACGATCGCCACACCCTGCTCGGCGCCGTTGCGCAGTTCGACGCGGCCGTATCCGGCGACGCGGGTGAGCTTGAGGCCGGTGCGGGGCGGGACGATACCGGGGTAGGCCGGACCGCTGATGGGGACCATGGTGAGGGCGCCGGCGCGCTGGGGCGTGCCCAGGCGGTGCCCGGCCAGGCTGAGCGGGCCCGGCACGAGGGTGTCGAGCGTGGTGACGTCGCTCATCGGGGTGTCCCTCTCCTCTGGGGCGGGCTCAGGCGGCCCGGGCAAGGCCGGCGGCGCGGTGGTCGAGCAGGTCCAGGCGGGCGCGCAGGGCGGCGCGCAGCCAGGGTTCGCCGGCCGCGCAGTGCCCGAACATCCAGGGCAGCAGTTCGGCGAAGTCGTCCTGGTGCCAGAAGCCGCGTTCCGGCAGTGCTGGGGCGGGGCGGCGAAGCGTGAGGTCGTCGCTGCCGGTGAACATGGCGTGGCAGAACACCACGGGGGTGGTGATGCCGGCGCGGGGCAGGGTGGCCACAACGCGGGCCAGGTCGCCGGGGAAGAGGTTCTCGTAGCCGTCGGAGATGACGGCGACCAGGTCGGGGTCGGTGCCCAGGGCGTCCAGGACGCCCATGGCCAGGTCGGTGGGGCCGCGCGGGACGCGCTCGTCGCCGCCGACCTCGATGACCTCCAGGCGGGCGCAGACCTCCGAAAGGACCATGCGCAGCGCGGCGGCCTGCGACAGGACCGCCCATTCCCGGTCGCCGTAGCCGCGCATGGACGCCGAGGCGTCCAGGACCAGCGCGAGCGTGCCCTCGAAGCGGGGGAAGGCGCCTGCGACGGCGCCGATGTAGCCGCCCAGCGCCACGTACAGGTCCTCGGCGGGGCCTCCGCGGTAGAGGTGGACGAGGGTGGCCGCGATGTCGCCGCGGTTGGTGGCTGTGACGGTCTGCGGGCGTTCGCGGACGGCGTCGATGGTCAGCGGGGGCTCGTACGGCCCGCTGGGGACGGCGCCGGCGGCGTCGCCGTTGCCCGCGGCGCCCGGCGGTGCGGAGGCCTCCTGCGGCGCCGGCTCGTCCGTCGCCGCGTCGGCCGCCTCGTACAGCGCGGTGACACGGGGCAGGGCGGCGTGCGGTGCGGTGAGGAAGCGCAGGAGGCGGCGCTGGAGGTAGTCCGAGCCGGTGTCGCCGTCGGCGATGCGGCGGGCGCAGCCGCGGGCGGTGGCCTTGCCGAGGGCGTGTTCGAAGCAGTCGAGCAGGGCGGGGCGGCGGGCGGCGATGAGGGCGTCGGCGTGGGGGTGCTCCAGGACGAAACGCAGTGCGGTCCGGGTGGTGTGCTTGTGGTTGGCGCGCAGCCGCCGCAGCGCGAGCAGGACGGTGATGACCTGCGCGGGAGGAAGCGCGAGGGTGAGCACGCGGGCGGTCTTGGCCAGGGTGGCGCGGGTGGTGTCGTCCAGGCCGGCCTGGGAGGCGGCCAGGATCTGCAGCAGTACCCGCGCGCGCTGCCAGGACCGCACGCCGGGGGCCAGGCCGAGCAGTGCGTAGCCCTCGGGGTCGTCGGTGTAGGCGGCGCGGTGGAAGTCCGCGTCGTCCCAGCGCAGGGTGCCGCCCCGGGGCAGCGTCAGGGGCGGGGTGCGCGTCTCCAGATGGGTGAGGAGCGTGGGGGTGTCCATGATTGTTCGCCTCCGCAATCATGGAGTCTAGGAATCGCGGCGAGTGCCCCGACACTCATTTTTCGCCGGGCGCGTCTTCCTCGCCGGGGCGGCCGGGCTTGACCGCGTAGTCGCCGATGCCGTGTTCCAGCAGGTCGTAGACGCGGTCGACGGCGGCGTACACCTCCGCGCGCATCTCCTGCAGGCTCTGCCCGGCCAGTTTGCGCCCGACGATCTCGTTGATGAGGGTGGTCTGCGCGGAGAAGATCATCGCGGCGGCCATGCGCGGGGCCAGGTCGTCGGGTCCGGCGCCGGTCTCCTCGGCCAGCCGCCCGGCCAGCTCGTCCTGGGCGCGCTGGCCGATCTCGCGCTGCCGGGCGGTGAGGGCGGGGCTGTCCATGACGGTCTTGGCCCAGGTCTCGGCGCCTTCGTGGAAGGCGGTCTGGTGGGCGTTGCGGTCCAGGCCCTCCAGGAACTCGCGGCGGAACAGCGCCGCGGCGGACTCGCCGGGACGCCGTTCCTGGAAGGCGCGGGCGGCCTGCTCGGAGATCTCCTCCTGCCGGTCGAAGAACAGGTCTTCCTTGGTCTTGAAGTAGTTGAAGACCGTGTTGACCGAAACGTCGGCGGTGCGGGCGACGTCGGCGATGGTGACGTTGTCGAAGCCGCGCATCAGGAACAGTCCGGTGGCGATGTCGGAGATGCGGCGCCTGGTCTCCTGCTTCTTGCGCTCGCGCAGTCCCAGCTCACGACCCGGTCCGCTGTCCCGTACCCCGTCTCGGTCGATGGCCCGCTCCGTCATGGGAGGAATTCTAGCCGAGCCTGGAGCCACTCGAAATTTGGAGTCACTTAAACTTTGTGGTTACTCTAACGGCCATCCGAGAAGGAGGCTGCTGTGATCGAGGCACGCGGGCTGGCCCGCACGTTCACCACCAAGCACGGCACCGTCGAGGCGGTGCGCGGCGTCGACCTGGACGTCGGGCAGGGCGAGATCGTGGGGTTCCTGGGCCCCAACGGGGCGGGCAAGAGCACGACGCTGCGGATGCTGACCACGCTGCTGGCGCCCACCGCCGGGACGGCCACCGTGGCGGGGCGGGACCTGCGCGCCGACCCGGCGGGCGTGCGCCGCCGCATCGGCTATGTCGGGCAGTCCGGGGGCACCGACCCCACCGTCCCGGCCGGTGAGGAGCTGCGGCTGCAGGCCGACCTGTACGGGGTGCCCGGCGCGGCCGGGCGCATCGCCGACCTGTGCGCCCGCCTGGACCTGGAGGGGCTGGAGCGGCGGCCGGCGGGCTCGCTGTCGGGCGGGCAGCGCCGCCGGCTGGACATCGCTCTGGGGCTGGTGCACCGTCCGCCACTGCTGTTCCTGGACGAGCCGACCACGGGCCTGGACCCGCAGAGCCGCGGCAACCTGTGGGACCACATCCAGCGGATGCGCGGCGAGGACGGCACCACCGTCTTCCTCACCACGCACTACCTGGACGAGGCCGACGCCCTGTGCGACCGCATCCTCATCATCGACCACGGCCGCATCGTCGCCGAGGGGACGCCGGCCGAACTGAAGCGCCGCGTCTCCGGCGACGTGATCACCTTCGAGCCGGCCGGGGGCGAGGCCGAGGCGGTCCGCGCCCGCCAGGTGCTGGCGGACCGGACGGAGGTCCGCGAGGCGCGGGCGGCGGGGCCGCTGCTCCGGCTGACCGTCGAGGACGGCGACAAGGCACTCATGGAACTGGTGCGGGCGCTGGACGCGGCGGGGGTGGAGGTGGCCTCGATGCGCCTGGCGCGTCCCACGCTCGACGACGTGTTCCTCACCGTCACCGGCCGCTCGCTGCGCGACGAGCCCGCAGCCTGACCCGGCCCCGCTCCCCCGGGCCCCATTTCTCAGTCACTTCGTCCAGGAGGTTCCCATGCGCGTCATACGCGACTCACTGCTGATCTTCCGCCGGTACCTGCGGCAGACGCTGCGCAGCACGGTGACGATCGTCTTCGGCCTGCTGCAGCCGCTGCTGTACATGGTGTTCTTCGGACCGCTGCTGACCCGGATGACGGAGGTCCGCGGCTTCGGCGGCGACGCCTGGCAGGTGCTGGTTCCCGGCATCCTGGTCCAACTGGCCCTGTTCGGCGCGGGCTTCGTGGGATTCGGGCTGATCGCCGACCTGCGCTCGGGCGTGGTGGAGCGGCTGCGGGTCACCCCGGTCAGCCGGACGGCGCTGCTGCTGGGCCGGGTCATGCGCGACACGCTCGTGCTGGCGGTGCAGGCCGCGATGCTGCTGGCGGCCGGGCTGGCGCTGGGGCTGCGGGCACCGGTGGGCGGCCTGCTGATCGGGCTGGCGTTGGTGGTGCTGCTGTCGGTCGGCGTCGCCGCGCTGTCGTACGTGCTGGCGATGATGACGCGCAGCGAGGACGCGTTCGCGCCGCTGCTGTCGACGTTGACGCTTCCGCTGATGCTGCTGTCGGGGATGCTGCTGCCGATGACGATGGCGCCGGGCTGGCTGGACGCGGTGTCGCGGGCGACCCCGTTCCGGTACGTGGTGGACGCGGTCCGCGCGGCGTTCACCGGCGACTACGCCGGCGGGGCGGTACTGCGGGGCGCGGCGGTGACGCTGGTGCTGGTGGCGGCGTCGCTCGCCCTTGGCGCCCTGCGGTTCCGTCGCGAGAACGCCTGAACGGCGCGCCCGGGGTCAGCGGGGTGTGAGGGCGGGGGCGGGTGCCTGCGGGGGCGCGAGGTCGGGGGCGCGGTCGATGACCGCGCGCTGGGCGATGAACGCCCCGGTGAGCACCACGACCCCGCCCGCGGTCTGGACGAGCGTGAGCCGTTCGCCGAGCGCGGCCCAGGCGATGAGCGTGGCCGCGACCGCCTCGGTGTAGCAGATGGCGCCGGCGACCTGGGCCGACAGGCGCTGCACGCCGGCGACGCCGGTGAGGTAGGCGGCGACGGTGCTGACCAGGATGATCCAGGCGGCCAGTGCCCACCCGGGCGCGGTGTGGCCGCCGACGGCGACGGCGTCGGGTAGCACGTTCCAGGGCAGTGCCCAGGGCGCGGCCAGGAGGGTGAGCGCGGCGGCGCCGACCACGCTCCCGACGGCGGTCATGGCGAGCGGGTCGACGTCGCCGGTGAGCCGGTCGATGATGAGGAAGTAGGCGGCCTGGCAGGCGGCGGCGCCGAGCCCGGCGGCCAGGCCCAGGGCGTCCAGCCGCAGGCCGTCCCAGACCTGCACGACCATCGCCAGGCCGGTGACCGCGACGGCGACGCCCAGCGCGGCGGTGCGGTGCACGGGGGTGCGCCGCACCAGCCGCAGCCAGGCCAGCACCATGACCGGCCCGGTGAACTCCAGCAGGATCGCGATGCCGACCGGCAGCCGGGAGGCGGCGACGAAGTAGAAGGCCTGGCAGCCGGCGACGCCGGCCAGCCCGTACATCGTGAGCCTGGGCAGGTGGGGGCGCAGGGCGCGGACGGCGGCCGGGCCGCGCAGCAGGAGCACCAGCGGCACCAGCACCAGGGCGGCGCCGGCGATGCGCAGCCAGACCGCCTGCAGGGGGCTCATCCCCGCGTTGATGAGGGCCTTGCCGAACGGGCCCGAGGCGCCGAAGCAGATCGAGGAGATCACCGCGAAGCCCAGCCCGGTGGCCCTGGTGCGCGCCGCCTGGTCCATACCCGTCCTCCGCCGCATGAAGGGGTCCCCCTATTCAGGAGCATCTTGGCATAACGCTCATTACAGGTCGATGGGCGGGCCGTTTCGGCGAGCGTCCGGGATCTCTCGGCGACCACGCGGAAGGCCCCAGGGGCGGGCGCGGCGGAAGGCTCCGCGAAGGGCGCGGTGTGTTGCCGTATCGATGCCGGGCCGGGGGCGGTTAAGGACTACCATTCGCACGGTGAGCTGGCAGGCGGCCGGGGCGGGACCCGGCGGAAGCGGGGGCGGGACGGCCACCGGTGATCTTTTCACCGCGGTCGAGGGCAACGTCCGGGAACTGGTGAACTCGGCGTGGTGGCGGTCCGCCCCGCCTCAGCAGCGCGCGGAGCAGGTGGTCGCGCGGATGCTGTGGGGGGCCAGCGAGTGGTGGCTGTACGGCGCGTGGGGCCGCTGGTACCGGTGCGGCCTGGACGGCAACTGGCATCCCTGCCCTCCCCCGGCCGATCCCGCCGACCGGTCCGCCGTCGTCCCGGCGCCGCGCGGGGCGGGCACGCCCCCGGTACCGCCGCAGATGTTCCCCACCGGGCCGGACCTGGAGGCGGGGCGGGTCGCCTCGCTGGGGTTCCTGGGCCCGGTGCCCGAGACGGCGGTGGTGGCGCGCATCCAGCAGGCGCTGACGACGGCGTGGGCGGTGAACCCGGCGCAGTTCGCCCAGCAGGACCCGATGTTCCAGCCGGGCACGCCCAGCACGGTCGCGGCCGCCTGGGGCGCGCTGCTGTGGTGCGCGGGGTCGCCGGTGGTGCTGATCGAGCATCCGCTGATCGAGTCGTTCATCCCGTTCCTGACCACCCCGGCCGAGCGGCTGCACTGGATGATGCCGCCCGACTTCAGCACGCTCGCCGGCTACTACATCAACCGGCTGCTGGCCGGCGACGGCGGCGGCGCGGCGCACATCGCCCGGGTCATGTACGAGGTCGCGGCGGGCTTGCAGGGCGACGCGCGGTTCCGGCCGGGCGCCGACGCGCTGGCGGCGGTGACGGCGGCGTCGCTGCGGCTGGTGCAGCAGGACATCGCCACCGCCCGTTACGGCCCGGCGGCGGTGCTGCAGGAGTGGCGGCGACGCTGCCCGGCCGAGTACGCCACGCCGATGGTCCGCGACGCCGCGCCCGGCGAGTACCTCCGCCTGGCCCTGTACGACCTGCAGCAGATGGTGGCGGGCCTGACCGGGGCGCGGCAGGCCACCGGCGGGCGGCCGCACGACGAGGTGCGCCGGGCCGGGGTGGCGGTGCTGGCGGCCGACCTGCAGGGCGCGCCGAACGCGGTCCCGGCGCTGCAGCGCTGGCTGGATCCCGACAGCGCCCGCACGTTGCAGGCGGTGCTGACCGACGCCGCGCATCCGCTGCGGGATCTGTGGCCGCGCGAGGGCAGGCTGCCCGAGCCGCTGCGCACCGGCGACGCCGACGCGCTGGCCGGGCTGCTGGCCACCACCTACACGCTGGGGCTGACCTGGTGCAGGCTGGCGCAGGTGCCGCCGCCGTCGACGGGGTTCGCGCTGCCGCAGGCGATCGCGGCGGAGCTGACCAGCCCGGCGATGCACACCCCGCCGTCCACCGACGAGCTGAGCGCGTGGGACATCATCAAGGCGGCGCGGGCGCATCTGGCCTCCGAGCGGGATGCGCAGGCGCCCTCGCCGGCGCAGCCCGACGAGCCGGTGGCGCCCGCTCCGGCCCCGGGGCCGCCGGGTGCGTCCGGCGGTGCCGGGATGCCGTCCCCTCCCCCGGCGGCCGCGCCCGCGCCACCGCCGCAGGGGATGCTGGACGGCGGCGCGCCGGGCCCGGATCAGGGGCAGCCGGCGCACGGTGTCCCAGGAGTTCCGGGGGTGCCCGGCCAGGACGCGTTCAACGCCGGCCCCGGCGTTCCGGGCGCGCCGGGCGTGCCGGGACACGAGCCGGGCGGGGCGTTCGGGCCGTCGGCCCCGCCGCGGATCCCGCCGCCACCGCCGCCGCCCCTGCCCGAGGGGGCCGAACCGCGGCCCCAGCCCCACCAGGTGCTGCAGGGGCCGCCGGTTCCGCCACCGCCTCCGGTGATGCCACCGGCCCCGCCCACGGCGCCGGTGTGGCCGTCCGCCGACGATGCGGCAAGTCCTGGCGGTGCGGCGGGCGGGAGCGAGCCGGTCTGGCCGTCCGATCCGACGGTGACGCACATGGACCCCGACCCGCTGGCGACGCAACTGGACCCGGCGGCGGTCTCGCCGGGCCCGGCCGCGGCGGTGGCCGAGCCGTCGCTGCCCCCGCCGCCCGCGCCGGTGCCCGAGCCGCCGCCGCCCGTCCCGGCCGCGCCCGATCCGGGGCCCAGCCCGCAGGTGGCCGAGGCGTACGGGATCAGGTTCCTGTGCGGCGGCGACGACATCGAGCGCGTGGTGACCGAGGTGCGGCGCCGGGGCAAGTGGGCGCAGCGGCTGCGCGGGCAGGAGGTGTCCAGCGCGTCGGTCCCGGCGCTGCTGCTGATCGGCGGGCCGTCGTCGGGGCAGCGCCGGCTGGCGCGCATGGTCGCGCGGGCGTTGGCGGAGGTGGAGGTCTCCAGCGGCGAGGTGCGCGGCATGCATGCCGACGAGCTGCGCGACCGGGGCCCCGACGGGCTGCGCGCGGCGCTGGACGAGCACGCCGGGCACGTGCTGCTGCTGGAAGGCCTGGAGACGCTGATCCTGGACCATCCGCAGGGCGCCGGGTTCGCCTCGACGCTTTACCGGGCACGGCTGGAGGGCGTCAGCGACACCGCGCTGCTGGGCACCTGCGAGCCCGAGCGGGTCGGGGAGCTGTCGGCGGCCTCGCCGGAGCTGGTGACCGACCTGCGCGCGGTGCGGCTGCCCGATCTCTCCGAGCCCCGGGCGCGGCACGCGCTGCTGGAGCTTCTCGCCGAGGAGCGGCAGCTGCGGCTGGACGCCGGCGCGTGGCAGGCGGTGGACCGGGATCTGGCGGTGCTGCGGCCGCTGGGCCGGCTGACCGGGGCACGGCTGATCGAGGCCTACCTGGACCGCGCCGCGACCCGGCACCTGGGCCGCGCGGAGGCGACGCAGGCGATCGGGAACGCGGCGATGCTCTCGCTGACCGCCGGCGACTTCGAGGGCGTGGCCGCCCAACTCTCATGAAGCACAGCGGGGGGCCTGGCGCAGCGCCGCCCTGGCGCGCCGGTGACGTCAGGCTTGCCAAGGTCTGAACATTGTCGGTGGCGCGGGTCACCATGGTGGGCGTGAATCGCGTCGACCGGTTGCTGGCCCTTGTCGCCGAGCTGCGCGCCGCCTCCCCCGAGCCCCTGACCGCCGACGCCCTGGCCGGGCGGCTGGAGGTCAGCGGACGTACCGTCCGCCGTGATCTGGAGCTGCTGATCCACGGCGGGCTTCCGGTGCGGTCGGAGCGGGGGCGCGGCTATGCCCTGGCCTCCGGCGCGCCGCCGCCGGCGTTGTCGGAGGTGGCCTCGCTGATGGGGCCGGTGCACGACACCCTCGCCGAAGCGGTCCGCACCCGCCGGGTCGTGCGGCTGGCCTACACCGACCGGTCGGGCGGCCGCAGCTTCCGCGACGTGGAGGCGCACGGGCTGGTGGTCGCCCCCTATGCGGAGTACCTGGTGGGCTGGTGCCGGATGCGGGACGGGCCGCGGATGTTCCGGCTCGACCGGATCGGCGCGGCCTACCTGTCTGGGCGGGCGGCGGGTATGCGCGATCTGGACGATCTGCTGGCGGCGCTGCGGGTTCCGGTGCCGCGGCCGCGCGCGGAGGCGGCGCCGCGGGGCCCGGCCGGGGCGGCGCGTGCGCGCGCGTGGACGCTGGACCGGCTCGACCACGTGCGTGGCCGGTTGCGCGAGTCGGCCTCGCAGGTCCGGGCGGGCCGTGCGGGCACGGAGGGCGCCGAGGGCGCGGCGGCGCTGCGCGGGGTGCTGGGCCATCTGGCCGAGTGGACGCGGTGGCAGGTGGCGGCCGTGCGGGCCGCGGCGACCGGCGGGGCGCCGGTGTACGAGGGGCGCCGTCCCGATTTCCCGGCGGAGTTCGAGGGGGACCTGCCGTATGACACGCGGGAGCGGATGATCCAGGACGCGATGGCGTTGCGGTCGCTGGGCGAGCTGGCCCGCGATCTGCAGGAGGTGCTGGAGGCGGCGGGGCACTGGTGCGCCGATTCCGATGACGTGTTGTGGGAGGGCGAGTTCCCCGAGCCGAGCCCGTCGGGGGTGCCGGGTCCGGCGCGGCCATTGGCGGATCTGCTGGCGGGTTGGCGCGGTCCGCTGGCGCACATCGAGTGGCATCTGGACCGGCTGACCGATGAGCCGCCGTCGGTTCCGGTGGTGGACGGTGACGAGGAGGGTGACGAGGAGGAGGTATGGCTGACCGACCGCTGCCCTCTGCAGGTCTGAGAGACGGGTCCGGGCCGGTACGTGCCGGGCTGGGCGTCGGTGGCGGGCGGCGTGCGAAGCAGGGGTCAGGGTGAGGAGACCGAGGCGGCCTCGGCCGGAGGGACGTCGGTGGCGGTGTGGCGGCCGTCGACGGCGCTGAGGGCGCGGGAGAACCAGACCGTCTTGCCGCGGGCTTCGGGACGGGTGCCGAACGCGGTGGCCAGGGCGCCGACCAGCAGCAGGCCGCGGCCGTCCTCGGCCCATTCCAGGACGGCGTGCCCAGGGCCGGGCGGGGTGGGCGAGGCGGGGTGGTCGTCGCCGATCTCGGCGAGCAGCAGCGTGTCCTCCAGCCGCAGCCGGAGCCGGACCCCTCCCCGGCCGTGCACGATCGCGTTGGTGACCAGCTCGTCGACCATCAGGACGATGTCGTCGACGTCGCCCTGGTCGTTCACCCGCCATTCGCGCAGCGCCTGGCCGGTGAGGGCGCGCGCGGCGGCGGCGCTGCCCGGCTCGGCGGGCAGCTCCCAGGAGGCGGCCCGTTCGTCCTGCCGCCCTCGTCCTTCGACTCCCAGTCCGTTCGCGGTCAATGCCCCGTCTCCTCACATGGTGCCCGTTGCCGCAGGTCAGCGCGGCTACCTGGCATGTTCCCGGCCAGCGTCGCGCGATAGGGCCCCGTTCGCAGATCTGGCCGGACCGGGAGTTCCCCGTGCCGGTGCGGGTGAGGATGCTCGCACCCCGCCGCAACGGCCCTCCGCGGCCGGCCGGACGCGTCCGGCGGTGGCGGGGCGTCCGGGCCGATCTGGAACGGGGTCCATGGCTTTTCCCCGCGTCCATCACCAATCTGGACGCTTGCCCCGGGATGCCGGTGCACGGGCTCAGGGCAGACTAGCTCCGGGGACAGGTGATCGGAGACACACGGCTAGATGGGGAATGCGCACCCCTTGTAGCCGTTATGGTGGTTGGTGTCGGTGTGGCATGTGTCCCCCGGGCCTACCCTTCGCCTTCGAGGAATACCGCCGGGCCGTTCCGGTCCGGGCATGGAGCTTCGTTGTGCCTTTCGCCGTGAGGCGACCACCACACCGGCTTGAACGCCGAGGCCCCGGCGAGATCGCGATCTCGCCGGGGCCTCGGCGTTCGTTCCGCCGCTCAGCGCCAAGGGCAGGTGGAAGTCGTCCATGTCCTCGGGCTCGGTCGGCCGGAGGCCGCCGCGGTCGCGCGTCCCAGCGTCCGGGGTGGGCGTCGCTGTGCGGTGGAGGAGGGCGGGGTCAGGCCGTGGCGGTGACGATCGCGGCGATGATCGCGCTCAGTGCGACGAGCGCGACGACGGCCGCGGCGGCGATGATCCTGGTGCGCCGGCGGCGCCGCCGGCGGGGCCGGGTCCTGCCGAGTTCCGCGAAACGATGGGCCAGCCGCGGGTCGTCCTCGCTGAGTCGGACCTCGATCTGCGCGAGGATTCGCCGCTCCTCCATCGACAGCGCCATGCTCATACCTCCGGGGGCGTTCAGGTGATTGCTTCCTCCCCCGGCTTCAAGATCATTATCCCCCCGCGGCGGTAACCGTCGCGCCCCGTGCGGGGGCGCTTTCGTGGTGCAGCCGGTCCAGTGCGGTGACGTAGTAGGTGTAGGTCTTCCCGGCCTTGGCGGCGGGGTCGATGACGCCTCCGCCGCGGACGGCGGCGACCAGTGTTCCGGGGTCGACGGGTGCGCATCCGGGTTTGCCGCCCTCCACCCGGTAGACCGCGTAGGCGGCCGCGCCCTTTGCGGGGCGCCACTGCACGCGCACGCCCTTGCCTTGGCTCTCGGCGGTGGCCCGCACCTCGCGGACGGCGGCGGGTGCGCGGCCGCCGCGCCCCTTGGCCTGAGGCGGGATCGCGGGCCGGGAGTAGTGGTCAGCGCGCAGGCGCTGGGCGAAGCCGTGCTTGTTGGCCGCCAGGCTGGAGGCGCTGAAATAGACGTCGCCGCGCACGGCCGGGTGGCGTCGGTTGAGGGTCAGGTGGCGTGACAGCTCGTCGGGCTTGCGCCAGACCGCGTCCTCGCCGACGCGGTAGGCGGCCTGTCCGATGGTCAGCTCGACGTCGGTGCCCTCGACCTGGTCGGCCCACCAGTCGACGAGCCCGGCGTAGTCGGCGCGCGCATCGCCTATGGGCCAGTACAGCTGGGGGGTGATGTAGTCGACCCACCCTTCCTTGATCCATTTGCGGGTGTCGGCGTACTGGTCGTCGTAGCTCTGCAGCGCCTTGGTGGGCGATCCGGCGGGGTCGGTGGTCTTGTTGCGCCACACGCCGAAGGGGCTGATCCCGAACCGCACCCAGGGTTTCGCGTCGTGGATCTTCTGCGAGAGGGAGCGGACCAGGGTGTCGACGTTCTGGCGGCGCCAGTCGGCCTTGCTCGCGCCCTTGCCGTAGGCCTTGTAGGCGGCCTGGTCGGGGTAGTCGGCGCCGCCCTCGGGATAGGGGTAGAAGTAGTCGTCGAAGTGGACGGCGTCGATGTCGTACTTGCGGACGACGTCCAGGACGGCCTTGGTGGCCAGGTCGCGGACCTGGGGCAGGCCGGGGTCGTACCACAGCCCCTTGCCGTACTTGCGGACCCAGTCGGGGTGCTGCCGGGCGGGGCTGTTGGGGGCGAGCTTGTTCAGGTCGTCCTGGCGGCTGATGCGGTAGGGGTTGAACCAGGCGTGGAACTCCAGGTTGCGCTTGCGGGCCTCTTTGAGCATGAAGTCCAGGACGTCGTAGCCGGGGTCCTTGCCGGGCGTCCCGGTGATCCATTGCGACCAGGGCTCATACGGTGAGCGGTAGAAGGCGTCGGAGTTGGGGCGGATCTGCACGAACACGGCGTTGAGGTTCATCGCCTGGGCCGTGTCGAGCAGCTTGCGGAAGTCGGCCTGCTGGCGTTCCCTGCTGCCCCTGGCCGCGTCCTTGGGCCAGTCGATCCCGGCGACGGTGGCGATCCACATGCCGCGCAGCTGCCGGGCGCGGGAGTCGCCCGGCGGTTTGATCGCCGCGCATTCGCCCTTGGCACCCGGCGGCGGGGCCTGTTCGGCGTCGGTGCCGCCGATGGCCGGCAGGCAGGCGGTCAGCGCCGCCGCGGCGAGCGCCGCGGCGGCGGAGTTGGTGAGGATCCCGGGTCGCCAAGTCATAGGCGAGCCATTGTTACGTATCCGTTGCGGTGCCATGGACGGAACACGCGGGTGCGCAGGTGAACGGGGGATGTCGGCGGCCGGTTTGCGATCATCGAACACCAGTTCTATCGTTCAGGTGTTCGAGAGGGGGTGTCGCCAGGTGCGCTGGGATCATCTGCGGCTGGACGAGGACGAGAGTGCGGCGGTGCCGTTGATCGAGCGGCAGGCGGTGGCGCGCACGTTCGACACCCCCGAGTTCCGCGGCATGACCTTCTACGAGGTGCACGCCAAAACGCTGATCAACCGGGTGCCGGCCGCCTCGCGGTCGCCGTTCCGGTGGACGATCAATCCGTACCGGGGGTGCTCGCACGCGTGCTCGTACTGCCTGGAGGGCGGGACGCCGGTGCTGACGGCCGACGGGAGCACCCGGCCGCTGCGGGATCTGCGTCCCGGCGACCGCGTCTGCGGCACGCGCGACACCGATGCCGGGCGGAGGCTGGTGGTGACCGAGGTCCTGGCCCGCTGGCGGACGTTCAGGCCCGCCTACCGGGTGGTGCTGGGCGGCGGCACCGAACTGGTGGCCGGCGGTGAGCACCGTTTCCTGACCGACCGCGGTTGGCGGCATGTCGCCGTGCACGGCGGCGGCCGCCCCGCGGGCGCCGGGGCGCTGTCGGCCGGAGACCGGCTCGTGGGGGTGGGCGGTGGTTTCGCCGAGCCGCCCAAGGACGACGCCGACTACCGGCGCGGCTACCTGTGCGCGATGGTGCGCTGCGGTGCGGGGGCGGGCGGTCACGTCCTGCACCGGCTCGCGGCGGCGGAGGCGCCGGTGCGGGACCGGGTACTGGAGTACCTGGCCGATTTCGGCGAGGTACCGGCCGGTGAGGTGGCGCGGTGGCCGCGGTGCCCGTCCGACGGCTGGTACAAGGGGTTCCTGGCCGGTGCGTATGACGCGGGCGTCCTGGGCCCCGTGCCGGGGCCGCTCTCCCCCGCGGTGCTGTCGCGTCTCGAGCGGGGCCTGGCCCGGCTGGGCCTGGCGGGGTGCGCGGGCGGGCCTTGCGGCGCGGTTGCGGCTGCTGCACACCCTCGATCCGGCGGGCGGGCGCGGCCGCGGCCTGGAGGGGGTGGCGCTGGAGGCCGAGGAAACGGTGGTGTCGGTGGAGCCGCTCGGGTTGGAGGCGGCGTTGTACGACATCACCACGGGGACGGGTGATTTCATCGCCGCCGGGGTGGTCTCGCACAACTGCTTCGCCCGGCGGACGCACGAGTACCTGGATCTGGACTCCGGCGCCGACTTCGATTCCAAGATCGTGGTGAAGGTGAACGCGGCCGAGCGGGTGCGCCGTGAGCTGGCGGCGCCGCGGTGGCGGGGCGAGCACATCGCGATGGGCACCAATGTCGACTGCTACCAGCGGGCAGAGGGCCGTTACCGGCTGATGCCGGGGATCCTGGAAGCGCTGCGGGACGCGGCCAACCCGTTCTCGATCCTGACCAAGGGGTCGCTGATCCTGCGGGATCTGCCGTTGCTGCTGGAGGCGCGGGAGCGTACCGAGGTGGGCACCGCGGTGTCGGTGGGGTTCGTGGACCGGGAGCTGTGGCGGCTGGTGGAGCCGGGGACGCCGGCGCCGGACCGGCGGCTGGAGGTGTGCGCGGCGCTGAACGAGGCGGGGATCGGGTGCGGAGTGCTGATGGGGCCGGTACTGCCGTATCTGACCGATTCGCCGCAGCAGCTGGAGGCGGCGGTACGGCGTATCGCCGAGGCCGGCGCGACGTCGGTGTCGGCGATCACGCTGCATCTGCGGCCGGGGGCGCGGGAGTGGTTCCTGGCGTGGCTGCGCCGGCATCACCCGGAGCTGGTGGCAGCGTACGCGCGGCTGTACGGGGGCCGCGCGTACGCTCCGCGGGAGTTCCAAGACCGGATCGCCGCCCGCGTGCGGGACCTGGCGGAGCGCCACGGCATAGGCCACCGAGCGCCACGCCCGATCCGCCGGCCCACCAGTGCGCCCGCCCGCCGCACCGCGCCTGAGCAACTCACGCTGCCCACCTGACCGCAGCGTGCGCAGGGACCGCGGCCCGTGGTCGCCGCCGACCGGGTCGATCACCATGTCGAGGCCACTGAGGCGTTGGGCGAAGTCCTCCTGTGTGTAATCGATGACCTCGTCGGCTCCCAGGGGCGCGGAGGCCTGCCGTGCACTTCCGGCGGCGGTCATCGGTGACCGGTCTTGGGCCGTGAGGCGGGACGCGTCCGTACCGCACGTGGTGCCGCTCCGGCCGCGCCGTCTCCGGCGCCGCCCTCAATCGTCGGCCGCGGGTTCGAGCCACCGAGGCCGGCTCGGTCGTCCGCGGTGCTGCGGTCAGGTGCTCAGTGGACGTGCTTGGCGGATGCGGTGGCCAGGGCCGGGTCGGGTGCGTCCGCGTCCTCCGGGGCGGGGAGGGGGCCTTCGGTGAGGCCGATGCGGTCGTGCAGGCGGCGCAGGGGTGCGGGGGCCCACCAGTTGGCGTGGCCGGCCAGGCGCATGAAAGCCGGGACCAGGACGCCGCGGATGAGGGTGGCGTCGACGATGACGGCCAGGGACATGCCGATGCCGAGTTGTTGGAGGAAGACCACGCGGCCGGTGGCGTAGGCGGCGAAGGAGACGGCCAGGATGAGGGCGGCGGCGGTGACGAGCGGGGCGCTGCGGGCGATGCCGAGCGGGACCGAGCCGGCGGGGTCGCCGGTGCGGTCGTACTCCTCCTTGATCCTCGACAGCAGGAACACCTCGTAGTCCATGGACAGGCCGTAGGCGATGCAGAACATCAGGATGGGGATGCTGGGCTCGATCGTCCCGGTAGGGGTGAAGCCGAGCAGTCCCGACAGGTGGCCTTCCTGGAACACCCATACCAGCGCGCCGAACATCACCGACAGGCTGAGCATGTTGAGGACGGTGGCCTTGAGCGGGGCGAGCACGCTGCCGGTCATCAGGAACAGCACCACCAAGGTGACCGCGACGATGAGGGCTGCGACGAGCGGGAGGCGTGCGGTGACGCCGTCGCGGTAGTCGGCAAGTTCCGCGGGGTAGCCGCCGACCAGGACCTTGTAGGGGGCGGGGGTGGAGCGGATGTCCCGTACGAGGCCGACGGGGTCGGAGGCGAGGCGGTCTGAGGTGGGGGCGGCCGACAGCCAGGTCCCGGTACCGGCGGGTGCGCTGTGGCGGGTCGCGACGGGGGCGGGGACCGGGCGGCCCTGGGCGTAGGATCCGGCGGCCGAGTCGACCCGCGCGATGCCTTGGACGCGGGAGAGCCGGGCGGCGTAGGCGCCGGTGGCGGCGGGGTCGGTGGCGGCGGGGACGTCGGGTGCGACGATCTGGAGGGCGTCGGCCTCCTCGACGGTGAAGGAGCTGCGGATCTGGTCGTACATCTGCCGGACCGGGGCCGAGGAGTTCAGGACGCGGTCGTCGGGCAGTCCGAATCGCACGCCGAGGAAGGGCGCGCCCAGCAGCAGGACGACGCCGAGGGCGGCGCCGCCCAGCAGCAGGGGGCGGCGCATGACGCGGGTGGCGGCGCCGTACCAGAACCCGCCGGTGCCCGCCCCGGTGCCGGACCGGGCGGCGTGGACGGGCGGGCGGCGGCGTTCGACGCGGTGGCCGAGGAGGGCGAGGGCGGCCGGCAGCAGGACGGTGGCGCCCAGGACGGCGGCGATGACGACGGCGACGCCGGCGTAGGCGAAGGAGGCCAGGAACGGGAAGGGGAAGGCCAGCAGCACCGCCAGGGAGGCGGCGACGGTGAGGCCGCTGAACAGGACGGTGCGCCCGGCGCCGCGGACGGTGCGGGCGACGGCGTCGGGGACGGTGGCGCCGCGGCGCAGTTCCTCGCGGAAGCGGAAGATGACGAACAGGCCGTAGTCGACGCCGAGGCCGATGCCCATGACCAGCGCGATGTTGGAGGCGAAGGTGGAGATCTCGGTGAAGGCGATGACGCCGCGCAGCAGCGCGAGGGAGCCGAGCACGGCGAACAGGCCGATGCCGAGGGTGACGAGCGCGGCGGCCAGGCGCCGGTAGACCGCCCACAGCAGGAGCAGCACCAGCGGCAGCACGATCGCCTCGGCGCGCAGGAAGTCCTGGCGGGCCTGCTGCATGACCTGGCGGAAGACCTCGTCGCCGCCGCCGACGCGGACGGTGATGTCGGCGTCGGCGCGGGTGAAGCGGGGGGTCAGTTCGGGCAGGAGGTCGCGGCGGACGCGGTCGGCGTCGCCGGGGATCCAGGCCATGATGAGGGCGTGGCGGGCGTCGCCGCTGCGCAGGGTGCCGGGGCCGCCGCGGGTCCAGTAGGACCAGGCGTCGCCGACTCCGGGGCGGGCGGCCAGTTCGGCCGTGAGGGCGCGGCCGGCGGCGGCGACCCGGGGCGTGTCGACGGTGCCGGTGCGCGCGGTGACCAGCAGTGTCACGTTGGGGGCGCCGGTGGAGTGGGTGCGGGCGAGGGCGTCGCGGGCGGCCATGGACGGTGAGCCGGGTGCTTCGAAGCGGTTGAGCGACAGCGCGTCGATGGTTCCGGCGCCGACGGCTCCGGCCAGGATCATCAGTGCCAGTCCGGCGGTGACGATCCAGCGGGCGCGGGCGACGAGGAACCGTCCGGGACGGAAGCGGGCGGGTGCGGGCGGTGCCGCCGGTGACGTGGGCGGGCCGAGGCTTGCGGACATGCGTCCCCCTGGACGATTATGCGAGTATCAACTCGTGTTCAAAGGGGGAGAATACGAGCAAGTACTCGTATTTGCAATACTCCTCGGGCCGGGCACCCGCGGGCGGGCGCTCGGTGCGGGTGCGGACGGGTGCGAGGAGGGGGCGGGGAGCGATGGGCGAGCAGGTGCGGGCGCCGCGGCGGCAGGCCCGCGGTGAGCGTCGGATCCAGGAGATCCTGGACGCGGCGGCGAAGGTGTTCGCCGAGGCCGGGTACGAGGCGGCCACGACCAACCGGATCGCCGCGGCGGCGGGGATCTCGCCGGGATCGCTCTACCAGTTCTTCTCCAACAAGGAGGCCATCGCGCAGGCACTGGCCGACCGTTTCGTGGAGCAGATGGGCCGGGCGCACCGGGAGGCGTTCGAGTCGGGTGATCTGGTCGGGCCGCTCCTGCCGGAGATGATCGACCGGATGCTGGATCCGATCCTGGCGTTCAACATCGCCAACCCCGGTTTCAAGGCGCTGTTCGCGCGGCCGGACATGCCCGCGGGACTGGCCTCGGCGGCGCGGCCGATCCAGACGGCGCTGCTGGGGCGGGTCGAGGCGGTGCTGGCGGCGCGGGCGCCGGGCGTGCCGGAGGGGGAACGGGCCCGCAGCGCCCGGGTGATGATCCAGATCTTCCAGGCGATGGTGCCGCTGGTCACCTCGTCGCGGGGGGACGAGCGCGAGGCGATGATCACCGAGGTGAAGAAGGTGCTGCGCGGCTATCTGGAGCCGCTGGAGCAGCGGCGGGCGTGACGGGCGTCCCGCGCTCGGCCGGACGATCCGGCAGGTGGGCGGCTTCTTCCGTCCCCACGTCCGGCCGCCCCGGGCCGCGTGGCGGCTCCGGGCGGCCGTCCAGGGGATGTCCCCGGCGACGGGCAGGACGGTGGACGGCGCCCTTTCAGGCCCGGGGCTCCTCGCCCGCGCCACGTCCCGCCATGCGCTGGCGGGAGTCGTCGTGGTCGGGTGAACGGCCGGGGGTCGCCTGGCCGGCCCCGGAGGCGCAGTGCGCGGCCGGGGCTTGGCGGTCCGGGCGGGCGGGCCGGTGGTGGGAGCGGCGGTCGTGGATGGTCAGGCCGGTGCCGCCGGGGGCCAGGTCGGGGCGCAGCAACAGGTCGTCGTCGTAGTCGCCGCCCAGTTCGCGGCGGTAGGGGATGGGGGCGTCGGTGTCCAGGCCGCGCAGCCGTCGGCTCAGGCGGGCGGCCCAGTGGGGGAAGCCGTCGCCGGTGAGGCGGTCGGCGCCGGGCACGGTCAGCGGCGGCAGCACGGACATGCCGGTGTACCAGAGGGTGCCATGCAGTAGCGGGAACAGCAGTTCTTCCATGTCGCCGTGTATGCCGCGCGCTGCCAGGCCGGTCGAGCGGGCGCCGGCGGTGACCACGACCAGGGCGCGTTTGCCGGCGAGGTTGCCCGCGCCGTAGCGCAGGGTGCGGCCCTGCTCATCGGTGACGCCGAAGGCGAAGCCCTGGACGAAGACGCGGTCGAACCAGCCCTTGAGGATGGCGGGCATCCCGTGCCACCACAGCGGGAACTGGAGCACCACGGTGTCGGCCCAGGCGAGTTTGTCCTGTTCGGCGCGGATGTCGGCGCTGAGGGTGCCGGCGGCGTGCGCGTGTTCGGACTCGGCGCCGACCAGCAGCCGCCGGCCGGGGTCGTGGCCGAAGTCGGCGGCGTCGACGACGGGGTTCCAGTCCATGACGTAAAGGTCCGATTGGCGCACCTGGTGGCCGAGCTCGCGCAGGGTGCGCAGACCCTGGTCGCGCAGGGCGCCGTTGAGCGAGCGCGGTTCGGGGTGGGCGAAGACCCACAGGACGTTCACGGTGTCCGCCTCCTTGCAGTCGAAGCCGTCCGGTCGTGTTCCATGCTGGCGCGCGGGCGCGGGCGTCACGAGTGGCCTGATGGCCATGATGTGCAAGGATCGGGCCATGGAGCGTGTGGCGGTTCTGGTGCGGGACGGTGTGCTGCCGATGGAGCTGGGGATCGTCCACCAGCTGTTCGGGGAGGCGCGCGAGGCGCCGGGCGGCGCGCGTTTGTACGAGGTGGTGACGTGCGCGCCGGTGCCGGGGCGGGTGCGGACCGACGCCGATTTCACGGTGCTGGTGGAGCACGGGCCGGAGGTGCTGGCGGGGGCGGGGACGGTGATCGTCCCGGCCTCGCACGAGCAGGACGAGCGGTCGGCGCGGCTGCCGGGGCCGGTGGCGGCGGCGATGGCGGCGATCGGGCCGGACACGCGGGTGGCGTCGGTGTGCACGGGCGCGTTCGTGCTGGCGGCGGCGGGGCTGCTGGAGGGGCGGCGGGCGACCACGCACTGGCGTTCGTGCGCGCGGTTCGCCGAGCTGTTCCCGTCGGTGGACCTGGATCCCGATGTCCTCTACACCGATGGCGGGCGGGTGCTGACCTCGGCGGGCGAGGCGGCGGGGATCGATCTGTGCCTGCACATGATCCGCCGTGATCATGGGGCGGCGGTGGCGAACGAGGTGGCGCGCCGCACGGTGGTGCCGCCGCATCGGGAGGGCGGGCAGGCGCAGTTCGTGCCGCGGCCGGTGGCCGAGCCGGGGGTGGCGTGGACGGGGGCGGCGCGGGCGTGGGCGCTGGAGCATCTGGACCGGCCGCTGACGTTGCGGGAGCTGGCGGGGCGGGAGTCGATGAGCGTGCGGACCTTCACCCGGCGGTTCCGGGAGGAGGTGGGGGTGTCGCCGGGGCGGTGGCTGGTGCGGCAGCGGGTGGAGCGGGCACGGCAGCTGCTGGAAGAGACCGACATGCCGGTGGACCGGGTGGCGGTCGAGGCGGGTTTCGGAACGGGGGCGTCGCTGCGCCAGCACATGCAGGCGGCGCTGGGGGTCTCCCCCAGCGCCTATCGCGTCACCTTCCGCGGCGTCCATTCGCCGGAAGGCGATCTGGACGGCCGTTCCGACGATGTCGGCGCGGGGGCGGGCGGGGCCAGTTGAGGCTGAACCGTCCCCGGCCCTTGCCCCCGGTCCGCTTGGACCGGGGGCAAGGGCCGGGGTGCCCGCGGGATGCGGGTCAGGTGCGGGCGCCGACCAGGTCGGGCGGGACGGAGACGGCGGGGGTGCCTTCCTGGTTGTGCTGGTCGGCCCAGGCGGTCAGGGCGGTGCGGCAGGCGTGATCGAGGTGGCGCACGCCTGACAGGTCCAGTTCGATGGGCCGGTCGCGGGGCAGGGCTTCGAGGGTGCCGAGCATTTTGGGCAGCCGCAGGAAGGTGGCGTTGCCGGTGAGGGCGACGTGGACGGGGCCTTCGCCGTCGTCGGTGACCTCCAGGTGGACGTGGGAGGTGTCCCAGGCGGTCTTGAGGACGGCCAGCAGCAGGCCCAGCAGGACGCCCTCGAACAGGTTGAGCGCGACCACGGCGACGGCCGTGCAGACCAGGACGACGGCCTCGCCGCGGTGCCGCCGCCACAGCGGGCGGAGTTCGGCGGTGGGCAGGAGCTTCCAGCCGGCGTGGACCAGGACGCCGGCGAGGGCGGCCAGGGGGATGAGGCCGAGCGCGGCGGGCAGGAGCGCGGCGAACAGCAGCAGCCACAGGCCGTGCAGGACGCGGGCGGCCTTGGTGCGGGCGCCGGCCTGGACATTGGTGGCGCTGCGGACGATGACGGCGGTCATGGGCAGGGCGCCCAGGGCGCCGCAGACGGTGTTGCCGGCGCCTTGGGCGATGAGTTCCTTGTCGTAGTCGGTGCGGGGGCCGTCGTGCATGCGGTCGACGGCGGCGGCGCTGAACAGGCTTTCGGCGGAGGCGATGAGGGCGAAGGCGACGATGGTGCCCAGCCCGGCCAGTTCGGTGAGCGGGGCCAGGTCGTCCAGGCCGGGCGGCTGGATCGCGCTGAGCAGGCCCTGGACCTGAAGGCGGTCGACGGGCAGGTCCAGGACGGGGACGGCGGCGGTGGCCAGGGCGACGGCCGCGAGCGGGCCGGGCACGACGCGGATGCGAGCGGGCAGGTGCGGCCAGGCCAGCAGGACGGCGATGGTGGCGGCGCCGAGGCCGAGGGAGGCCGCGGCGGCGGGGGTGGCCAGGGCGTCGCCGAGCAGGCCGGGCAGTCCGGCGAGCTTGGCCAGGCCGGAGCCGGGGGCGGTGACGCCGGCCATGGCGTACAGCTGGCCGGCGATGATGGTCAGGCCGATGCCGGCGAGCATGCCTTCGACGACGGCGACGGAGATGGCGCGGAACCAGCGGCCCATCCGCAGGGCGCCCAGGATCAGCTGGAGCAGTCCGGCGGCCAGGACCAGGGTGCCCAGGGCGGCGACGCCGTAACGCTGGACGGCTTCGAAGACCAGGACGGTCATGCCGGCGGCGGGCCCGGAGACCTGCAGGCTGCTGCCGGGCAGCAGTCCGGCGACCAGCCCGCCGACGATGCCGGTGATGAGTCCGAGTTCGGCGGGCACGCCGGAGGCGACGGCCACTCCCGCGCACAGCGGCAGGGCGACCAGGAACACGACGAGTGAGGCGGCGATGTCACGCCGCCAGGTGGTGGCGGTCATGGGGTTCCCCGATTCGGCTGGTGGAGCGGTCAGAGCGGCTGGAAGGCGCCGTCGGCGGGCCGGTGCGCGGACACGGTGCCGGTATCGACCTCGTAGAACCAGCCGTGCAGGCCGATGCGGCCCTGGCGCAGGCGGTCGGCGACGCAGGGGTAGCCGCGCACGCGGTCGAGCTGGGCCAGGACGTGCCGGCGGACGGCTTCGGACAGTTCGGCCCGCGCCCGTGCCGGGCCGTCGGCGGCGGTGGCCGGGCCGTCGCCGGGTGCCTGGTCGGGGGTGGTGGCGGGGTGGCTGAGCCAGCCGTCCATGGCAGGCACGTGGGACAGGTCGTCCCCGCGGACGCGGGCGGCGACGGCGGCGCACTGGGAGTGGCCGCAGACGATGATGTCGGCGACGCCGAGGACCTCGACGGCGAATTCGATGGTGGCGGCCTCGCCCGAGGGGCGGCCGAGGTCGTAGCGGGGCACGATGCCGCCGGCGGTGCGCAGTTCGAACAGGTCCCCGGGTGCCGCCCCGGTGATCAGGGAGGGCACGACGCGGGAGTCGGAGCAGGTGATGAACAGCGCCAGGGGCGACTGGCCGTCGGCCAGGGGCGCCAGGGACGGGCCGTCTGCGGCCATGCGGTCGCGGAAGGAGCGGGCGTGTTCGACGAAAGAGCGCATGCTGAAATCCCCCAAGGTGTGCCGCGGTCGGGCGGCCACGTCGATGGAGCGGGCATCGGTCGTGTGATGCGTTCGCGCGCGCCGCGTGACGCCGCGGCCACGGTGTGGTCATGGTGCGGTCGCGGTGTGATCGTGGTGCGGTCGCGGCCGTGGGACGGCGGGCGCGCTGATGCTGCGAGGCGAACGGGCCGGTCGTCGGCGGACCCTGCCCGGTGCTCCCGTCGTGCCGATCCGATGGGATCGGCACGGCCGTCACCGCCTGCCGGTTCCGCCTGTCACACGGTCGGCCGCGGTGGCGGGACCGTGGGCCGCGGTCTCAGCCGCGTGGTGCGGCCGACACGCTGGCGGGCACGGTGGCACGCACGTCTCGCGCACTGGGGTGTGTGCGGCGTGGCGCGCCGGGTGGCGGGATCGGCGGGGTGCCGGGCGGTGGGATCGCCTCACCGGCGGACCTGTCAGCAGCGGAAGACCTGTAGGAAGGCGCGGGTATCCCCCGCGGTCCTGTGGCGGGACGCACGGGGGCGCCCGTCATGGTCGCGGGGTTGGACGGCGGCTCTGGCGCGGCGGTCGTCCAGGTAGGGCTGGGAAAGGTCGTCGGGGGTTTTGAGCAGTCGGATGTCGGAGACGGTGCAGCGCAGCCGGATGTGGGAGTGGCCGACGCCCTCGCGGGGTCGTTCGTGCTCCTCGCACACGCTGATCAAGACCCTGGCCGCCGCGGCGGCGGCCCTGCCGGACGCTGAGGCCTCGCCGGGGCCGAAGGGGTCGGCGGCCCGACTCGAACCGGTTTCGGGACCGGTTTCGGGACCGGTTTCGGGACCGGCCGCGAGGCTGCCCGCACCCGCCATGGCGGGTGCGGGCAGCGCGGGGCCGGTGGTGGCGCCGCTGGACACGGCCGCGCCGAGCGTGAGCAGCATGCCCACGCCGAGCAGCAGGACCAGCGCCGTCCGGAGGGACGCGGCGGTGGAGCATGGCCCGTGGCACCGGGTCACGCGCACCTCCCCCTCCGCGGTCTCGCCGATGGGCGCACCGGTGCGCGCCCCTGTTGATCTTCCCCCATCGACAATAGTGGTCAGCGTGTTACGACGGTATTGCTTTCCGTATAACGGCGTGCGAAACGACGCTCACCCTCCGGGTTGACGGCGTTACCGCCAGAGTCCGCTTACCCTCAGGCGTGCTCGGTGTCCAGTTCGACGGGCTCGGCGATGACGTCGACCAGGGCGCCGTTGCGCAGGACGGTGATCTGCAGGGGGCGTCCGATCGCCTCGGCGAACATGAGCCGCTGCAGGCTCTGGGCATGGCTGACCGGTGCATCGCCGGCGGTGAGGACCAGGTCGCCGGCGCGCAGCCCGGCGCGGGCGGCGGGGCTGCCGGCGACCACGTCGGCGACCCGCAGCGCCTCGTCCTGCCCGAGCCGCGGGCGCAGCGCCGCGGGGACGGGGACGGGCGCGGCGACCAGGCCGAGGAAGGCGCGGCGGACCCGGCCGTCGCGCATCAGCGACCCGATGATGCGGCGGGTGGTGGCGTTGATGGGCACGGCCAGGCCGAGACCGATCCCGGCGACGGCGGTGTTGACGCCGACGACGCGTCCCGAGGAGTCGGCCAGGGCACCGCCGGAGTTGCCGGGATTGAGGGCGGCGTCGGTCTGGATGACGTCCTCGATGACCCGGGCGGCGTTGCCGCTGCGGGCGGGCAGGGAGCGGCCCAGCCCGCTGACCACGCCCGCGGTGACCGATCCGGCCAGGCCGAAGGGGTTGCCGACGGCGACGACGAGCTGCCCGGCGACCAACCGGTCGCTGTCGCCGAGGGTGGCGGGGCCGGGGGTGGCGCCATCGGCGCGGATCACGGCCAGGTCCGACAGCGGGTCGGTGCCCACGACGGTGAAGGAGACGGTGGTGCCGTCGGCGAAGGCGGCCTGCCCGCCGCGGGATCGTCCGACGACGTGGGCGTTGGTGAGCAGGAAGCGGTCGGCGGTGAAGACGACCGCCGAGCCGGCCCCCTCACGTCCGCCGTGCCGTACGCGCAGCGCCGCCACGCGCGGGGTGAGTTCGCGGGCGACGGCCGAGACCACGCGGGAGTAGGCGTCCAGCGGCGTCTCTCCGGCGTCGCCGGGCGGCCGGGGTTCCTGAGGTTCGAAGCTCATCGCACCTTCCGATGATTACATGGTTACACGGCAACACCGAAAGGTGAAGAAACCTTCCCGTCCGATCGATCGGGGCGGCGGACGGACGGCGGGCACGGTCGCGGGCGCGGGTGCGCCTCCGCCGGTCGTTGATCTTGCTGGAATGCCGGCCGGCGGGTCGGCCGCGGCCGCATAATCGGGGAATGGATGATCAAGTGAGCCTCCGGCCGGTGCGGGAGGCGGATCTGGCGGTACTGGAGTCGCTGACCGAGAACCCGGAGGTCACGGGCGAGTTCGCGTGGTTCGGATACGGCGACCCGATGCGCTACCGGCGATCGTGGGCCGAGAACGCGCTACTGGGGCCGGAGGGCGGCACGCTGATGGTGGCCGGCGACACCGGCTCGCTGGGGTTCGTGAGCTGGGGGCGGCGGCGCACTACGCGGTCCTCGTACTGCTGGGTGCTGGGGATCGCGATGCTCCCGGACGCGCGGGGCCGCGGGCTCGGGACGCAGGCGCACCGGCTGCTGGCCCGATACCTGTTCGACCACACCACGGCGCACCGGCTCGAGGCCGACACCGAGACCGGCAACGTGGCCGAGCAGCGGGCGCTGGAGAAGGCGGGGTTCGTCCGGGAGGGGATCATGCGCGGGTGCGCGTGGCGGGACGGGGCGTGGCGGGACGGGGTCATCTACAGCCTGTTGCGCACCGACCCCCGCCCCTGACCCCCGGGATCGGCCCGGAGGTCCGGGCGCGGGGCTCGGCGTTCCGGGCCCGCCGGGCGGGTAGAGATCGTTAGGGTCGGAGGCATGGTGATTCCCGGGCAGGCGTCCCCGCAGCCGGTGGTGCTCGAGCGCGCCGAGGGGCGCGGCGGAGAGCTGGTGCTGCGCCGGGCGCCCGGCGGCCACCACGAGATCATCAGCAACGGGGTGTTCCTGATGGACACCCGCAACGGCGAGTCCGAGCGGCTGCTGGTGCGGGCCGCGGCCGCCGGGCTGGACGGTCCGGTGCGGGTCCTGATCGGCGGCCTGGGCGTGGGCTTCTCGCTGGCCGAGGCGGTGCGGCTGCCGGGCGTGGTCGAGGTGGTCGTGGTGGAGCGCGAACCGGCCGTGATCGCCTGGCATCGCGGCCCGCTGGCGGCGTGGTCGGGCGGTGCGCTGGAGGATCCGCGGGTGCGGGTGGTGTGCGGCGACCTGGTCGACTGGCTGTCCCCCGGCACGACGGCCGTGGAGGGCGGCGGCGCCCGGTTCGACATGGTGTGCCTGGACATCGACAACGGCCCCGAATGGACGGTCACGCCCGGCAACGCCCGCCTGTACGGGCCGGGCGGGTTGGAGTCGCTGCGCACCCGGCTGACCCGGCGCGGCGTCCTGGCGGTGTGGAGCGCGGGCGCCGCACCCGCGTTCGAGACGCTCCTGCGGGAGCGGTTCGCGCACGTGGAGGTCGTGCCGGTACCGGTCCCGCGCGGCGAGCCCGACGTGGTCTTCCTCGCCCGCGACCGGCCCGGGCCGAGCGCGTAGGCGCGAGCACTCCGAAGGGGGCCGACAAAGCCGGAGCCGCCGGTTCTGTAGACCCGCACATGTCCGGGAAACGACCGGTTCGCTAGGTTTCGGCCAGGAACAAACTCCTTGGAGGGACTTGTGGCTACCGTCCACGCAGCCCGGCGGCGCGATACCGTCCTGGGCGACCTGCTGCCCGGATCCCTGGCCCGCGACACCTCGCTGGTGGCGGGCTCGGCCCTGCTCGTGGGCCTGGCCGCCCAGATCGCCGTGCCGCTGCCGGGCACCCCCGTCCCGGTGACCGGGCAGACCTTCGCCGTGCTCCTGGCCGGCGCCGCCCTCGGCTGGGGCCGCGCCGCGCTGGGCATGGCCCTCTACCTGGCGGCCGGGATGGCGGGCGTGCCCTGGTTCGTCGACGGCCAGTCCGGCACCGGCATCCCGACCCTGGGGTATGTGATCGGGTTCGTGGTGGCCGCCGCGGTGGTGGGCCGCCTGGCCGAGCGCGGCGGGGACCGCACCCCGGTCCGCACGGTCGGCACGATGCTGCTGGGCACCGCGATCATGTACGCGGCGGGCGTGCCGTACCTGATGGCCTCGCTGGGCGTCGACCTGGGCAGGGCCCTGGAACTGGGCGTCACACCGTTCCTGGCCGGTGACGCGCTGAAGGTGCTGCTGGCCGCCGGCCTGCTGCCCGCCGCCTGGGCGCTGGTCGGCCGCCGCGCCCGCACCGACTGACCACCCGAAGCCCGCGACGGGCACGGCGGAACGCGGCGCGCGCCGGCAGGGCGCGCGCCGCGCCCTCGCCGCGCCCTCGCCGCGCCCTCGCCGCGCCCTCGCCGCGCCCTCGCCGCGCCGACCACGAGCGGGATGGCCGGATGTGGCACATACCTCACGGGGACCGCCCGGCACGCCTGTTTGAACAGGTTCAACTCTGTCGTAGAGTGGCACCCGTGAACCTGGCCGTGAGCGCACCCGACCGCTTGGTCGTACGCACCGTCCACATCCCCGACCCCGGCGACCTCATCGCCCGCCTCCCCCACCCCGCCGCACTGGCCTGGATCCGGCACGGCGAAGGGATCGTGGGCTGGGGCGAGGCCGCGCGCCTGGAACCGCCCGGCGGCCCCGACCGCTTCGCCGTCGCCGCGCGGTGGCTCCGCGAGGTCTTCGGCACCGCCTCCATCGACGACCCCCTCCGGCTGCCGGGCACCGGCCCCGTCGCCTTCGGCGGCTTCGGATTCGACCCCAAGTCGCCCGACTCGGTCCTCATCGTCCCCCGCTGGATCCTGGGCCGCCGCGACGGCCACGCCTGGCTCACCACCGTCGGCACCGACGGCGACCCCCTCGCACTCCTCCACCCGCCCCACCCCACCACCCGGCTGACCTGGAGCGACGGCGCCCTCACCGCACCCGGCTGGGAACGCGCCGTCGCCGCCGCCGTCGACCGCATCCGGGACGGCCGGCTCGGCAAGGTCGTCCTCGCCCGCGACCTGCACGCGCACGCCGACGAACCCATCGACGCCCGCGTCCTGCTGCGCCGCCTCGCCGCCGCCTACCCCGGCTGCTACACCTTCTCCTGCGCCGGGCTCGTCGGCGCCACCCCCGAACTGCTCATCCGCCGCACCGGCGGCACCCTCGACTCCCTCGTCCTGGCCGGCACCACCGCACGCGGCACCGGCCCCGCCGACGACGCCGCCCGCGCCGCCCGCCTCTTCGCCTCCGCCAAGGACCGCCAGGAACACGCCTACGCCGCCGAGATGGTCCGCGACGCACTCGCCCCGCTGTGCGCCGAACTCACCGTCCCCGACGAACCCGAGCTGCTCACCCTCGCCAACGTCATGCACCTGGCCTCGGCCGTCCACGGCCGCCTCGACACCGACCGCTCCGTCCTGGACGTCCTGGCCGCCCTGCACCCCACCCCCGCCGTCTGCGGCACCCCCACCGACACCGCACTCCAGCTCATCCGCGAACTGGAAGGCATGGACCGCGGCCGCTACGCCGGCCCCGTCGGCTGGGTCGACTCCCGCGGCGACGGCGAATGGGGCATCGCACTGCGCTGCGCCCAGATCGAAGGCACCCGCGCCCGCCTGTTCGCCGGCTGCGGCATCGTCGCCGACTCCGCCCCCGCCGCCGAACTCGCCGAGGCGCAGAGCAAGTTCCGCGTGATGCAGTACGCCCTCGAAGGCTGACCCCGCCCCGCTCGCCTCACACGGACCCCTTTTCCGCCGGAACGTCACCGACCGCCCGAATTGGGAAAGATGCCGCCCATCTGCGATCATGGCCGACGGTGACCACGGGACGGCCCGGCAGCGAACCCGGGGCCACACGCGCACCCGGCCGTCCCACGACGCGGCACCCGCGCGCGACACACCCGCGCGCCAGACGCACGCCAACGAAAGAGAAGGAACGTGGACGTCGAACGGACCGCGCTGCCCGGCATCGGCCTGCAGCATGTCCTCACCACCGGCCGCGGCCGCCAGATCGGGGTCGTCTCCCACCGCACCGGACGCAAGGACCTGGTCATCTACGACAAAGACGACCCCGACAGCTGCGTCGTCACCGTCAAACTCAGCACCGAAGAGGCCAACGCCATCGCCGAACTGCTGGGCACCGGACGCGTCGTGGAACGCCTCGCCGACCTGCACCGCCAGGTCGAAGGCCTCATCACCGAACAGATCCCCATCGCCCCCGGCTCCCCCTACGCCGGACGCCCCCTCGCCGACGCCCGCGTCCGCACCCGCACCGGCGCCTCCATCGTCGCCATCGTCCGCGACGGCCACGTCAAGGCCAGCCCCCGCCCCGACGCCCCCATCGAAGCCGGCGACATCGTCGTCGTCGTAGGCACCGACGAAGGCGTCGCCGCCGTCACCGCCATCTTCGACCAGGGATGACCCCCGGCCCCACCCCCCGGGCCGGGCCGACCGCCGACGACCACGCCGACGGATAGAGAACCATGCACACCGCCGTACAACTGATCGAGCTCGGCGCGATCATCCTCGCCCTCGGACTCCTGGGCGCGATCTCCACCCGCTTCTCGATCTCCCCCATCCCGCTCTACCTCCTGGCCGGACTCGCCTTCGGCTCCGGCGGCATCCTCCCCCTCGGCGCCAGCGAGGACTTCGTCGCCATCGGCGCCGAAGTCGGAGTCATCCTCCTGCTGTTCACCCTCGGCCTGGAGTACACCGCCGGCGAACTCGTCGGCACCCTCCGCACCTCCGCCCCGGTCGGCCTCCTCGACCTGGCCCTCAACGCCGCCCCAGGCGTCATCGCCGCCCTCCTCCTCGGCTGGGGACCCGTCGCCGCCGTCGCGATGGGCGGCATCACCTACGTCACCTCCTCCGGCATCACCGCCAAAGTCATCGGCGACCTCGGCTGGCTCGGCAACCGCGAAACACCCGCGGTCCTGTCCGTACTGGTCTTCGAAGACCTCGCCATGGCCGCCTACCTCCCCATCCTCACCGCCCTCCTCGCCGGCGCCGGACTCATCGGCGGCGCCACCGCCCTCGGCATCTCCGCCGTCACCATCGCGATCATCCTCTACGTCGCACTCCGCCACGGAAACCTCGTCGAACGCTTCGTCGCCAGCCCCAGCGAAGAAGTCCTCCTGCTCAAGGTCCTCGGCCTCACCCTCCTGGTCGCCGGCATCGCCCAGCAACTCCAGGTCTCCGCGGCCGTCGGCGCCTTCCTCGTCGGCATCGCCCTGTCCGGCCCCCTCGCACACACCGCCCAGAAGATCCTCTCCCCTCTGCGCGACCTGTTCGCGGCCGTATTCTTCGTCTTCTTCGGCCTGCACACCGACCCCGGCGACCTGCCCCCCGTCCTGGGCATCGCCGCTCTCCTCGCGCTCGCCGGCATCGCCACCAAACTCGGCACCGGCTGGATGGCCGCACGCCGCGCCGGCGTCGCCCTCACCGGACGACTCCGCGCCGGCGCCGCCCTCACACCCCGCGGCGAATTCAACATCGTCATCGCCGGACTGGCCGTCTCCGCCGGCACCAACGCCCAGCTCGGCCCGCTGGCCGCCGCCTACGTCCTCATCCTCGCCGTCGCCGGCCCTCTCCTGGCCCGCACCGCCGAACCCCTCGCCCACGCCATCCGCGGCAGACGCGCCCCACACCCCCGCCACGACGACGACCCCGACGAGATCCCCGCCCCGGAGGCCGAGGCCAAGGCCGAAGCCAACCGATAGAAACGGCTACACCGCCTGGCACACAGGGCACCAGAACAGGTTCCGCCCCGCCACCACCTCGGTACGCACCTCAGAACCGCACACCAGACACGGCAACCCCGCACGCCGGTACACGTACACCTCACCGCCGTGCTCATCCACCCGCGGCGGACGGCCCATGGCCTCCGGCGTGTGCTCGGGACGCACCGTGTCGATCCGCTCCGCCCGGACCCCGTCGGCCATCAGCACCACCAGGTCGTCCCAGATCGCCGACCACTGCCCACGGCCCAGCGCACTCCCCTGCACCAGCGGGTGAACCCCCTGCCGGAACAGCACCTCGGCCCGGTAGATGTTCCCCGGACCCGCCACCACCGACTGATCCATCAACAACACCGCGACACTCGTCCGCGACCGCGCGATCCGCCGCCAGGCCAGCTCCGGATCGGCATCGGCCCGCAACGGATCGGCCCCCAGCCGATCCCGCAGCACCTTCACCTCGCCGCGATCCAGCACCTCACACGCATTCGGCCCACGCAGGTCCGCGTACCCCGCCGCACCCGTCAACCGCAACCGCACCGCACCCACCGGCGCCGGAGCAGGCCCCGTCCCGAACGTGTACTTGCCATAGATCCCCAGATGCACGTGCAGCACCCGGTCCCCGTCCTCACCGAACCCCACGAGCAGATGCTTCCCATGCGCGTCGGCGTCCCGCAGCATCAGACCGTCCAGCAGACGCGCACCCTCGGCGAACCGCCCCTGCGGACTCGACGCGCACACACGCAGGCCGCCGAACATCCGCAGATGCTCGGCGGCCAGACGGTGAATCGTGTGACCTTCAGGCATGACCGATCAGCATAGGCGCCTCACGACCGCAGCGGCTCCCCAACGTCGTGCATGTGCCGCAGCGCCTGCCCGTAGGAGTCCAGCAGCCCCGTCTCCGCGTACGCCAGCCCCACCCGCTCACAGTGCTCGCGCACCAGCGGCTGCAACTTCCGCAGGTTCGGCCGCGCCACGCTCGGGAACAGGTGATGCTCGATCTGGTAGTTCAACCCGCCAAGCAGGTAGTCGTTCACCGCACCACCGCGCACGTTCCGCGACGTCAGCACCTGCCGCCGCAGATGATCCCACCGCTCGTCCGGCCCCGGCATCGCCATCCCCTTGTGATTGGGCGCGAACGCACTCCCCAGATGCACCCCGAACAGCCCCTGGTGCAGCAGCATCAAAGCCACCGCCTTACCCGGCGACAGCAATGCGAACGCCAGCCCCACATACCCCGCAGTGTGCGCGGCCATCAACGACCCCTCCAGCACCCGGTCACGCACCGGGAGCCGCTTGAGATCCAGCGCACTGCTCACCTTCAGGTTCAGCCCCTCCAGCAGCAGCAACGGAAAGAACAACCACGCCTGCCGGCGCGTCATCCACTCCGCCAGCCCGCTGCGCCGCGCCGCCGCCTGCTCCCGCGTCCACACGAACACGCCCTCGCCCACATCGGGATCCTTATCGACATGGTTGGGATTGGCGTGATGCCGGTTGTGCTTGTCGTTCCACCACCCGTACCCCATGCCCAGCATCAGGTTCCCCAGCAGGTACCCCAGCCACCGGTTCGCCCGATGCGACTTGGCGATCTGCCGATGGCCCGCGTCATGCCCCAAGAACCCGGTCCGCGCCGACAGCACCGCCAGCGGAACCCCCAGCAGCACCACCCACCACGACGCCCCCCACCACCCGACGGCGGCCCACGTCCCCGCCGTGGCCGCCACGTTCGCGCCGATCGCCCACGCGTAGTAACCGCGCCGCCGCTCCAGCAACCCGGCCTCACGCACCTGCCGCGCCAGCGGGCCGAAGTCGCTGGCACCGGAACGACGGCCCGGCCGGGCCTCAAGGCTGACGGTCATGCGGGGCCTCCCTTTCACGGGGGGTCGGCAGGCGGAAGCGCTCGGACGAACGCGACCGAGGGAAACAGCACTCCGAAGGCTAGAGGGCCCAAGATCAGTGGGTCACCCCGCCGCAGAGCCATCTCCACCCTGGCTCGCAGGTCTCATCTCCCACCCGCCCGACTCACGCCGCAAGGGGGGTGCCGTCCACGTTCCCTACGCCACGCGGCGACGTCCCGCCGCCCCACAGACCGGGTGACAATCCCCGCAGACCCGGCATATAGGCTCAGAGGTCATGAACGCGCGCTCACGGTGGATCGATCTGGACGGGGCTGTCAACGTCCGCGACCTCGGCGGACTCCCCACGGCCGACGGCCGGACGACACGGCGCGGCCGGGTGCTGCGCTCCGACAACCTGCAAGGGCTGACCGTCTCCGACCTACGGGTCCTGCTCGACGACTACGAACTCAAGAACGTCATCGACCTGCGCAGCACCGCCGAGGTACGCCTGGAAGGCCCCGGCCCGCTGACCCGGACCCCCTCGATCACCGTGCACCACCTGTCGCTGTTCCCCGAGGGCGGCCGGCACACGGACGTGGCCGCCGACACCCCCGCGTCCGGCAACGGCGAAGTCGACATCGACAAGGTACTGCCTTGGCAGAACCGCAACGAAGACGCCGCCGAGAGCGACCGCTCGATCGGCCACTACCTCGGCTACATCCGCGACCGCGCCGACTCCATCGTCGCGGCGCTGCGCGTGATGACCCGTTCCGACGGCGCGGCCCTGGTGCACTGCGCGGCGGGCAAGGACCGCACGGGCGTGGTCTGCGCGATGGCGCTGGAGATCGCCGGCGTGACCCGGGAGGCGATCGTCGCCGACTACGCCCAGAGCGGCGAACGCATCGAGGCGATCCTGACCCGGCTGCGCGCCAGCGACACCTACGCGGCCGACCTGGACTCCCGTCCCGCCGACAGCCACGTCCCACGCCCGGTGAGCATGGAGAAGTTCCTGGCCAAGGTGGACGAGGAGCACGGCGGCACCCTGACGTGGCTGGCCGACCATGGCTGGTCCCCCGAGGACACCGAATCACTCCGGGGCCGTCTTCTCAATTGAGGTTCGTGGTAGGGGGCTTCGCGAATAAATTCACGAAGCCCCCTACCTTTACGCTGTAAGTTTCAAGCATCCGCACCGTTCGGGTCCCAGTAGGCCTGACCTGCGGAGGCGTTCTTTGCAGCGAGCCAGGGGCGGACGGTGCGGCCAGGTACCGGATAACCGCGCCTCATCCGAGGCCGACGGCCGACCTGACCAGCGCTCATGCCTATTTCGCCCCTGGTGTGGCGATCCTTGACGGCCCTGGTGACACCCTCTCGAGCGCGGGATCGTCAAGACCCCCCACCCTCCGAGATCACGACAGGTAGCCGCCGTCGATGTCGAGGACGGCGCCTGTGATGAAGGAGGCGTTCGGACCGGCCAGGAAGGCGATGCCCGCCGCGATCTCCTCCGGGGTGCCGAAGCGCCCCATCGCGTTGGCGGCGCGCTGGACGTCCGCGAAGGCACCGTTTGCCGGATTCATGTCGGTGGCCACCGAACCGGGTTGGACGACGTTGACGGTGATGCCGCGAGGCCCCAGGTCGCGGGCGGCGCCTTTGCTGTAGCCGACGATGCCGGCTTTGGTGGCGACGTAATCGGCCACGCCCGGGTATCCAGTGCGAGTGGCCTGCATGGAACCGACACTGATGATGCGTCCGCCGTCCTGCAGGACGAGGGCGGCGGCTCGGATGGCGGCGGTGACACCGCCGAGGTTGACGGCCAGTTGCCGGTCGAGCGTGGCCGGGTCGGCCTCGGCGTCGTCGACCTGGCCGGTGGCGAACACCGCGGCGTTGTTGATCAAAATGTCGAGCCGTCCGAATTCGGCGGCCACGCGATTCACCAGTTCGGCGACCTGGCGCGGGTCGCCCTGGTCGGCTCGGAGGGCGACGGCGCGCCCGCCCATGCCTTCGAGCGCGCTCACCACTTCGCCGGCTCTTCCTGCGGATTCGCTGTAGCTGATCGCCACCGCGGCGCCGTCCGACGCCAGCGCGTGGGCGGTCGCCGCGCCGATGCCTCGCGAACCACCGGTGACCAGGGCGGCCTTGCCGCTCAACGGTCGATCCGTCATACCCATGGGTGATCTGTCTCCTTGCGTGGTCGTCAGTGGTGGGCGGCCGGTTCCTTGGGGGCGGGCGTGGCGGCGGGACGGCGGTCGCGCCGCAGCGAGTAGAGCGCGATGAGCAGGCCCGCGACGGTGAGGACGGCGGCGACCGGGTAGATCGAACGCGGCCCCGGACCGTCGATGAGCCGTCCGCCGAGCCACCCGGCGAACGCGGCGGCGAGCTGGAAGCCGGAGGCGTTGACGGCGACGGCCAGGGTGGGGGCGGCCTGGGCGGTGGTCATCACCCGGGTCTGCATGCCCGGAATGACCGCGAACGCCAGGACGCCGAGCACGAACCACAGCACGCCGGCGGGTGCCTGGTGGCCGCTCGCCGGCCAGCCCATCGCGAGCACGCCTGCCAGCACGGCCAGCAGACCGGCGAGCGAGGGCATGAGTGCCTTGTCGGCCAACCAGCCGCCCAAGAAGTTGCCGATCACGGCGCCGGCTCCGTATACCAGCAGCAGCACCGGCACCGCCCCGGCGGAGAACCCGCTGACGTCGACGGCCAACGGGGCCAGGAAGCTGAAGGCGGTGACGACCCCCAGGTTCCCCGCCGCGGTCAGGACGATGGCGAGCACGACGTCCCGGCGTGTGAACACGCGCAGTTCGCCGAGCAGCGAGCCGACGCTCGGTGCGGGCCGGTCGGGGACGGACCGCAGCACCGGCACCAGGGCGGCGGCGCTGAACGCGGCGATCGCGGCGAAGGTCGCCCGCCAGCCGAGGTTCTGGCCGATGACGGTGCCCAGCGGAGTCCCGGCGATCATCCCCAGGTTCATCCCGAGCGTCAGCCTCGCCACTGTGGAGGCCTGCCTGCCCGGAGGGGCGGTGGAGACGGCGGTGGCGATCGCCACGGCGAAGAAGGTGGCCACCACCAGACCTGCGGCGAAGCGCGCGGCCAGCAGGATCGGGTAGGTGGGGGCGAGGGCCGACGCGCCGTTCCCGGCGATGGAGGTGACGACGAGCCCGGCGATGAGCGGGCGGCGGGGCAGCCGCGCGGTCAGTGTCGTGATCAGCGGCCCTCCGACGATCATGCCGAGGGCGTACGCGCTGACCAGCAGTCCCGCCGACGGGATCGACACCGACAGATCGCGCGCCACGTCCGGCAGGATCCCCGCGATGACGAACTCCCCGGTGGTCAGGCCGAAGACCACGAGCATGAGCGAGAAGACCAGAAGCGGCATGCCGCCCCTCCATATACTTCGAGTTCAAATGATGCGAGTCATAACTATCATGACTCGAAGCAGCCCCGCTACACTCAAGGCATGGCTGAACGGCCCGATACGGTGGCGGACCCGGCGATGGCGGGGCAGATCGACCGGGAGGTGTGCAACCTGGCCCACCGGTTCGTCCAGAAGCTGGACGCCCACGTGCGCCGTGTCGCCGACGAACTCGGCCTGACCCCCACCCAGGTGGTGGCGCTGCGAGAGCTCTCGGATCCGATCACCGCACGGGAACTGGCCAACAGGATGGCCTGCGAGGCCTCCAACGCCACGTTCGTCCTCGACCGGCTGGAACAGCAGGGCCTGGTCGAACGGCGACCTCACCCAACCGACCGGCGCGCCAAGCAGATCGTGCTCACGCCCGCGGGTGAACGCCGCAGGGCCGATGTCCTGGAACGGCTGGACGCCTACTCGCCGCTGGCCGCCCTCAGCCGGACGCAGCAGACATCCCTGCGCGACCTGCTCCGAGCCCTCGTCACCTGAACACGCCCTAACCCGTGTTGCCTGGCTTCGTCCCGCCGGCCGCGCGTCGCCGCAGGATCAGCCACCGACCGGCCAGCCCCAGGGCGAACATGATCGCGCCGGTGAGGACGGATTGCCACGGCAGGGTGGCGACCAGGGCCAGGCACCCGGCCGCGCCGAGCAGGTTGAGCCCGCGCGGCCAGCGGCGGTCGGAGGCGGGCTGGGTGAACGCCGAGGCATTGGCGATGGCGTAGTAGACCAGGACGCCGAAGGAGGAGAAGCCGATCACACCGCGCAGGTCGACGGTGGCCACCAGGGCGCAGACCACGACCGCCAAGGCGATCTCGGCGCGGTGCGGGACCCGGTGGCGGGGGTGGACGGCGGCGAGCCACCCGGGCAGGTCGCGCCTGCGGGCCATGGCCAGACCGGTGCGGCCGATGCCGGCGATCAGCGCCAGCAGCGCGCCCAGCGCCGCCAGCGCGCCGCCCACCCGCACCACCGGGGCCAGACCGGCGGCGCCCGCCGCCTCGACCGCGGTGGTCAGTGGCGCGGTCGAGGCCGCGAGCCGGTGCGGCCCGGCGGCCAGCAGCGCCGCGACCCCGACCACCAGGTAGACGGCCACGGTGACCAGCAGCGCGATCGGGATCGCGCGGGGAATGGTGCGGCGCGGGTCGCGGACCTCCTCCCCCATGGTGGCGACGCGGGCATAGCCGGCAAAGGCGAAGAACAGCAGCCCCGCCGCCTGCAGGATGCCGTAGGCGCCGCCGGCACCCGCGGCCGACCAGCCGCCCAGGTGCGCGGTGCCGGCGTGGCCGCCGGCCGCGATGCCCACGACCACGACGGCCAAGGCGGTCAGGCTGGTGGCGACGAGCACCCGGGTGAGCAGGGCGGTCTTGGTCACGCCGCGGTAGTTGAGCGCGGCCAGCGCCAGCACGCCCGCGATCGCGGCGGCGCGTTGCGTCCACCAGGGACCGGGCACCGCGTAGGAGGCGAACGTGAGCGCCATGGCGGCGCACGAGGCGGTCTTGCCCACCACGAAGCCCCACCCCGCCGTGAACCCCCACCAGTCCCCGAGGCGCTCACGGCCGTAGACGTAGGTGCCGCCGGAGGTCGGGTAGGCCGCCGCGAGCTGGGCTGAGGCGACCGCGTTGCAGTAGGCGATCACCGCGGCGATCAGCAGCCCGATCAGCAGGCCCGTGCCCGCGGCACGGGCGGCGGGGCCGAACGCGGCGAACACACCCGCCCCGATCATCGACCCCAGTCCGATCACCACGGCGTCCCCGGTGCCCAACCGGCGCGCGAGACGGCCGCCATCGGGCGACGGAGGAGCCGCTTCGGGCACGTCGCGGCGCTGCGGACCGGACGCCACCATGCACCTCCCTCGCCGCCATATCCATCAAATCGGTTTGATGTATCGTCCGAGATATGGCGTCATCGAGTCAAGCCACCCCGGCGTTCGTGCGCCTGGCCGGCCACCCGCTGCGCTGGCGGCTGTTGACCGAACTCGCCGTCGGCGACCTGCGCGTCCGCGAGCTCATGGCACTGGTGCAAGCACCGCAGAACCTGGTGTCCTACCACCTGCGGCTGCTGCGCAAGGGCGGCCTGGTCACCGCCACACGCAGCAGCTTCGACGGCCGCGACAGCTACTACCGGCTGGACCTGGACCACTGCGCGCAGGCCCTCGCCGCCACCGGAGCCGCCCTGCATCCGGCCCTGCGCTCCGTCACCGCACCACCGGACGCCCGGCAGCGATGGCCCCGCCTGGCGGTTCTGTTCGTCTGCACGGGCAACAGCGCCCGCTCACCGATCGCCGAAGCCCTGCTGCGCCACCACACCGTCGGCCGCGTGAGCGTGACCAGCGCCGGCAGCCGCCCCAAACCCAGCCTGCACCCGCACGCGATACAGGTACTGCGCGAGCAGTACGGCATCGACATCACCGACCAGCGGCCCCGCCATCTGGACACCTTGCGCGGCCGCCGATTCGATCACGTGATCACCCTGTGCGACAAGGCCCGCGAAGTCTGCCCGGAATTCGGCGGCCGCTCCCGACGGATCCACTGGAGCATCCCCGACCCGGCCACGACGGGCCACCCCCAGCACACCGACTGCTCCGCATTCGCCCGCGCGGCCGCCGACATCGACACACGCATCCGCTACCTGCTGCCCGTCCTCGCCCAGACACCGGAGGCTCACCCATGACGGCACCCGGCCAATACGCCAGCGTCCGCTACCTCGTGGACGACGTCCAAGCAGCGATCGACTTCTACACCGCCCACCTCGGCTTCACCCTCAACAGCAGCGCAGCACCCGCCTTCGCCGACGTGGTACGCGGGCCGCTGCGGCTGCTGCTGTCCGGGCCCACCAGTTCCGGCGCCCGCGCCACACCCGCCGACGCCGTCCACCCGGGCCGCAACCGCATCCACCTGACCGTCGACGACCTGGACGCCGAGATCGCCCGCCTGCAGGCCGCGGGCCTGCCGTTCCGCAGCGACCTGGTCACCGGCCCCGGCGGGCGCCAGATCCTGCTGGCCGACCCTGCCGGCAACCTGATCGAACTGTTCCAGCCCGCCAAACAACCCAGCACGTCCCGCTAGGCGAGGAGCCTGCCGATCATGACCAGGTTCGCCAGCCCGGTCAGCTCCTCGTCCACGCTGGTGTGCTGGCCCGACAGCGCGATCCGCCGGCGGACCTGTCGCTCACCGTCACCATCCCTCGTCTCGCCATCCAGGTGTTCATTCCAGATGTTCCTAACATCTGGATTTTGTGCGTATCCTAATGTCTCGGGTTCTAGGGAAGGAGCTGTGATGGTCCGGCTGACTCGGGTGCAGCAGCAAGAACGCACTCGGACGTCCGTGCTGGCCGCGGCGAGGGAGGAGTTCACCGAGCGCGGCTACGCCTCGGCCAAGGTCGATCGGATCGCCGAGCGGGCCGAGCTGACCCGCGGGGCGGTGTACTCGAATTTCCCGAGCAAGCGCGCGCTGTATCTGGCGGTGCTGATCGACATGGTCGGCGACACCACCGGCGGCGGGCCTCCGACGTCGCCGATGCCGCTCGCCGACGCGCTGGGCGTGTTCGCCCGGGCCTGGCTCGAACGGCTGCCCTTGGTCGACGACACGGCTTCGGGAGGGCGCCTGCAACTGCGCTCGCTGGTCGGCGTCCTCGATGACGAGCACGGGCGCACGGTGCTGGCGCAGGCCGCCCGGCTGGAGGCGTTGCTGCTCGCCATCGCGCTGGAGTCGTGCGAACCGGTACATGCGGTGCCGGTGCGGCGCGTACGGCTGGCCGAGCTGGTGCTCACGCTCCTGGACGGTTCGGGTCACCTCGCTGAGACCGCACCGGGATTCGGTGACCCTTTCGACCTGGCGCGTGCGTGTGAGCATCTGGCCGGGATCGACCTCGCCGACACCTGGGCGCCGCCGCACCTGCCCTACGTCGCCAAGGCGCAACCGTGTCGGGACACTTGGGATCCGCCGACGGGACTCACGGATCAGATCGGCGGGGATCGGGTCGACCTCGGAGCCGACGGCCTGATCGCGGTGCTGGGGACCGGCCGTCTTGCCGCCGCCGAGGAAGCCGCCCGTTGCGCTCGGCCCGGCGAGCAGGTGACGGTGGTCGTCGTCACGAATGATCCCGCCGAGACCGGCCGCCTCGTACGGCTCAGAATCTCCGACCTCACCGCCTGCCTGCGGCGGGTGTTCGCTCCCGAGGTCTGGCACCGCGTCCGGCTGGTTCTCGATGATCAAGCGCTGACGGCGTCGGCGATCGGCCTGACCGGCCCCGACGACGAGGCGGAGGCCGCCGTGCGCGTCCAGGACGGCATGATCGTCGCCCGCGCCCGCGGGCGAGGCGCCCCCTATGCGGCATCGATCGCCGACGCTTCGAAGGGCGCACGGCCGCGGGGAACCAGGACATGACCCGGCCCGGGCATCCCGCGACCGACACCGACCTGCTGGTACTCCACGCCCTGCGCTGCGGCGGCCACGCCGGCCTCGCCCGCGTGGCCGCGGCCACGGGTCTCGGTGAGTCCGACGTCGAGTCCGAGCTGATCGATCTCGCGGTCGCCGGACTCGTCACGCACATGGCCGGCGACTTCGGCGGGTGGGGCCTGACGGATACCGGCCGTGCCCTCGATGCCGAGCGGATCACCGGCGAGCTGGAATCAGCCGGTGCCCGCACCGCCGTGACGGCGGCGTACGACGTCTTTCTCGTGCTCAACCCGGAACTTCTCGACCTCTGCACGGCATGGCAACTCCGGTCCGGCGACGGTGTCATGACCGCCAACGACCACAGCGATCGGTCCTACGACGCCCGCGTCCTCCACCGGTTCGCCGAGTTCGACCGGCGTGCCGCCGTCGTCTGCGCCGAACTGTCCGCGGCATTGCCTCGATTCGGCCGCTACCGGGCCCGCCTCACCGAAGCCCTCGATCGCACCGCCTCGGGCGAGTTGGAGTACTTGGCCGACAACACCGCGTCGTACCACGCCGTGTGGTTCGAGCTCCACGAAGACCTGCTCGCCACACTCGGGATCCCCCGATGAGATGGATTCGCCCGCTCTCCGCGCAGGTCGAGGAGACAGCGGAGACGCTGGGCGGCAAGGCGCACGGGCTCGTGGTCCTTCACCGTCTCGGGCTGCGGGTGCCCGCCGGGTTCGTCGTTACCACGGAGGCATGTCGGGAGTTCCTGCGCGAGGGGCGGCTTCCGGACGGCCTCGACGACGAGCTCGCGACGGCCGTCACCGACCTCGAAGCCTCCACCGGACGCCACTTCGGGGGATCGCGGGTGCCGTTGGCGGTGTCCGTCCGCTCGGGGGCCGGCGTCTCGATGCCCGGCATGATGAACACGGTCCTCAACCTCGGCCTCACGACCGGAGCCACAGCCGGGCTGGCGGCGGAGACGGGCGACTCGCGATTCGCGCTGAATTCGCGGCTGCGGTTCTTGTCCAGTTTCGCCTCTGCGATCACAGGCCTGGACGCGGACGGCGCGGGAGCCGTCCTCGGCAGAGCCCCTGGGCGAGGAGCCGGCGATGAGGAAGCCCACCTCACCCGCGGGATCGAAGCGGTCGAGAACCTCATCCGGCAGCGATGCGGTCGGCCGTTGCCGGACGACGCGACCCAGCAGTTGGAGCTGGCGGTCAAGACCGTGCTCTCGTCATGGGACACACCGCGCGCACGGACCTACCGCGAACTGCACGACGTCCCGCACGACCTCGGCACGGCCGCGATCGTGCAGGCGATGGTGTTCGGGAACCGCGATGACCACAGCGGCACCGGAGTCGCATTCAGCCGCGACCCCAACACCGGTGAGAACGTCCCGTTCGGCGAAGTCCTGTTCGGACACCAAGGCGAAGACGTCGTCTCGGGCAGAGCGCTGACCCGGCCCCTGCGCGAACTCGCCGACCGAGAGCCTGCCGTGTGGACCGGCCTCCTCGATGCCCTGAGCCGGATCGAGGGGCACTACCGCGACGCGTGCTACGTCGAGTTCACCTTCCAGACCGGCGAGCTGTGGATACTGCAGGTCCGGCCCGGCCGGTTCGTCGGAGGTGCCGCCGTCCGCGTGGCGACCGACCTCGCCGACGAGCGCGTGATCGGACATCACGAAGCGCTGCTCAGAGTCTCACCGCGGCACCTCCAACACGTCCGCACACCCCGAATGGCGACGACCGAGAAGACCGACATCCTGGCCCGCGGGCTGGGCGCCTGTCCCGGTGTCGCGGTCGGCAAAGTGGCGACCACGGCCGACGCGGCAGCGCGCATGGCCATGGACGGCCCGGTCATCTTGGTACGTCCAGAGACCTCCCCGCACGACATGCGCGGCCTGGCCGCCGCCACCGGCATCGTCACCGCCCGTGGCGGGCCGGCCAGCCACGCCGCGGTCGTCGCACGCGCGATGGGCAAACCCGCTGTCGTGGGGATCGCCGACCTCGCCGTCGACGTCGCCGGCGCCTCGGTGAGTGCCCGTGGACGCACCATCGGCGAAGGCACCCTCGTCACCATCGACGGGACCAGCGGCGAAGTCGCCCTCGGCAGCCCCCGCATCGTCACGGCCACAGCCGACGCCCACCTGCACCGGCTACTCCAGTGGGCCGACGACGTATCGGGCGACCACTCCGACCGCGATGAAGCCCAACGCCTCATCGCCGCCCATGCCGTGCTCCGCCACGACTGAACCGCTCCGGTCTTGCACAGCGACGGCGTGTGACGACCGCGTTGATCATCTGCCGGTCGCGTCACCGGCCGCATCGCCGTCCAGGCGGCCAATGGGGAGAAATTCCCGGACATCCACCTGGCACGGCTGACCCCAGGACGCCAGTTCTGCTTCTGCAGGGGCGACATCCAGCCGTACCCCGCCGAGTGGCTGCGCGGCGTACCGTCTTCGCTCCAGGCCGGGACCGTGACCTGGGGGGCCACGGCCTGGGACTAGCGCCGGGCCGTCTCCATCGGCCACGGACAGCCCGCCGTGCACGGACATCAGCTGGTGATCAGGCCGCCGCCTTCTCGCGCAGGGGCTTCAGCGCCTTGGACCAGGCGATGACCTCGTCCAGCAGCTCGACCAGGGCGGGCTCCTGGTAGGCGCCCGGGACGATCACGCCGGGCTCGGCCGGGTCGGTGGTCTCGAAGTCCGCGAACGCCGACAGCGCAACCTGGGTGCGCACGTTGGCCACCTGGACCTCGGTCATGACCTGGCGCAGGTGTTCGACGGCGCGCACGCCCCCGTGCACGCCGTGGCTGACGAAACCGGCCGCCTTGTTGTTCCACTCGCCGAACAGGAAGTCGATCGCGTTCTTCAGCGCGGCCGGGGCGGAATGGTTGTACTCCGGGGTGACGAACACGAAGCCGTCGAAGGAGGCGATGGTCTCGGCCCAGCGGTTGGTGTGGGGGTGGCGGTACTCGCCGAACAGGGCCGGCTTGTGCTCGTCCAGCACCGACAGGGCGTACTCGGCCAGATCGACGACCTCGAAGGCCGCCTCACCGGCCGCGACGGCCGGGTGGCGGGAGGCGATCCCGGCCACCCAGCCGGCCGCGACGGCGGTCCGGCGGCGGGGGCGGGTACTGCCGATGACGATGGCAATCCTGATCATTGTCGTCTCCTCATGTCTCCGTGGAACCTGAGGTAAAGTACAACGTGCATGGCAATAAGTAAAACGCTCAATGCAAATACATCGGAGAGACAGCAGATGACCAGGGAAGACAAGCGCAGAGCGATCCTGGCCGGCGCCCTGACGGTTTTCGCCCGCGACGGCTACACCCGCGCGAGCATCGACGTGATCGCCCGCACGGCGGAGGTGTCGACACGCACCATCTACAACCACTTCGCCGACAAGGCCGACCTGTTCCAGACCGTCATCCAGGAGAGCGCCACCCGGGCCGCCGACGCGCAGATCGCCATCATCGACCGCCACCTGCGGAAGGTCACCGACCTGGAGGCCGACCTCATCGAGTTCGGCCACGCCATCACCGCGCCGGCCGTGGCCGGGCAGTCCGAGCACTTCGCGCTGGTCCGGCAGGTCAACGCCGAGGCCGTCCACGTCCCGCGAGCCGCGATCGACGCCTGGCAGGAGACCGGACCGCTACGGGTCCGCCGTGAACTCGCCGGGCATCTGCGGCGGTGGACCGAGCAGGGGCTGCTGCACGCCGAGGACCCGGACCGGGCCGCCGTCCACCTCCTGCTGCTGATCTCGGTCGGCGATCCGTCCTACCCGGGCGACGTCCTCACGGACGAGGAGATCGGCCGGACCGTCACCTCCGGCGTCCGCGCGTTCCTGCACGGTTATCTCCAGGAGCCCGAAGGGGCGGTCCTCAGCAGCGCGGAGCAGCATCTGCCGAGGACCGCATCGCCTCCGACGGAATGAGGCGCCCGAATCGGCGGGTCGGGTTCAGGTCATCTTCGGCCAGGGGACCTCGGCGAGCGTGTTCAAGAGCGGGACGAGTTCCGCCTCCTCCCGGTCCAGGTGGGATTCCAGCACATCGCCGAGCCGATCCACCTCCGCACGGACCCTGGCGGGATCGGCGGATCCGGCCTCGCCGAGCAGGCCCGCGAGTTCCTCCCGGAGTCCGGCCACCTTGGCGTGCTCGGCGCGCAGCGACTCCAGCACCGGAGCCAGTTCGGGGAAGCGGTCCAGCAACACCTGGAACATCACCAGGTCTTCACCGGTGTGGTGCCGCTCCAACGACTCGCAGAACCACAGGCAGTGCTCGCGGAGCCCTACCGCGGGCACCGCCTCCCCGCCGAGGGCGGACCTGATCGAGGCGAGCTCGTGCCGGAAGGCGTTGTGCAACTCGACCAGCTCGTCTCCGGCCGCCCGCAACCGCGAGCCTTGCGCCGACGGGTCCACCGGGTGCAGCACGACCACCGGCAGCGTCCGCGACGTCCGCTCCTGGTAGCCGGCGTAGCCGGACGCCTCCTCCAGGACGCGGGCGAACAGCCGATCGCGCTCGTCCCCCTCGGCGGGCACGGCCAGCACGGTGATCGTGCGGATCCGCTCGCCGTCCCCGATCTCCAGGGTGGCCCGGGGCTCGGCCACCAGGTTGTGGTACCAGCCGGGATGCCGCGGGGCTCCCCCGGCCGAGGCGACCACCAGGTACAGCCCGTCCTCGAGGACGAAGCCGACCGGGGAGGTGCGGCGCGCCCCCGTCCGGGCGCCCGTCGTGGTCAGCAGCGCCAGGACGGCCCCTTCGAAGGGGCCGCCGACCTTTCCGCCGTTGGCGCGGAACTCCTGGATGATCTGCTTGTTGAAATCAAAGGGCATGCTCTGCCGCTCTCCTTGCATGAGTGAAAAAGGGCGAGAAAGCGCACGGCGGCCCACGTCGAGCGGCGGGGATCAGCGCAGGCCCGCAGGCCTGGCGGAGAACTCAGAAGAAGTGCGGTGTGTGACACCGCCACGCGTGGGGACGACGCGCGAGCGCTGTGATCAGGCGCGGTCCGTGACGTTAATGTCCACGACATCATCCCCTTGCGGTCAGGGTGTCGGCCTGATCGCCCCGAGAAACCGGCAGCGCCACGCGAAACACCGCCGCCCATTACAGCGGGTGCTTTTGAAGCTGTCAATCAGTGCAGGCGGTGCTGTGAGGGCGGTCACACCGGCACACGCCTTTACATTGTACGTTAAGGTCTGAGTTCGACTTTTCTCATTCGTTCACGAACGCGTTTCGCCCGGCTCGGTGGCCTTCCGGCCCGGGGGCGCGGCCATCCAGGCGGTCAGGCGGAGAGGAACTCGCGGACCGCATGGTGGGCGGCGTTGCGCAGGTCGGCGTGCAGGGCCGCGTTGGCCTCCCGGTCGGTGCGCGCCTCGATGATCCGCAGCCCCTCCCCCGCGATCGCCTTGGGCAGGTCGGCGGCCGCGTCCAGCACGCGGTGCGGGACGCCGTGCGCCGCCGCGACCGCGGCCAGGTCGACCTGGTGGGGGGTGCCGAAGACGCGCTCGAACGGGTCCCGCAGCGCCGCCTGCGGCAGCAGCGAGAAGATCCCGCCGCCCCGGTTGTTGACCACCACCAGGGCCAGGTCGGGGCGGCGGTCGCCGGGACCGATGATCAGCCCGTTCTGGTCGTGCAGGAACGCCAGGTCGCCCAGCAGGGCGTAGGAGCGGCCGCTGTGCGCCAGGGCGGCGCCGATCGCGGTGGAGACCAGCCCGTCGATGCCGCTGGCGCCGCGGCTGGCCATGATCCGGATGCCGCGCCGCGGCCGCATCACCTGGTCCAGGTCGCGGATCGGCATGCTGGCCGCGGAGAACAGCAGCGACCCGCCGGGCAGCCCGGCGACCAGGTCGCGGGCCAGCCGCGGCTCGGTGACCTCGGGGACGGCGTCCAGCACCCGGTCGACGGCCGCGGCGGCGGCCAGGTCGGCGGCGCGCCAGGACTTCAGCCAGGCGTCGTCGCCGGACACCACGGGGATCTCCACGTCCTGGGCGACCTGGGTGGCCGAGCGGACCGGGTCCGGCCAGCGGGCCAGGGCCGGGGACAGCACGATGTGCTCCTCCGCGCGCCTGAGAAGCGACAGCAGCGGCCGGGACAGGCCGGGCTTGCCCAGGGTCACCACCACCTCTGGACGGTGCCGCTCGACGAACTCCGGGACGCCCAGCAGGAAGTGGTGGGACGAGAGGGCGTGGTCGCCGTAGCGGGCGTTGCCGTTGGGCTCGGCCAGCACCGGCCAGCCCGCCATCGAGGCGGCGGCCACGTACCGCTTGACGTTGCTGGCGCCGTCGCCGACGACCAGCACGCCGCGCCGCGTCGGCGGGACGTGCAGCACCGACCCCGGCGTCGCCGCGCGGATCTTGGTCCAGGCGCCGGTGGCGTCGCCGTCCAGCGGCTCGCACCAGGTCTCGTCGCCGTCGGGCACCAGCGGTTCGCGGAAGGCGGCGTTCAGGTGCACCGGGCCGGGCTCGGGCGCCTGCGCCAGCCCCCACGTCCGGCTGATCAGCGACCGCCAGTAGGCGACCATGCCGGGCCGGTTCTCCGGCACCCCGATCTCGCAGCTCCAGCGGACCGCCGTCCCGTACAGCTTGACCTGGTCGATGGTCTGGTTGGCGCCGGTTTCGCGCAGTTCGGGCGGCCGGTCGGCGGTGAGCAGGATCAGCGGCACACCGGACTCGTGCGCCTCGATCACGGCCGGGTGGAAGTTGGCGGCCGCGGTGCCGGAGGTGCACACCAGCGCGACCGGGCGGCCGGACCGCTTGGCCATGCCCAGGGCCAGGAACGAGGCCGACCGCTCGTCGATCCGCACGTGCATCCGGACCCGTCCGGACTGCTCGGCGGCGTGCAGCGCCAGGGCCAGCGGCGCCGAGCGGGAGCCGGGGGCCAGCACCACCTCGGTCATGCCGCAGCGCAGCAGCTCGTCGACCAGCACGGTGGCCAGCGCGGTGGCGGGGTTCATCGGCCGCTTCCGGCCGGGACGCCGTCCAGGGCCTCGGCGGCGCCGGCGGTCCTGCGGCGCCAGCCCGCGGCCGTGTCCGGACCGGGCTCCACGCGGCGCAGCGCGTCCTGGTCGACCTCGGGCCGGCGCACCGGGATCGCGCCGTCCTCGGGACGCAGCGGGTCGCGGACGACGTCGTCCTCCAGCAGCGACAGCGTGGCCAGCCCGCAGGCGAACGGCAGCTCGGGCAGCGCGGCGGCCAGGGCCAGCCCGGCGGCCAGGCCGACCGAGGTCTCCACGGCGCTCGACACCACCACCGGCAGCCCGCAGGACTCGGCGACCCGCAGCGCGGCGCGCACCCCGCCCAGCGGCTGCACCTTCAGCACCGCGATGTCGGCGGCCCCGGCCGCGCGCACCTTGAGGGGGTCCTCGGCGCGGCGGATCGACTCGTCGGCGGCGACCGGGACGTCCACCCGCAGCCGCACCCGGGCCAGTTCCTCCAGCGTCGCGCAGGGCTGCTCGACGTACTCCAGGTCGAACCGGTCCAGGGCGCGGATCATCCGGGCCGCGGTGTCGACGTCCCAGCCGCCGTTGACGTCGACGCGGACCTTGCCGGCGGGGCCGAGCGCGGCGCGCACCGCCTCGACCCGGGCCAGGTCGTCGGCCTCGTCCTGGCCGCGCTCGGCGACCTTGACCTTGGCGGTGCGGCACCCGGACGCGGCGGTCAGCGCGTGCGCCTGGTCCGGGCCGACCGCCGGGACGGTCACGTTCACCGGGATCCGGTCGCGCAGCGGCGCCGGCCACCCGTCGAAGGCGGCCTCCCGGGCGGCGGCGAGCCAGCGGGCGCACTCGGCCGGGCCGTACTCGGCGAACGGGGAGAACTCCCCCCACCCGGCCGGGCCGTGGAGCAGCACGCCCTCCCGCTGCGTGATGCCCCGGAACCGCGTCCGCATCGGGATGGAGTAGACCCGCACCCGCTGACCCCCTGCCGTCCCGCCTGGAACAGTGACTCGAACAATGAGTGGTACCCGGTTAGTAATACCAGGGGAAACGCGACCAATCAGGGTCGCGCTTCTCAAGGAACGAATCCCGGCCCTCGGCGGCCTCGTCGGTGCCGTAGGCGAGCCGGGTGGCCTCGCCGGCGAACACCTGCTGCCCGACCAGGCCGTCGTCGACGGCGTTGAAGGCGAACTTGAGCATCCGCTGGGCCGTGGGGCTCTTGCCGTTGATCTTGCGGGCCCACTCCAGCGCGGTGCGCTCCAGCTCGGCGTGCGGGACGACCGCGTTGACCATGCCCATCCGGTGCGCGGCCTCGGCGTCGTAGTCGTCGCCCAGGAAGAAGATCTCGCGGGCGAACTTCTGGCCGACCTGGCGGGCCAGGTAGGCCGAGCCGAAGCCGCCGTCGAAGCTGGCCACGTCGGCGTCGGTCTGCTTGAAGCGGGCGTGCTCGCGGCTGGCCAGCGTCAGGTCGCACACCACGTGCAGGCTGTGCCCGCCCCCGGCGGCCCAGCCGGGCACCACGCAGATCACCGGCTTGCCCATGAACCGGATGAGCCGCTGCACCTCCAGGATGTGCAGCCGGCCCGCGCGGGCCGGGTCGATGGTGTCGGAGGTCTCGCCCTCGGCGTACTTGTAGCCGTCCTTGCCGCGGATGCGCTGGTCGCCGCCCGAGCAGAAGGCCCAGCCGCCGTCCCTGGGCGAGGGGCCGTTGCCGGTCAGCAGCACGCAGCCGACGTCGCTGGACATCCGCGCGTGGTCCAGGGCCCGGTAGAGCTCGTCGACGGTGTGCGGCCGGAACGCGTTGCGGACCTCGGGCCGGTCGAACGCGATGCGCACCGTGCCCTGGTCGACGGCCCTGTGGTAGGTGATGTCGGTGAAGCCGAAGCCCTCGACTTCCTTCCAGGCTCCGCTGTCGAACAACTCCGAGACCATCTCGTGGCGTTCCTCTCCGTTGGGGATCCGATTCGATTCGGCCGCCGGGGCCATTCAACCGCCTCCCGGATTCGAACGCGTTCAGCGGGGTCGTCTACGCTGTCCCCCGTCATGTCCCAGCCTCCGCACGCGAACGTGCTGCCCCCAGGTCCCCGGCTGTTCGAGGCCCTCGCCGCCGCGTTGGACGGGACCGGTCCCGCCCTGTGCCCCCTCGCCCCCGGCATGCCCGGCGCCGCGCTGGAGGGGGTGCTGGAGGCCCTGGCGCCGGGCGCCGTGGAGACCGCCGACGGCGTCCGGGCCCGGCACGGGGGCGTCCCGGTGACCGAGGGCACCGCGGTGCTGATCGCCACCTCCGGCTCCACCGGCACCCCCAAGATCGTGGAGCTGCCGGCGGCGGCGCTGCGCCACTCGGCCGCCGCGACCCTGGCCCGGGTCGGCGCCGAGCCCGGCGAACGGTGGCTGTGCTGCCTGCCCACCAGCCACATCTCCGGCATCCAGGTGCTGGTGCGGGCGCTGGTCGGCGGCACCGAGCCGGTGATCCAGCCGCGGTTCGACCCCACCGCCGTGGCCGACGCGGACGCCGCGCACCTGGCGTGCGTCCCGACGCAGCTCCGGCGGCTCCTGGACGCGGGGGTGGACCTGGGCAAGTTCCGCTCGATCGTGCTGGGCGGCGCGGCCGCTCCCCCGGACCTGCTGGCCGAGGCCGGGCGGCGCGGCGCGCGGGTGTTCACCGCCTACGGGATGAGCGAGACCTGCGGCGGCTGCGTCTACGACGGCCTGCCGCTGGACGGCGTGCGGGCCGCGGTCGGTGAGGACGGCCGGATCCGCCTGGCCGGGCCGGTGCTGTTCTCCGGCTACCGGCTGCGCCCCGAGACGACCGCCGCCGTCCGCGAGGGTGAGTGGTTCGTCACATCGGACCTGGGCGCCTTCGACGCCGAGGGGCGGCTGCGGGTGCGCGGCCGGGTCGACGATGTGATCAACACCGGCGGGGAGAAGGTCGTGGCGGGCGAGGTGGCCGACGCGCTGTCCCGCCATCCGGGCGTGCGGGACGCGGTGGTGGTCGGCCGGCCCGACGCCGAATGGGGGGAGCGGGTCACGGCGGTCGTCGTCCCGGAGGCCCGGACCGCCCTGGGCCTGGACGAGCTGCGCGCCTGGGTCCGCGAGACGCTACCGTCCTACGCGGCGCCGCGCGAGCTGGAGCTGGTCACGGCCATCCCGCTGCTGCCGTCCGGCAAGCCCGACCGGGAACTCCTGCGCCGCCCCGCCCGCTGATCCGCGCACGTGGCAGGCTTGTTCCCCGGGGGCTTCCATGGCTGAAGGGCAGCAGGAGAGCGCGCGGACGGTGCTGCTGGCGCTCGCCGCCAACCTCGGGATCGCCGTCGCCAAGATCATCGCGGCGGTGCTCACCGGATCGGCGTCGATGGCGGCCGAGGCCGCGCACTCGGTCGCCGACACCTTCAACGAGGTGCTGCTCTGGGTCGGGCTGCGCCGCAGCGGGCGACCCGCGGACCGGCGGCATCCGCTCGGGCACGGCAAGGAGCGCTACATCTGGACGCTCCTGGTCGCCGTGGCGATCTTCGGGATGGGCGCGCTGTTCGCGTTCTACCAGGGCGTGGAGACGCTGCTGGGCCACCACGACGGCGAGGCCGACCCGCTGGCCGGGTACATCGTGCTGGCGATCTCGTTCGTGCTGGAGGCGGTCTCCTGGCGGCAGGCGGTGCGGCAGGTCCGCGCCGCCGCCCGGGAGGAGGGCCTGCCGGTGCTCGCCTACATCCGCGGCACCGACGAGCCGACCTCGATCAGCGTGCTGCTTGAGGACTCGGCCGCCCTCCTCGGGCTGCTGCTGGCCTTCTGCGGGCTGGGCCTGCACCAGCTCACCGGGTCGTCGGCGTGGGACGGGGCCGGTTCGGTCCTGATCGGGGTGCTGCTGACGGCCGTCGCGCTGGTCCTGGGGCGGATCAACCTCAACCTGCTGGTGGGACGGCAGGCCGATCCGCGGCTGGTCCGCGACATCCGGCGCCGGCTCGCGGCGGCCGAGGAGGTCGAGTGGGTGGCCGACATCGTGACGGTGACCTTCGGCACCGACCGGGTGCTGGTGTGCGCCAGGCTGGACTTCCGGGACGCGCTGACGGCCGGGGACGTGGAGCGGGCGTGCGTGCGGATGGACCGCGAGCTGCGGGAGGCGCACCCGGAGGTGGACGAGGTCTTCCTCGAGCCGGTCCCGCGCGACGATCCCGAGTTGCGCGCCCGGGTGGTCGGGCGGTACGGCCGGATCGCCCCGCCACCGCCGGAAGCATCGTGAATTACTTCACAGGCCGCCCGAGAATACCCCAGCTTGGGGTCCTATGACCGACTCCATGGAGTGCTGTGGGACGCTTGATACCGGCCACTGGGAACAGTACCCGGCCGCGCGGCGTTCCGAATAGTGCGCGCGAAACCACCGCACACAAACCCGCGCCGCACCACACCACCGAAGGGAGGGGGTGTCCTCATGCCGCGAACCGCCATGCCAATTAGCGCCGAGACCCCGCCGACGGAGGGCACGAGCCCGGCGCTCGACGCCCTCCTGGAGCGTGGCCGTGACCGCGGGCGCCTCTCGCTCGCCGAGGTGCGCCGGGCCTTCGAGGCCGCAGGGATCAGCCCGTCGCAGGGCCGTTCCATCCTGCGCGAGCTCTCCGAGGCCGGCATCAGGCTGGCCAGCGAGGACGAGGCGGCCCACCGCTCCACCGCCAAGACGGACCAGCCGCAGGCCGCCCCCGCACCCGCGTCCGGGCGGGCCGCCGGGCGCAAGCGCCCCGCCGCACAGGCCGCCGACCAGCCGGCCGCCGCGCGGCCGGGCGGCAGGACCCCTGCGAAGTCCACCGCCAAGACCGTGCGGCGTCCCGCCGCCAAGACAGAGGCCGCCCCGGCCGAGGACGGCTCGTTCGAGGTGACCGAGGTGGAGGCCGAGGAGGCCGCCGCCGACCTCGACGACCAGTCCACCACCATGGGCGACTCGGTCCACACCTACCTCAAGGCCATCGGCCGCCGCCAGCTGCTCACCGCCGAGCAGGAGGTCGACCTCGCCAAGCGCATCGAGGTCGGGCTGTACGCCGAGCACAAGCTGGAGAACGAGAAGCTCACCCCCGAGCTGCGCGCCGACCTGGAGTGGGTCGCAGCCGACGGGCGCCGCGCCAAGTCCCACATGCTGGAGGCCAACCTCCGGCTGGTGGTCTCGGTCGCCAAGAAGTACTCCGACCGCGGCCTGTCGCTGCTGGACGTCGTCCAGGAGGGCAACCTGGGCCTGATCCGCGCGGTTGAGAAGTTCGACTACTCCAAGGGCTACAAGTTCTCCACCTACGCGATGTGGTGGATCCGGCAGGCGATCCAGCGCGGGTTCGCCGACTCGGCCCGCACCATCCGGCTGCCCGTCCACGTGCTGGAGATGCTGAGCAAGCTCAGCCGCGTGGAACGGGACATGCACCAGCGGCTGGGCCGCGAGCCCACGCCCGAGGAGCTGGCCGCCGAGCTGGACAAGAGCCCCGAGCAGGTCCGCGAGCTGCTGCGCACCAGCCGGCAGCCGATCAGCCTGGACTCCACCATCGGCGAGGACGGCGAGACCCGGATCGGCGACCTGATCGAGGACACCGACAGCCCGGAGGCCTCCGAGCTGGTGGACCGCCAGCTGATGGCCGACCAGCTCCGCCGGACCCTGGACATCCTGTCCCCGCGCGAGGCCAAGATCATGGCGATGCGGTTCGGGCTGTTCGACGGCACGCCCCGGACCCTGGACGAGATCGGCAGGGCGCTCGGGCTGACCCGCGAGCGGATCCGCCAGCTGGAGAAGGAGTCGCTGTCCAAGCTGCGGCACCCCAGCAACGCGCGGCCGCTGCTGGACTTCGCGGTCTGAGGCCCGCAAAGGGCCGCGCAAGCCCGCGCGGCCCCCGGAGTCCTCTCCCACAAAGGTGTGCGGAAGGAAGGCCCGCCGGACCCGGCGGGCCTTCCGCCGTCCGGCGGGAGCGTCATTCGCCGCGGCGGAACTCCAGCACCGCCACGCCCATCAGCCCCAGCCCCATGACCAGCACCAGCGCGATCTCCAGCGCATCCTGCGACATGGCAACCACCCCAGCCATGACTTTGAGTGATGAATTGGATGCAGAATGCTAAAGTTGTGGGTGTGAAGATTGTGGTGCAGGCGAAGCTGCTGCCCACCGTCGAGCAGGCGGCGGCTCTGGAGGCGGCCGGGTATGGCTGAGCCCGGAAGGCCGCTTGGGACGATCGACGCGCCGTTCGATGCGCCGTTCGTGGTGCCCGGGCCGTCTGGTGTGGCGATACGTGACCGGCTCAAGGAGCTCACCGCTGAGGACGAGAAGGTTCTCCACGCCGTAGGCGAGCTTCTGGGGCGTCTGGCCTCTGGTGACCTCAAGGCGCGGTGTGCGGACGGAAACAGCCACTGCACCAACAGGTGGGCGGTCCGGAAGCGGGATCTGACGGCGGAGTCGTCGTCGCGGTGGGCCGGGTCGATCACCAAGGCCACCCATGATCAGTGGGCGTTGGCCCGCCGATGCCAGCTCGCCCACATCCACAATCTTCAGGCAGGTGTCCGCATGCTGCGGCACCGTTTGTCGCAGCCCATCGGGGAGCCCGGTACCAAGCGCGCGCCGGGCGGGTACCGCTCGGCGCACGAGTGGTTCCACAAGCCCCGTCGCCTGCACACCCTCCAGGCCCGGCTGGAGCAGGAGCGAGCCGACCACCAGGCCGGGATCGTGCATGTGGTGCGCGGCGGCAAACGCCTGCTGAACCAGCGCCACCACCTCGAAAAGGCACAGCTCACCGAGGCGGAGTGGCGCCAGCGGTGGGAGGCCGAGCGGTGGTTCCTCGCCGCTGACGGCGAGTCGGGCAAGCGGTACGGCAACGAGACGATCCGCCTCACGCCCGATGGCCAGATCGCCATCAAGCTGCCCGCGCCGCTTGCGCACCTGGCAAACGCAGCGCACGGCCGGTATGTCCTCACCAGCCGCGTCGCCTTCAAACACCGGGGGACCGGGTGGCGCGACCGCGTCTGCGCGAACCGGGCCGTCGCCTACCGCATCCATCTCGACGCGGCCCGTGGGCGCTGGTACCTCACCGCGTCCTGGCAGCGGCCAGCGGTCGAAACGATCCCCCTTCAGGCCGCACGCGCCCAGGGCATGATCGGTGTGGACACCAACGCCGACCACTTCGCCGCCTGGCAAATCGACCGGCACGGCAACCCGGTCGGCGACCCGCACCGGTTCTTCTACGATCTGTCGGGTACAGCCGGTCATCGGGACGCGCAGCTCCGGCACGCCCTCACCCGCCTTCTGTATTGGGCCCAGCGGTGCGGAGTCGCCGCCATCGCGATCGAAGACCTGGACTTCGCGCAGGAGAAGACCCGCGAGAAGCACGGCCGCAGGAAGCGGTTCCGGCAGCTCGTCTCCGGCATCCCGGCCGGCAGGCTCAAGGCCCGTCTGGTGTCGATGGCCGCCGAGTTCGGCCTGGCGATCGTGGCCGTCGATCCGGCCTACACCTCCCGGTGGGGCGCGCAGCACTGGCACAAGCCCATGGCTGCACCCCGCCGTCGTACGACCCGACACGATGCCGCGAGCATCGCGATCGGCAGACGCGCCCTCGGACACCCGATCCGGCGACGGACGACACCGCCCCCGCACCACCAGAGCGATGGTGCTGGGCATCGGACCGTCCAGGCCGACCGTGGTCTCCGGGGACGTGACGAAACCCGCCGCCCCGTCACGGACCGTGCACACGATGCACGCGCCCGGACAGGGAACACACCCCGGACAGGGGACACACAAAGAACGCGGGCGAACCAGTGCATCCAAAACCGTTCGGGATGCGCGCAGTGCCGGGCAGCGGGTCCAAGCCCCACTCCTGACCACTGATTAGGAACGGTGCAGAGCATGTTGATGCGTCAGCCGGTCAGGTGGATGACCGAGAAAGGCCCGCCCTGAGGGTCGCTCAGCACCGCGAAACGGCCGATCGGCAGGTCGGTCGGCGGCACGTGCACCGTCCCGCCCAGCTCGCCGGCCAGCGCCGCCGCCGCATCGCAGTCGGCCACCGCGAAGTACACCATCCAGTGCGGCGGGACCTCCCGCGGCCACTCCTCGCCCATCGGGATCATCCCCCCGACGGGCGGACCGCCCGGATTGCGCCACTCGGTGTAGGCGATGCCGCCGTCGGAGCGGGTCTCGCCCTCCCAGCCGAACACCGCCCCGTAGAACGCCTTGGCCGCCTCGGGGTCGCGGCACGCCAGCTCGCTCCAGCAGTAGGTGCCCGGCTCGTTCACCACGCCCGCGCCCTGGAACCCCTGCGGCTGCCAGGCGCCCAGCACGGCACCGACCGCGTCGGCGAAGATGGCGATCCGGCCCTGGTCGAGGATGTCCATCGGCTCCATGAGCACCTGGCCGCCCGCCCGGCGCACCGCCTCGGTGACCGCGTCCAGGTCGGTGACGCTCACGTAGGTGCACCAGGCCACCGGCTGGCCCTCGACCGTCTGCGGCATCAGCGCGGCCACCGGCCTGGCGTCCCCGGGGCCGGGGGTCATCATCGTGTAGCCACCGGTCACCGGATCGACCGGCTCCTGGGCGTGCCATCCGAACAGGCGGCCGTAGAACTCCTTGGAGGACGCGAAGTCCGGGGTGCCCAGATCCACCCAGCACGGCGTGCCCGGCTCGTATGAGGTTCTCTCCGGCATGGGCCGACTCCGTCCTCACCTTCGGCTGCGCCGCTCACCTGAAGCCTAGATCGCGCCCGGTAAAGCCTCAGGCCGCGTCCGGACAGCGCGGCCCCAAGTAGGCGGCGCGGAGCCCGCGCGGCCCCTCAGGCCACGGGGACGGCGGCGGCCGCGTGGATCCGGGCCTCGTCGAAACGGCGCAGCACCAGCCGGGCCAGCGCGTCATGCGCGCCGATGGGCGCGCTGACGTGATCGGCGCCCGACGCGGCCATCCGGCCGTGGAAGAACCCCGGCGCGATCAGATGGGAGGCCACCAGCACCCGTTCCGCGCCGCGCGCCCGCTGCTCGGCGACCACCTCCGCCAGCGGCGGGCCGCCCGCCGCCACGAACCCGTACGGCACCGGACGCCGCAGCCGCCGCGACAGCAGCCGCGCCGCCGTCCGCACGTCCGCCATGCCGGCCGGATCCGACGACCCCGCGGCACCCAGCACCACCGCGTCCGAGGCACGCGGCCGCACGCCCTCGGCGAGCCGCCCGGCCGTCGCCGCCGCCAGCAGCATGTGCGGCCCCAGCGGACCGGCCGTCACCACCCGCGGGCACAGCCGCTCCACCCGGCCGGGAATGTCGATCAGCGCGTGATACCCGCGCGCCAGCATCATCGGGACCGCCACCACCGGGCCCTCGATCCGCCGCGCGGCCGCCTCCAGCGACGGTTCGGCCAGCTCGGCGTACGCCTCGGCGACCGGCAGCCACGGACGGTGCGCCCGCACCCGCTCCAGCAGCGCCCGCACCACCGCGGGCCCGCCCGGATCCCTGGTGCCGTGCGCGACCGCCAGCAGCGTCGGAACACCCTGCGCGCCGGCCATCGAACCCGCGTCAGCCACTGAACTCCGCTCGGACCGGCTCCACCGGCCGCGGGTCGCACGCCAGCCGGTACCCGCGCTTGACCACCGTCTCCACGATCCCCGACCGGCCCAGCCCGCGCCGCAGCCGGGCCACCGCCATCTCCACCGCGTGCTCGTCGGCCTGCGGACGGCCCTCCCGCGACCACGGCGAACCGCCCACGATCAGCCGGCTCGGCAGCACCCCGCACAGCTCCGCGCGCGACACCACATGCCCCGGACGCCGCGCCAGCGCCCGCAGGATCGCCATCGGCGCCGGCGCGATCGGCCGCAGCTGCCCGTCCAGCACCACCGCGTGCCCGCGCAGCTCCAGCGACACCCCCCGCACCCGCAGCATCCGCGACCGGCGGCGCGGCAGGTCCGACACCAGCGCCCGCACCAGCGCCCCGATCCGCGCCCGCTCCGGCTGGACGGTCGGCACGCCCCGCTCGACCAGCGGCTGCGCCGTCACCGGGCCCACGCAGGCCGCCACCACATGGGTGCGCAGCGCCTCCAGCAGCGGCTCCTCCAGCCCGTCCTCGGCCGCCACCGCCAGCGTCGCGGCCACCGCGGGCGAGGAGGTGAAGGTGATCGCGTCGACCGTGCCCGCCACCGCCTGCCCCACCAGCCGGCGCAGCGGCGTCGGGTCGTCGGTCCGCGACCACCGGTACACCGGGATCTCGACCACCTCGGCGCCCGCGGCGCGCAGCGCGCCGGTGAACTCCGGAAGCTGCTCGCCGTACAGCTGCACCGCGATCCGGGCGCCGCCGACGTCCTTCTCCAGCAGGTGCTTGAGCACCTCCGCGCAGCTCTCCGACTCCGGCGACCAGCGCTCCTGCAGCCCGGCCTGGCGGATCGCGCCGCGCGCCTTGGGCCCGCGCGCCAGGATGTCCACCCCCGCCAGCCGCTCGATCAGGCCGTCGCGCAGCCCCCACCCGTCGGCCGTCTCCAGCCAGGCCCGGAACCCGATCCCGGTGGTGACCACCACGTGGTCCAGCGGCCGCTCGATGCACTCCCGCGTGGCGTGCAGCAGCTCGGCGTCGTCCGACAGCGGGATGAGCCGGATCGCGGGAGCGTTGACGACCCGGGCGCCGCGCCGCTCCAGCAGCGTGGCCAGTTCCTCGTGGCGGCGGGCCGCGGTCACCCCCACCGCGAATCCGGCGAGGGGCTCACTCTCGGTGCTCATCAGGGCCGAACACCTCCCCGGACGTCCCCGGTACCGCCTGGGGCGCCCGCAGGGCCACCTCCACGCGATCCCCGGCGGCGACGCGGCGGATCGCGAAGGTGGGCAGCGCCACCTCCGGATCGTCCAGGCAGGATCCGGTGCGCAGATCGAAGACCTGCTTGAACATGGGCGAGGCGACGGTGGGCGCGCCGCCGCGGGTGCCCAGGATCCCGCGCGAGACCACGTAGGCGCCGCTGAAGGGGTCGAGGTTGGACAGCGCGAACAGCTCGCCCTCGAAGGTGCGGAAGACCGCCACCTGGACGTCCCGCACCATCGCGCAGGCGCCCCGTTCGGGGACCAGGTCGGCGTAGCGGCAGATGTCGTGCCAGCCGGCGGCGGTCAGGGGCTCGGCGGGCCCGCGGGCGGGGGCGAGGTCGGGCGTCGTGGTCATCGTGCGGCCACCTCCAGCCGTGGGCCGGTCACCAGGACCGGCTTCATCTGGTCGCGCTCGGGTTCGAAGGCGATGCTCGGGTCGGGCGTGTCGGGTGCGTTGACGAAGGAGACGAAGCGGCTCAGCTTGGCCGGGTCCTCGAGGGTGTCGCGCCACTCGTCGGAGTAGGAGCCGACGTGCCGGTCCATGGCGGCGTCCAGCTCGGCGCAGATGCCCAGCCGGTCGTCGACGACCACCTCGCGGAGGTAGTCCAGCCCGCCCTCCAGGCCCTCCAGCCAGGTCGCGGTGCGCTGCAGCCGGTCGGCGGTGCGGATGTAGAACATCAGGAAGCGGTCGATGTAGCGGACCAGGGTCGCGTCGTCCAGGTCGGTGGCGAACAGGTCCGCGTGGCGCGGGCGCATGCCGCCGTTGCCGGCGACGTAGAGGTTCCAGCCCTTCTCGGTCGCGATGATCCCGAAGTCCTTGCCCTGCGCCTCGGCGCACTCGCGGGCGCAGCCCGACACCGCCGACTTCAGCTTGTGCGGGGCGCGCAGCCCCCGGTACCGCAGCTCCAGCTTGATCGCCATGGCGACCGAGTCCTGGACGCCGTACCGGCACCAGGTCGACCCCACGCACGACTTCACCGTGCGCAGCGCCTTGCCGTAGGCGTGCCCGGACTCGAACCCGGCCTCGACCAGCCGCTTCCAGATCCGCGGCAGCTGCTCCACCCGGGCGCCGAACAGGTCCAGCCGCTGCGCTCCGGTGATCTTGAGGTAGAGGCCGAACTCCCGCGCCACCTCGCCGATCACGATCAGCTTCTCGGGCGTGATCTCACCGCCGGGCACCCGCGGCACCACCGAGTAGGTGCCGTTCTTCTGCAGGTTGGCCAGGAAGTGGTCGTTGGTGTCCTGCAGCGCCGCCTGCTCGCCCTCCAGGATGTGCCCGTTGCCCAGGCTGGCCAGGATCGAGGCCACCGCCGGCTTGCAGATGTCGCAGCCGCGGCCCCGGCCGTGCTGCTCGATCAGCTCGGTGAACGTGCGGATCCCGCGCACCCGCACGATGTCGAACAGCTCGGCGCGGCTGTGCTCGAAGTGCTCGCACAGCGCCCGGCTGACCTCGATCCCGGCGGCGGTCAGCTCCGCGTCCAGGATCTTCTTGGCCAGCGGCACGCAGCTGCCGCAGGTGCTGCCGGCCTTGGTGCAGGACTTGATGCCGGGGACGTCGGTCAGGCCCTCGTCGCGGATCGCGCACCGGATCGTCTCGGCGCTGACGTTGTTGCAGCTGCAGATCACGGTGGCGCCCGGCATATCGCCGCCGGCGGACTCGGTTCCGCCGAACAGCGCCTGCTCCGGCGAGCCGGGCAGCTGCCCGCCGACATAGGCGCGCAGCGTCGGGTACGACTCGGCGTCGCCGACCAGCACCCCGCCCAGCAGCGTCCTGGCGTCGTCGCTGACGATCAGCTTCTTGTAGATGCCGGCGACCGGGTCGGTGTAGGTGACGTCCAGGGCGCCCTGGTCGGGGCCGGCGAACGGGTCGCCGAAGCTGGCCACGTCCACGCCCATCAGCTTGAGCTTGGTGGACAGGTCGGCGCCCTCGAACCGGGCCTGGCCGGCACCGCCGGCGGAAAGCGCCAGCAGCCCGTCGGCCACCACCTCGGCCATGCTGAAGCAGGGCGCGACCAGGCCGTACACCTGGCCGCCGACCAGCGCGCACTCCCCGATCGCGTAGATCGCCGGGTCCTCGGTGCGGCAGGCCGCGTCGACCACGATCCCGCCGCGCTCCCCCACCGGCAGGCCGCACTCGCGGGCCAGCGCGTCGCGCGGGCGGATCCCGGCCGAGAAGACCACCACCCCGGCCTCGATCGCCGAGCCGTCCGACAGCGCGACCCGCGCCACCGAACCGTCCGCCCCGGCCTCCAGGCCGGCGATCGGCGTACCGGCGTGCACCTTCATGTCCAGCGCCTCGATGTGGCGGCGCAGCATGGCGCCGCCGCCCTCGTCGAGCTGGCGCGGCATCAGCCAGGGCGCCACTTCGACGACGTTCGTGGCCACGCCCAGGCCCTGAAGCGCCCTGGCGGCCTCCAGCCCGAGCAGGCCGCCGCCCACGACGACGCCACCGGCCCGAGCGCTTGACGTTGTAAGGTTCGCGCAGTGCGTGCGGAGCGCGTCCAGATCGTCGATGGTGCGGTAGACGAACACCCCGGGAAGATCATGGCCCGGCACCGGCGGCACGAACGGCGCCGACCCCGTCGCCAGCACCAGCGCGTCGTAGCAGACCTCGCGGCCCGACGCGGTCCGCACCTGGCGGGCCGCGCGGTCGACCGCCACCACGGGGTCTCCCGTCAGCAGTTCCACGCCCTCGTCATGCGGCGGGCACGCCAGATCGGCGTCCTCGGTCAGGTACGAGGTCAGCGCGACCCGGTCGTAGGCCGGGCGGGTCTCCTCACCGATCACCGTGACGCGCCAGGAACGGGCCGTGTCGCGCTCGCGCAGCGCCTCGACGAGCCGGTGGCCGGTCGGACCGTGGCCTACGACGACCAGCTCCATGGGTTCGTCTCCGTCGTTCATGGGCCCGATCCTCAGCAGAGGCCGTTTCGCGGTTGCGTCCCCTTTGTCACCGGCGTGTTAAAAGACGCTCACCTCGAAATCGAATCGTGGTCATCCCGCAATCAACGGCGCGGAATTTCCCAGCAACTTTCCGAAAAGGCGAAAACCCGACGCGGCACACCGGACTTCTCGACCGGTGCCGCGACGGGTCCTCCCCCAACGCCGCTCGTTCAGCCCGCGGGCACGGACTCCTGCTCTCCCAGCCAGCCCACGATGCCCTCGACGGCGTCCCGGCAGCCGCCGCACCCGGTCGTCGCACGGGTCCGCGCCGCCACCTCGTCCGCCGTGCGCGCGCCCTTCTCCCAGCACGCCCGGATCTGCCCCTTGGTGACGTTGTTGCAGTGGCAGACCGTCGCCGCGTCCGGCATCCGCACCGGCGAATCGGCCGGCTGGGCTCCGCCCAGGCCGGGGAAGAACAGACTGAGCCGGTCGGCCGGCAGCGGCGCCGCCCGGTCGTACAGCTGCGTCAGCGTCCCCGCCGTGCTCGTCTCCCCCAGCAGGATCGCGCCGATCACCCGGTCCTCGCGGATCGTCACCTTCTTGTACGTCCCGCGGCTGGCGTCGGCGAACCGGATGACCTCCACGTCGGGATCGTCGTCGCCGTGATGGGTCTCCCCCATCGACACCAGGTCCACGCTGGCCGCCTTCAGCCGGGTGATCTGCCGCGCCCCGGTGAACCGGGCCCGCGCGTCCGCGCCCGTCAGCAGGTCGGCCAGCACCGTCGCCTGCTCCCACGCCGGCGCCACCAGCCCGTAGACCGTGTCGCCGTACTGGGAGCACTCGCCGATCGCCCGGACCGCCGGATCCGACACCGACCGCAGCTCCTCGTCCACCACGATCCCGCGGTCGACCTCCAGCCCGGCCGCACACGCCAGGCCCACCTCCGGCCGCACGCCGCAGGCGAGCACGACCAGGTCCGCGCCCAGGAACTCCGCCCCGTCCGCCCCCTCGGCGCCGCCGCACCCGGCCAGTTCGACGCCGGTCACGCGCGGCGCGCCCGCGTCGAGGACGACGCGCAGCGCGCTGACACTGACGTCGACGCGGGCCCGGATGCCCAGGCGGCCCAGCGTCCGGGCCAGCACCTTCCCGGCCCCGGGGTCGAGCTGGCGCTCCATCAGATGGCCGGCCAGATGCACGACGGTGACCTCGAGCCCGCGGCCGACCAGGCCGCGGGCGGCCTCGATGCCCAGCAGCCCGCCGCCGACCACCACCGCGCGCCGCGCGCCGTCCGCGGCGTCGATGATCGCGCTGCAGTCGTCCAGCGTCCGGAACGCCACCGCCCCGGCGGGCAGCCCGTCCCGGGTGCCCGGGATCGGCGGCACGAACGAGCTGCTCCCGGTCGCCAGCACCAGCGTGCGGTACGGCACCGCGCTGCCGTCCGAGCCGTGCACGACCCGGGCCTCGCGGTCGATCCGGACCACTTCCACGCCGAGCCGCGCGTCCACCCGGTTCGCCCCGTACCAGGCGGGGTCGACCAGCCCGATCTGGTCCGGGCCGGTCGCCCCGGCCAGCACGTTGGACAGCAGCACCCGGTTGTAGGGCTGCCATGCCTCCGCCCCGAACACCGTCAACGGTACGTGCGGGTCCCGCGCGCGGATCTCCGACACCAGCCTGGCCCCCGCCATGCCGTTGCCCACGACCACGATCCCGCCCGGCTCGCTTGCTTCTCTCGTCACGAAGTGGCTCCTTCGTCGATCGGGGTGGGAACGGGCTCGAGGCGGACGGCGCAGACTTTGAACTCCGGCATCCGCGACATCGGGTCCAGCGCCGGGTTGGTCAGCAGGTTCGCCCGGCCTTCGCCCGCCCAGTGGAAGGGGATGAAGACGGTGTCGTGGCGGATCGCGTCGGTCAGCCGCGCCCGCACCGTCGCGGCGCCGCGGCGGCTGGCCACCCGGACGGCCGCGCCCTCGGCGATGCCCAGCCGGTCGGCCAGGTCGGGATGCAGTTCCACGAACGCCTCCGGCGCCGCGTCCGCCAGCGGCCGCACCCGCCGGGTCTGCGCGCCGCTCTGGTACTGGGCCAGGACCCGGCCCGTGGTCAGGTAGACCGGGTAGTCGCCGTCGACGTCCTCGGCCGGGCCGCCGTGCTCGACCGGCGTCATCCGGGCGCGGCCGTCGGGCGTGGCGAACCGGTCGAGGAACGGGCGCGGCGTGCCGGGATGGTCCTCCGACGGGCACGGCCAGAAGACCCCGCCCTCCTTCTCGATCCGGGCGTAGGTGATCCCCGAGTAGTCGGCCAGGCCGCCCGCGCTGGCCTCGCGCAGCTCCTCGAACACCTCGGCGGGCTCCGCGCTCCAGGTTCCCGGAGCGTGCAGCCGGTCGGCGAGCACGGCCAGGATCTCCAGGTCGGTCCGGACGCCGCCGGGGGGCCGCACCGCCCGGTTGCGGCGCAGGACCCGGCCCTCCAGGTTGGTCATCGTGCCCGACTCCTCCGCCCACTGGGCGGTGGGCAGCACGACATCGGCGCGGCGCGCGGTCTCCGAGGGGACGAAGTCGGCGACGGCGAGGAAGTCCAGCGCGTCCAGCCGCTCCTCCACCGCCGACGCGCGCGGCGCCGACACCACGGGGTTGGAGCCGAACAGCAGCATCGCCCTGGGGCCCCCGGCGGTGCCCAGCGCCGACAGCAGCTCGTACGCCGACCGTCCCGGCCCCGGCAGGTCGCCCGGGTCCACGCCCCACACCGCCGCCACGTGCGCCCGCGCCGCCGGGTCGTCGATCTTGCGGTAACCGGGCAGCTGGTCGGCCTTCTGCCCGTGCTCCCGGCCGCCCTGGCCGTTGCCCTGCCCGGTCAGGCAGCCGTACCCGGCCCCCTCGCGGCCCGGCAGGCCCAGCCCCAGCGCCAGGTTGATGAACGCGGTCACCATGTCGGTGCCGCGCGCGTGCTGCTCGGTGCCCCGCGCGGTCAGGATGTAGGACCGCGCCCCGCGCGCCAGCAGCCGCACGGCCTCGCGCATGTACGGCACCGGCACCCCGGTGATCCGCTCCACGCGCTCGGGCATGTAGGCGTTCACGACCGTGCGGACCGCCTCGAACCCCGACGTGCGCGCCTTCAGGTACGCCTCGTCCAGCAGCCCGTCCACGATCGCCAGGTGCAGCAGGCCGTTGGCCAGCGCCAGGTCGGTGCCCGGCGTCGGCTGCAGGTGCAGGTTGGCCTGCCGCGCCGTGGCGGTGCGGCGCGGATCGACCACGATCAGCGCCCCGCCCGCCTTCTGCATATCGGTGAGGTGGCGCATGAACGGCGGCATCGTCTCGGCCACGTTCCCGCCCACCAGCAGGACGGCGTCGGCCCGGCCCAGGTCGGTGATCGGGCCCGGCAGCCCGCGGTCCATCCCGAACGCCCGCCCGGACGCCGCCGCGGCCGACGACATGCAGAACCGGCCGTTGTAGTCGATCTGCGAGGTGCGCAGCGCCACCCGGGCGAACTTCCCGAGCTGGTAGGCCTTCTCGTTGGTCAGCCCGCCGCCGCCGAAGACCGCCACCGAGTCCGGGCCGTACGCCCCCTGCGACCGGGTGATCTCCGACACGATCCGGTCCAGCGCCTCGTCCCAGCCGCACGGCTCGAGCGGCGCGTCCCGCGAGGCGCGCATCAGCGGCGTGGCCAGCCGGTCCGGGACGGCGAGCAGCTCGGTGGACGTCCAGCCCTTCTGGCACAGCCCGCCGCGGTTGGCCGGCACGTCCTCGCGCGGCACCACCCGAAGCGGCAGGCCGCGCCCGCCGGGCGCCTCCTCCGCTCCGTCGCCGCCCAGCGACATACCGCACTGCAACGCGCAGTAGGGGCAGTGCGTCGGGGTATCGGTCATGGTCCCGAGCGTGTGCGGACGCCGTTTCACGGTTGGGTCCCCTATGTGACCCCGGTGTTAAAAGCCGCTCACGCGACCCCGTTCACCAAGGTCAATACCGGTCCGCCGGGACGGCCCCCGGGAGCCCCCCGCCGCACGGCGCGGCGCGTTGACGATCACGTGTCAAGTGTTGTCGAACGCTGTCAATGCCCTTTCGGCGCTCCCCCGCCGGTTACCGAACGGATCGGCGGCGGCCCGCCGGACCGGCGCGCGAACCGGCCCCGCCCGCCGCCGCCCGCCCGTACGGGCGGGCCCGCGCGGCCTAACCTCGACTCATGCCCGACGTTGCTTATTACGCCTCGCTGCCGCGCACCCGCGGCGCCGCCGCGGCCCTGCTCCTCGATGATCTCGGGCGGGTGCTGCTGGTCAAGCCCACCTACAAGGAGGGCTGGTTCCTGCCCGGCGGGGTCATCGAGGAGGGCGAGTCCCCGCTCGCCGCGTGCGTGCGCGAGTGCGAGGAGGAGCTCGGCCTGGTGCCCCGCCTGGACGGGCTGGTGTGCGTGGACTGGGGGCCGCCGCGCGACGGCGTCGACGCGGTGAACGTCTTCGTCTTCGCCGGCGCCATCACCGCCGCGCAGATCGGCGCGATCCGGCTGCCGCCCGACGAGCTGTCCGACCACGTGCTGGTCTCCCCGGAGAAGGTCGCCGAGCTGGCCCCGCCGCACATCGCCCGGCGGATGCCGCCGAGCCTGCGGGCGATGGCCGAGGGCCGCGCCGTCTACCTGGAGGACGGCCGCGTCCCCGCGCTCGGGGCGGCCGCGACCCCACAGCCGACCGGCCTGGATAGCCGCGCCGCCAACGGGTAGGGCGGTGGCGAGAGGACGACCGACGATCCAGGGGGAGGACCGTCCATGGCTGCCTGCGAGGTCTGCGGCAACGACTACGCGATGAGCTTCGAGGTGCACGCGCAGGGCGCCGTGCACACCTTCGACTCGTTCGAGTGCGCGATCACCCGGATGGCGCCGATCTGCGAGCACTGCCAGTGCCGCATCGTCGGCCACGGCATCGACGTCGAAGGGCACTGGTACTGCTGCGCGCACTGCGCCCGCGAGGCCCGGCCGAGCGCCGCCGAACTGGTCTCCGACCACGCCTGACCTCACATCACGCGTCGGCGGGCGGTGCAGTGGAATTATCACTGCCGCATTACGCGTCACACACCTGCGAAATCCGGGACTCCTAGCGTTCGTGGCGGCATATCGACCACGAGGAGTCCCCGATGACCGTCACCACCGACGTCAAACCGAGAGGCCGCGGCCGTCCGCTGACCCGCCTCAAGGGCCACTGGATCGATGACTGGCGGCCCGAGGAGCCCGAGTTCTGGCAGAACGGCGGCGCCAAGGTCGCCCGGCGCAACCTGATCTTCTCGATCTTCTCCGAGCACATCGGCTTCTCGGTCTGGACGCTGTGGTCGGTGCTGGTGCTGTTCCTGGGCCCCGCCTACGGCGTCGACCCGGCGGGCAAGTTCCTGCTCACCGCCGTCCCGGCGCTGATCGGGGCGGTGCTGCGCATCCCCTACACCTTCGCCGTCGCCCGGTTCGGCGGGCGCAACTGGACGATCTTCAGCGCCGCGCTGCTGCTGGTGCCGTCGGTGCTGGCCGCCGTCCTCATCGAGCCCGGCGTCTCCTACTCCACGCTGCTGATCCTGGCGGCCGTCGCCGGCGTAGGCGGCGGCAACTTCGCCTCCTCGATGGCCAACATCAACGCCTTCTACCCGCAGCGCCTCAAGGGCTGGGCGCTGGGCATCAACGCCGGCGGCGGCAACCTCGGCGTCGCCGTCGTCCAGCTGGTCGGGCTGCTGGTCCTGGCCACCGCGGGCAACGGCAGCCCCGGCCTGGTCGCGGGCGTCTACATCCCGCTCATCGTGCTGGCCGCGCTCGGCTCCGCGCTCTACATGGACAACCTGTCGCAGGCCCGAAACGACAAGGGGGCGATGCGGGAGGTCTGCAAGGACGCCCACACCTGGATCATGTCGGTGCTCTACATCGGCACCTTCGGCTCGTTCATCGGGTTCGGCTTCGCCTTCGGCCAGGTCCTCCAGGTCCAGTTCAAGGCCGACTTCGACACCCCGATCAAGGCCGCCTACCTGACCTTCCTCGGCCCGCTGCTGGGCTCGCTGATCCGTCCGGTCGGCGGCTGGCTGGCCGACCGGATCGGCGGGGCCAAGGTCACGTTCTGGAACTTCGTGGCGATGGCCGCCGCGGCGGGGGTGGTGCTGCTGGCCTCCGCGCAGGCGTCGCTGCCGCTGTTCCTGACCGGGTTCATCCTGCTGTTCGTGTTCAGCGGGATCGGCAACGGGTCGACCTACAAGATGATCCCCGCGATCTTCCGCGCCAAAGCCGAGCTCGGCGTCGCCAACGGCGGCGCCCCGGAGGCCGCCGAGCACGAGGCGCGGAGGCTGGCCGGGGCGCTGATCGGGATCGCCGGCGCGATCGGCGCGTTCGGCGGTGTGCTGGTCAACGTCGCCTTCCGGCAGTCGTTCCTGACCTACAAGACCGGGGACGGCGCCTACATCGCGTTCATCGCCTTCTACGCGCTGTGCTTCGCCCTCACCTGGCTGGTCTACCTGCGCACCCACCCGAGGAAGCTGGCCGGAGTCTGACCCCGCCCCCTGTCGACGACGCACCGGCCCGGCATCGGCCCGGCCCGCTCGCCGAGGGCGCCTTCCCGCCGCCGTGGAAGGCGCCCTCGGTCTTTTGCGCCCTCGGTCTTTCCCGCGCACGGCCTCCGGTCGGCGGCTCAGGAGAGGGCCGGCCAGGACGGCGAGCGGCCCGAAGACCGCAGCACCGACTCCCACGCGTCACCCGCCGCCAGCGGCAGGTGCGGGACGCCCCAGTGCCACGCCGACACCAGCAGCTCCGGGTCGGCCGGGCGGTAGTCGACGCCGATGGCGCGGGCAAGGTCCCAGGCGTGCAGGTGCCACTCGACGCACGCCGCGCCCGCGTGGTCGCCCACCGTGTACTTGGTGCCCCGGTAGATCAGGTGGGTGCGGTCCCACATGTCGGGCATCAGGTCGGCGTACGCGCCCGCCGACACGGTGAACGCCATGATCCGCTCGGGCCCCGGCTCGGGCGGCAGCACCGCCAGCTCGGCGGCGTTCTGCCGGGCCTGCTGGCGGACCAGCACGGCCGCCGCGGCGTCCCTGGCGAACAGCTTGGCCAGCCGGCTGTCGGGCGAGTCCTGCAGATACTCCAGGAAGTTCTCCGCCACGCAGCGCAGATGCCCGGCCAGGTCGACCGCCAGCCAGTCGGCGCAGGGGGTCGGCGCCTCCCAGTCCGGGACGCGCGCCGCCAGCGCACGGATGGCCCGCACCCCGTCCTCGTACGACTCGAGGACGCGATGCCGGTCAGGCGGCGTGCGCTCCACAGTTTCCCCCCGCGTTCGAAGCACCGTCCTGCGAAGGCCGGTAGGGGACGGCCCCGTGCCGTCCGTGCGACCCTGCCCGGTGGGCCTCCCCGCTCCCCCGGGTGGGTAGATTCTCAGAGTTCGGCGGCCGGTGCCACTCGGTGACGCCGTGTCACCCCCCGCCCGGCGCGGGCTCAGCCGGCCACGGCGGGAACGTCCCGGAAGCTCAGCCGGTGCGCCTCGCGGACGGTGCGCAGCCGGTCGACCTCGTCGGTCCACGGCTGGACGGCCGGCCTGGCCTTGGCCCGGCGGAAGGCGATCTCGGCGGCGCGGCGCGTCCCGGCGTCGGCGGCGGCGGGCGCGTACACCTTCGGCCCGGCGGCCACCCGCTCGGCGGCCAGGGCGGCCTCCAGCGCCGCGGTCAGCGCCCGGTCGAACGCGACCGCCTCGGCGCGCCCGCCGGCGTCGGTGGAGTCCGCCTCCTGGACGGCGCGCAGCGCGGCCTCGGCCGCGGTGGCCTCCCCCAGACGGTCGCGGTAGTTCTCGGCGAGCACCCGGTCGGCCTCGAGCGCTTCCGCGACGTCCTTGCTCATCCGGCGGCCAAGCGGCATTGCGGTGCTCCTCACGATCCTGCGGCCGGCGGTCGCGGCCGATGATCCCGTGACCATCGGGAGATGGCCCGGTACCTTCCAATCCGATGGGTGTCAGCGTACGCTCGGGCCCGGCGTGTTGCGCGGGGGGACACCCAACTCGCGCCCTTTACGCAGTAAGGTTGCGGCTATGGTCCGGCAACCGGCGATCAACGCCAAGCATCGAACCCCGCTGTCCACCGAACGCATCATCGAGGCGGCCCTCCAGATCATCGACGCCCAGGGGCTGAGCCGCCTCACCATGCGCAGGCTCGGCGACGCGCTCGAGGTCGAGGCCATGGCGATCTACCACCACCTCCCCCGCGGCAAGGAGCAGCTGCTGGACGGCCTGGTCGTGCACGTCGCGGCCGTCCCGGCGGCCGTCCCCGCGCCCGGGCGCGGCGCCACCCGGTGGCGGGGCGCGCTGCGCGACTGGGCCCGCGGGTACCGCGAACGCCTCCTCACGCACGCCGGGGTCCTGCCGCTGCTGGTCACCCGCCGCAACCCGGCCGCGCTCGCAGGCACCACCGCCTCGCTGCGGGAGATCCTCCGCCAGGGCGGGATCGCCGAGGCCACCGCCGCCGTCGCCGCGCACACGCTGCTGTCCTACGTCATCGGGCACGCGGCGATGGAGGTGCGAGGCACCGCCGCCGGCGGGGAGCCTGCGGCCACGGCCGCCGAGCCCGAGGGCCCGGTCGACTGGGACGCCCGCTTCCTGGCCGGACTCGACCTCCTCCTGGCCGGCCTCAACCCCTGACCCGGCCGCCCTGCCCGGCCGGACGGTCAGTCGTCGACGACGAACACGTCCAGGACGTGCGGGCCGTGCAGGCCCGCGGTGCGCTCCAGCTCGATGTCGGCGGTGGTCGGCGGGCCGCTGATCCAGGTCAGCGGCCGGGCCGGATCGAGCCGCGCCACCGCCTCGGGCACCGTGCCCACGATCTGGTCGGCGTGCACCACGCACAGGTGGTACGGGGGGACGAGGGTGAGCGCCCGGCGGCCCTGCGCGCGGCCGCCGTCCAGCACGATCGTGCCGGTCTGCGCGATCGCGACCGCGCAGCCGGTCACCACGCCGTCCAGGCCGTCCAGCGTCCCGGCGTCGACCGGCGGCGCGTCGGCCTGCGCCTGCACGCCCTCCAGCCCGGCCAGCCAGCCGAACGGCAGATCGGCGGGCGCGACGATGCGCTTGGCCTCGCGCCCCCACAGCGCGGCCGCGATCGCCGTGGGCAGCTCGTCGGCGCCCACGTGCCGCACCGACGCGCGCGCCTCCGCGACCCGCTCGGTGAACAGCGCGACCACGTCGGCGCGGGTGGGCGCCTCCCGCCCGGTCAGCCGGCGCCGGTAGCCGCGCGGGACCGGGACCTGCGTGCCGCGCGCCGGCCCCAGCGCCTCGCGGACGCGGCCCAGGACCGTCTCGCGCGACCCCATCACCGCTCCCCCGGGACGTCCGGGCGGGACCGCCACCAGGAGCGGAAGCTCTGCGCCGGCGGCGCCGGGACGTCGCGCGCGTCGGTCCACTTCCCGAGCAGGCCCGGCAGGCGGCGGATCCGGCCGCCGCGCGACAGCAGCCGCGCCCAGCGGGTGCCGCGGCGCAGCGCCGCCTCGTAGCGGCGGTCCTCGCCCATCGTCCAGGCCAGCGCGCGCATCATGGCCAGCTCCGGCGTCGGCACCGGGCGCCGCCGGCGCGACTCGACCACCCGGCCGCGCAGCCGCACCAGCAGATCCGGGATGTCGATCTTGACCGGGCAGACGTCGGAGCAGGCCCCGCAGAGCGTGGAGGCGTACGGGAGCGAGGCGTTGGCGGCGCTCTCCACACCGCCCATGTACGGCGTCAGCACCGCCCCGATCGGGCCCTGGTGGACCGCCCCGTACGGGTGGCCGCCGGTCCGCTCGTACACCGGGCACACGTCCAGGCAGGCCGAGCAGCGGATGCAGCGCAGCGCGGCCCGGCCCGCCTCGTCGGCCAGGACGGAGGTTCGGCCGTTGTCCAGCAGCACCAGGTGGAACGCGCCCGGCCCGTCGCCGGGCGCGACGCCCGACCAGGTGGAGGTCGCGGCGTTCATCCGCTCCCCCGCGGCCGAGCGCGGCAGCAGCTGCAGGAAGACCTCCAGGTCGGCCCAGGCCGGCACGACCTTCTCGATGCCCGCGACGGTGATCAGGGTGTCCGGCAGCGTCAGGCACATCCGGCCGTTGCCCTCCGACTCCACCAGCACCGCCGTGCCGGTCTCCGCGACCAGGAAGCTGGCGCCCGTGATCGCGACCTTGGCCGGCAGCATCCGGCCGCGCAGCCGGACGCGGGCGGTGTCGGCCAGCGCCGCCGGGTCGGCGGGCAGGTCGGCCGGCGCGCCCGGCAGCCCGCGGGCGAACAGCTCGCGCACCTCGGCCCGGTTGCGGTGCAGGGCCGGGAACAGCGGGTGCGAAGGGCGGTCGTCCTCGGCCAGGTCCACGATCAGCTCGCCGAGGCCGGTCTCGTGGACGGTGACGTCCGCCCGCTCCAGCGCGTCGTCCAGGCGGATCTCGCGCAGCACCGACGAGCGGACCTTGAGCACCTCGCTCTCGCCGGTGCCGCGCACCAGCCGGGTCACCAGCCGCCGGGCCTCGGCGGCGTCGGCGGCCCAGTGCACCACGCCGCCCGCCTCGGTGACCGCCCGTTCCAGCTCCTCCAGGTAGGAGTCGAGGTTGAGCAGGGTCTGGTCCTTGATCGCGCGGCCGGCCTCGCGCAGGTCGTCCCAGTCGTCGAGCTCGGCGGTGGCCGCGGCGCGGCGGGCCCGCAGCGCCGCGGTGGCGCCGGCCAGATTGGCGCGCAGCCGGGTGTCGGCCAGCGCGGTACGGGCCGCCGCGGCGAACTTCGGCTGCTGCCGCCGCGAGGGACCGTCGCCGGGACCGGAGGAGGTGCCCGTCGTCCTTCCGGATGAGTCCTCGGAGGACAGGATCATGTGTCCTCCGCGCCGGCGAGTATCTCCGCCAGGTGCATGACGCGCACCCGCCCGCGCAGCCGCGACAGCGCCCCGCCGATATGGGCCAGGCACGAGTTGTCGACGGCGCAGACCACGTCGGCGAAGGTGTCCTGGATGTGCCGCACCTTGTCGGCGACCATCGCGACCGACACGTCGGCGTTCTTCATCGCGAACGCGCCGCCGAACCCGCAGCACTCCTCCGCCGCCGGCAGCTCCACCAGCTCCAGGCCCTTGACCTCGCGCAGCAGCCGCAGCGGACGGTCGTCCAGCCCGAGCGCGCGCAGCGAGTGGCAGGTCGGGTGGTAGGCGACCCGGTGCGGGAACGACGCCCCCACTTCGGTGACGCCCAGCACGTCGACCAGGAACTCGGTCAGCTCGTACACGGCCAGGTCCTCGACGGCCCGCGCCAGCCCCGCGTCGCCGGCGTCCCTGGCCAGCCGCGGGTAGGCGTGCCGGACCGTCGCGGCGCAGGACGCCGAGGGCGTCACGATCACGTCGCCGCCGCCGAACGCCGCGGCGAACCCGCGCGCCAGGCCGGCGGCCTCGCGGTGGTAGCCGGTGCTCCAGTGCGCCTGACCGCAGCAGGTCTGGCCGGACGGGAACGTCACCTCGTGCCCGAGCCGTTCGAGCAGATCGGCGACCGCACGCCCGGTGCCGGGGAACATCGCGTCGTTGAAGCAGGCGACGAACAGAGCGACACGCATCACAGCCCTCCTCCCCCTGACCCGTCCCCGTGGGTCATCGTAGGGCCGCGGGCCGCGCCGACCGGCCGTCACCTCGATTCTGGGGGAAAAGGTTTCCCGATCGGTCGGCGTGTCGGCCTTCAGCCGTTATCCCGCGCGGGGCACGCTATGCCTGGCACCGCAGGGTGAGACGGGTCACAGACGCACGGTACTTCGGTACCACGGGACAACCGTCCCAACGGGCTATGGCCCGGGGAAGATGAACCGCATCACACTGAAGTGCGTCAGAACAGACGTCCGCAACCGAGTTACACGAGACCGGAGGCACGCCGATGTGCCCGCACCAGCCGCCCTGTCCCACGGCCGACGGCCCCAGCCGCGAGGCCGCACGCACCCTGGCCGCCCACCCCGAGCAGGGGTGGAGCCTGCTGTGCAACGGCGTCGTGCTCTTCGAGGACACCGGTGAGCTGCTGCCCGACGGGGGAATCATCGCACCGCACCGGCCGACGGACCTTCCGGAGCCGTCCGCCGCCTGACCAGGGGACCGTCCCGGGCTCCGCCGGGACTAGTCCAACGGGGTGATCTTCCTCGGGGGCCAGCTCGCCCGCCCAGCGCCTCTGGGCCCGTCCAGGGCCCGGAGGAGGCACGACCCTCTCCCTCCCATTCCCACGGCCCGACCCCACAGCCCACTCCCGCGACCGGCTTCCCAGCCCGCCGGCGCAGGCCGGCGGCGGCGCCCGCCTCTTCACCCGGTGGAGCGGGTCCAGCGACGCAGCCACGGACCGACCGCGGCGCCCACCGCCGCGGGATTCTTCGCCAGTTCGTGACGCTCGCCCGGCAGCACCGCGACCTCGGCGGCGTCCGCCGGATCCGGGATCCCGAAGGGGTCCCGGTCCCCGTTCACCACCAGCACCTCCACACCCGCGTCCCGCGCCTCGCGCAGTTCCCCGGCGCGCGACCGGTCCGGACGGCCCGGCGGACGCAACGGGAACGCCAGCGCGACCACGCCGGCCGCCCCGGCCGCCCCGGCCGTGCGGCAGGCCACCCGCGCCCCGTTGCTGCGGCCGCCCTGGACCAGCGGCAGGTCCCCGTACCGGTCCCGCAGCACCTTGATCACCTGCTGCCAGTCCTCGTCCTGCCGGACCGCCGAGCCGGGCGCCCGCCGCCCCGCCGCCCGGAACGGCTGCAGCACCCGCGCCACCGCGCCGCCGAGGCCCAGCGCGACCTCGCGCACGGCCAGCAGATCGGGGGCGTCCACGCCGCCGTTCGAGCCGTGCGTCAGGACCAGCAGGAACGCCGCGCCGCCCGCCCCCCGCGGGTCGTCCAGCGTCACCTCGGCCGGGCCCCGCGCCGTCACGATCTCCATGTCACTCACGGTAGCCGGTGCGGCCCGCCGGGCGGCGCGCGGACCCCGGCGGCGAAGATCCGGTAGGGCGGATCCGTACGGCAGACTGTGCCCATGGTGAAGATTACCGACAGCCAGTGGCGCGACTTCGTGTCCGAGGGCACCCGGACCGGGAAGATCGCGGTGGTCCGCGCCGACGGCAGCCCGCACGTGACCCCGATCTGGTTCGTGCTCGACGGCGACGACCTGCTGTTCACCACGCACGAGTCGGGGCTGAAGGGCAAGGCGGTGCGGCGCGACCCGCGGGTCTCGATCGCCGTGGACGACCAGACACCGCCCTACTCCTTCGTGACGATCACGGGCGAGGCGGGCGTCTCCGAGGACATGGCCGAACTGCGCCGCTGGGCCACGGCCATCGGCGGCCGGTACATGGGTCCCGACCGCGCGGAGGAGTTCGGGGCGCGCAACGCCGTCCCGGGCGAGTACCTGGTCCGGGTGCGGATCACCAAGGTCGTCGCCGAGCGCGACGTCGCCGGATAGCCGTCCCGGGCGGACGGGTCAGGTCTCGGCGACGGGTTCGGCGTCGGGCCAGCCCGGCGGCGGCGACGAGTCGGGCCCGCCCATGGCCGCCCGCAGCCGCTCGGCGAAGCTCTCGTGCAGCAGCGGGCCCCACGCGTAACCGCTGGGCACCCGGACGGCCTGCCCCATGGCCTGGTCCGCCTCCCTGGCCGCGTCCGACCGCGGATCGCCGGAGCCGGAGCCCGGCGGCGCGGGCTCCCCCTCGGCGTTCCGGGCGTACCGGACGGCCAGCAGCGCGTACATGTGGTCGAGCGCGCCGAACGCCTCACCGGCCAGCGCGGGCAGCGTGCCCTCCGCCACCGCGTGCTCGACCACCGGCTCCCACCACAGGTCGGCGGGTTCGGTGCCCGCCGCGTCCTCGTCGTCGGCGGCGAAGTCGCGGCGCAGCCGCGCCCGCACCTGGCCGGCGACGCCGGAGTCGGCCAGCCCTCGCCCCCACACCTCGCGCGCCTCGGCGCCGCGGCCGCGCAGCGGAAGCGTGCGCGCCAGCAGCTCGACGGCCAGCGGGCCCACGTCGGCGTCGGCGGCCGCGCCGGGCTCGCCGAGGGCCGCGCCGAACGCGCCGATCGCCTGGTCGAGGTAGGCGATGCCCAGCGTGACGGCCAGCCGCGCGTAGGCGTACGGCGCGGCCTCCCGGTCGACCAGCTTGAGCCCGGCGGTGAGGATCCGCAGGGCGCGCGCGGGCTCGCCGCGTTCCAGCAGCCGCTGGGCCAGGTCGTGCGCGGCGACCGGGCCGTACTCGGCGTCGCCGGTCCCGACCGCGTCCTCCCAGTGGCCGCGGGCGGTCTCGAAGTCGTCCTCGTCGTCGGCGAGGCGGGCCAGCGCCAGCAGTGCCGGCGGCAGATAGGCCGGGTTGCCGAAGTCGACCACGACCCGCCACGCCGGCCCGGCCAGCACGTGCTCGCCCGCGCGCTCGTGGGTGAGCGCCAGGTGGTAGGCGGCGCGCGGCCCGTACTCCGGGTCGCCGGTGGCGATGGCGTCCCGGTCGGCCTCCCGGGCGGCCTCGACGTCGCCGCGGTCGTCGAGGACGACGGCGAGCCCGAGGGCCGCCTGGGCCCGGTGCGGGGTGCCGCCCAGGTCGAGCACCTTCTGGAACAGGGCGGCGGCCCGCTCGGGCTCGCCCGTCTCGGCCAGCCGCCTGGCCTCCTCGCAAAGCCGCGCGGGGTCGGCCGGATCCGGGGTCTCGCTCATGCTCGCCTCTGGGGGTCGGGTCGGTGAGCCGAGCCTACCGACGGCGGCCGCGCCCGCGCCGGGGCGACACCCGGATCCGCCGGCATGATCCACGAAATCCCCGCAGAAGCCCCCGGGCCGGACGGCTCAGTCCTCGAAGGCCTCCGGGGGCGGGCAGGAGCAGACCAGGTTGCGGTCGCCGTAGGCCTGGTCGATCCGGCGCACCGGCGGCCAGTACTTGCCGTCCCGCAGCGCGGGCAGCGGGTACGCGGCCTCCTCCCTGGTGTAGGGGTGCTTCCAGTCCTCGGCGAGCAGGCATTCGGCGGTGTGCGGGGCGTTCTTGAGCGGGTTGTCGCCGCGGTCGTGGGAGCCGTCGGCGACCCGCTGGATCTCCCGCCGGATCTCGATCATGGCGTCGCAGAACCGGTCGAGCTCGGCCAGGTCCTCGCTCTCGGTGGGCTCGATCATCAGCGTGCCGGCCACCGGGAACGACAGCGTGGGCGCGTGGAAGCCGTAGTCGATCAGCCGCTTGGCGACGTCCTCGGCGGTGATCCCGGTCTCCTTGGTGATCTTGCGGAGGTCGGCGATGCACTCGTGCGCGACCAGGCCGTTGCGCCCGGTGTAGAGGATCGGGTAGTGCGGGGCCAGCCGGGCGGCCAGGTAGTTCGCGGCGATGATCGCGCTCTCGGTGGCGGCGCGCAGCCCGTCCGGGCCCATCATCGCGACGTAGGCCCAGGAGATCGGCAGGATGCCCGCCGAGCCCCACGGCGCCGCCGAGATCGGCCCCACCCCCGTGTCCTGCGGGCCGGCCTCCGCGCGCAGCGGGTGGCTGGGCAGGAACGGCGCCAGGTGCCCGCGCACGCCGATCGGGCCGACGCCCGGCCCGCCGCCGCCGTGCGGGATGCAGAACGTCTTGTGCAGGTTGAGGTGGGAGACGTCGGAGCCGAACTCGCCGGGACGGGCCAGCCCGACCAGCGCGTTGAGGTTGGCGCCGTCGACGTACACCTGGCCGCCGGCCGCGTGCACGGCCGCGCACACCTCGGTGATCGTCTCCTCGAACACGCCGTGCGTGGACGGGTAGGTCACCATGATCGCCGACAGGGCCGCGCCATGCTGGGCGAGCTTGCCGTGCAGGTCGTCGAGGTCGATGTTGCCGCCGTCGTCGCACTTGACGACCACGACCCGCATTCCGGCCATGACCGCGCTGGCGGCGTTGGTGCCGTGCGCCGACGACGGGATCAGGCAGATGTTCCGGTGCCCCTCGCCGCGCGCGGCGTGGTAGCCGCGGATGGCCAGCAGCCCGGCCAGCTCGCCCTGCGAACCGGCGTTGGGCTGCACCGACACCTTGGCGTACCCGGTGATCTCCGCCAGCCGGTCCTCCAGCTCGCCGATCAGCTCCAGGTAGCCGCGGGCCTGCTCGACCGGCGCGAACGGGTGGATGTCCGCGAACTCCGGCCAGGTGACGGGCTCCATCTCGGCGGTGGCGTTCAGCTTCATCGTGCAGGAGCCGAGCGGGATCATCGACCGGTCCAGCGCGATGTCCTTGTCCTGCAGCCTGCGCAGGTAGCGCAGCATGGCGGTCTCGGACCGGTGCCGGTGGAAGACCGGGTGGGTGAGGTAGGGGCTCTCGCGGCGCAGCTCGCCGAAGGCGTCCCCCTGAACACCATCCGGCAGAGCACCGTCCGGCAGGGCGCCGGCCGGTGGGGCGCCGTCCAGGCCGAACGCGCGCCCGACCGCGCCGATGTGCTCGTCGGTGGTGGTCTCGTCGCAGGCGATGGCGACGTGGTCGGCGTCCACCGGGCGCAGGTTGACCCCGCCCAGCCGGGCCTTCTCCACGATCTCGGCCGCGCGGCCCGGGACCCGGGCGAGCACGGTGTCGAAGAAGCGGTCGTGCACGACCTCGACGCCGGGCGCCTCGCGCAGCCCGGCGGCCAGGCCGCGGGCGTGCCGGTGGACGCGCTGGGCGATCGCGGCCAGCCCCTCCGGCCCGTGGTAGACGGCGTACATGCTCGCCATCACCGCCAGCAGCACCTGCGCCGTGCAGATGTTGCTGGTGGCCTTCTCGCGGCGGATGTGCTGCTCGCGGGTCTGCAGCGCCAGCCGGTAGGCGGCCGCGCCGTCGGCGTCGACCGAGACGCCGACCAGGCGTCCGGGCAGCTGCCGCTGGATGCCCTCGCGCACCGCCATGTAGCCGGCGTGCGGGCCGCCGTAGCCGTACGGGACGCCGAACCGCTGCGCCGACCCGACCACGATGTCGGCGCCGGACTCGCCCGGCGGCCGCAGCAGGGTCAGGGCGAGCAGGTCGGCCGCGACCACGACCTGGGCGCCGCGCTCGTGCGCCTGCGCGGCCACCGGCTCCAGGTCGCGCACCGCCCCCGAGGCCCCCGGGTACTGCAGTAGCACGCCGAAGAAGTCGCCGTCGGGCAGCCCCCCGCCCAGGTCGGCGGTGGCGACCTCGATGCCCAGCGGGACGGCGCGGGTGCGGATGACCTCGATCGTCTGCGGGAGCGCGTCGGCGTCCACCAGGAACGTGCCCGGCTCCTTGCGCCTGGACGCGCGGTGCGCCAGCGCCATGGCCTCGGCGGCGGCGGTGCCCTCGTCCAGCATGGAGGCGTTGGCGACCGGCAGCCCGGTCAGGTCGCTCACCACGGTCTGGAAGTTCAGCAGCGCCTCGAGCCGGCCCTGCGAGATCTCCGGCTGGTACGGGGTGTAAGCGGTGTACCAGCCCGGGTTCTCCAGGACGTTGCGCAGGATCACGCCGGGAGTGATCGTGCCGTGGTAGCCGAGGCCGATCATCGAGGTCAGCACGGTGTTGCGGGACGCCAGTTCGCGCAGCCGCTCCAGCGCGGCGGTCTCGCTCAGCGCGGGCGGCAGGTCGAGCGGCCGGTCGGTGCGGATCGCGGCGGGCACCGCGTCGTCGATCAGGGCCTCGGCGCCGGAGTAGCCGATGGCCGCCAGCATCCGGTCCTGGTCGGCCGGCGCGGGCCCGATGTGCCGGTCCGCGAACGCGGACCGGGGGTGCTGCGGCGAGGCCACGGGGGCGAAGTACTGGGCGGTCATGCTGGGGAGCCTCCTGGGCTTTCGCGGTCGCTCAGGCGCCACCGGTACCGCGATGCGCACCGCGGCCGGCGGCCGTCTCCCCCTCTGTCATCGGCACCTGAGAGATTCGCCCGCGTCCCGGGCTTTCCCCTTCGGTGAGACCCCGTTCCCCCACCGGGGAACGGCGCCTGCTCTCCAGAGGTGCCTCGCCCGCGCGGTCCTTTTGCCTGAGAGGTTCCGGGGAGGGTTGCCCCTTCGGCGCCCCACACTGGTTGCGTGGGATCTCTCCCGCACAGGGTCGACGGCGTTCTCCATGAAACTCTATCCAACCCGCCGCCGGAACGATCGCGACGGGGCGGGGGCACGGGCGGCGGGCGTGCCGGAAAGCGGTCGGCCACCGGCCCCGGGCCGTTGATCCCGGGGGGCTACGGACCAGTACGATACCCACATCTCACGGGGACGGGACCCGACCGTGCAAGCGCTTGTGCGAACGCTCGGCCGGGCGGCGGGTCACGGCGCGGGCGGCGCCGGTTCTCGGCGGGGCCCGGCGACGGCCCCGGAAAATGGGGGCCGCGGGGGCCAGGAGGGTACGAATCACCTTGAACGTGAGAGCGGACGGACCGGGCACCGTGCTCGACCGCACGACGCCGGTCCGGGGACGCCGATCGCAGTGACAGGTCCGGACGGCGGTGTGGGCGTGACACAGACCCACCGGGAAGAGCACAAGGACGAGTCGGTTCGGCCCGGCCCGGCCGCCGCCACGGCCGTGCCCGTCGACGAGCCGCCGCGCCCGGACCGCATCCGGCGGCCCTCCGACGCGATCCGGTTCGCCGCCTCGGTGGCGGGGCTGGTGGCGGTGATGCTGCTGGTCTTGTTCGCCTTCGCCCAGCAGACCACGCACGGCCTGCAGACCGACATCACCCAGGGCACCGCGCACGCGCCGCGCTTCCTGCTGACGCTGGCCACGCTGGTGTCCAGCTTCGGGGTGCTGGCGGTGCCGGTGGCGTTCGCGGTGGAGCGCCTGTTCCACAAGGACGGGGTGCGGGTCGCGATCGGGCTGCTGGCCGCGGTGATCGCGTTCGCCGTGACCGTCCTGCTGGACGACCTGGTGATCTCCTCCGCGCCCGGCGGGGTGCTGGACTCGCTGATCTGGGGCGGCACCGAGACCGCGCCGGTGCACACCGACATCGCCCCGGTGATCGCGTTCGTCACCGCGGTCGGGATGGCCGGCCGCGCCCGCTGGCAGGCCGTCACCTGGACGATGATCGGGCTGGCCGCGCTGACCGGGCTCACCGCCGCCTACGCCTCGGTCGCCGCGCTGGCCGCCACCTACTTCCTGGGCCGCGCCATCGGCCACGGCACGCTCTACGCCGTCGGCACGCCGAACCCGCGGCCGCCGGGCCTGGCGGTCGTCGCCGCGCTGGAGCGCCTGGGGCTGCGCACCCTGCGGGCGCGGCGGCTGTCGGACGACGAGGACGAGGTCCGCCGCTACGGGGTCCGGATCGCGCACTCGCCCGACGCCGTCCCGACCGACGGCTCCGGCGTCGCGCTGCCCCGCGGCGACTGGCAGCTGGAGGTCAGCGTCCTGGACCGCGACCAGCAGACCGCCGGGGTGCTGTACCGGGTGTGGCGGCTGGTCCGGCTGCGCGAGGCGGCGCCCCGGCGCCCGGTGCGCTCGCTGCGCCGCTCGCTGGAGCAGGAGTCGCTGATGGCCTACGCCGTCGACGCGGCGGGCGCCCGCACCCCCCGGCTGGTCGGCACCAGCGAGGTCGGCACCGAGGCCGCGCTGGTGGCCTACGAGTACGTGCCCGGCCGGCGGCTCGACGACGTCCCCGACGAGGACCTCACCGACGCGGTGCTCACTGACGTCTGGGGGCAGCTGAAGCGGCTGCAGTCGGCCCGGCTGGCGCACCGGCGGCTGGAGGGCGGCGCGTTCCTGATCTCCGAACGGGGCCGGGCGTACCTGATCGACCTGCGCTCGGGCGAGATCGCCGCCGGGGATCTGACGCTCCGGCTGGACCTGGCGCAGTTGCTGACCACGCTGGCGCTGCGGGTGGGGCCCGAGCGCGCGGTCCACACGGCCGCGCGGGTCCTGGGCGAGAAGGCGCTGGCCGCCGCGGTGCCGCTGCTGCAGCGGGTCGCGCTGTCCCGCGACACCCGGGCCGCGCTGCGGCACGACCGCGAGCTGCTCACCCGCATCCGCGAGCAGATCGTCCGGCTGGGGCCCGAGGGCGAGGCCCCGCCGATCCGGCTGGAGCGGTTCCGGCCGCGCACCATCTTCAGCATCGTGGCGCTGACCGTCGCCGCCTACATCGTCGTCCCGCAGCTGAGCAGCGTCGACCCGGTCCAGCTGGTGGCCGGCGCCAAGTGGTGGTGGATGGGGGTGGCGCTGGGCGCCGCCGCGCTCACCTACCTCGCCGCCGCGTTCATGCTGATGGGCTTCGTCCCCGAGAAGCTGCCGCTCGGCCGGACCGTGCTCGTGCAGGTGGCCGCGTCGTTCGTGAAGCTGGTGGCGCCCGCGGCGGTGAGCGGTGTCGCGCTCAACACCCGCTACCTGCAGCGCTCGGGGGTGCGGCCCGGCCCGGCGGTGGCCAGCGTCGGCGCGTCCCAGCTCATGGGCATGGCGATGCACATCCTGCTGCTGATCCTGTTCGGGTTCATCACCGGCTCCACCGGCAACGCCACCCGCGATCTGGCGCCGTCCCGCACGATCGTCATCGTGCTGCTGGCGCTGGCGGTGCTGACCGCGATCACGCTGACCATCCCGCGGGTGCGGCGGTTCGCGACCAGGCGGCTCAAGAGCATGTTCTCGGGCGTCGTGCCGCGGCTGGTCGACGTCCTGCAGTCACCGAAGAAGATCATCACCGGGCTGGGCGGGTCGCTGCTGCTGACCGTCGCTTTCGTGGTGTGCCTGGACGCCTCGGTCCGCGCGTTCGGCGAGTCGCTGCCGTGGACGGCGGTGGTGGTGGTCTTCCTGACCGCGAACGCGGTGGGTTCGGCCGCGCCGACCCCGGGCGGGCTGGGCGCCGTCGAGACGGCCCTCACGGTGGCGCTGACGATCTCCGGCCTGACCGCCGAGGCGGCGACCTCGGCGGTGCTGCTGTTCCGGCTGCTGACGCTGTGGCTGCCCGTGCTGCCGGGGTGGGCGGCGTTCGCCTACCTCCAGCGCAAGGAAGCGATCTAACCGGGGGGGTCAGCCCGTCCTGCGGGCGCGGCGCCGGTGCGCGAGCTCGTCGTGGGGGTGCTCGCCGGAGTCTTCCGGGTCGTCGGTGGCGGCGCGTTCGGCGGGGAGCTCGGCCAGGCTCCCCTCCACCTCCTGCCAGACGCGGCCGAGCGCGATGCCGAAGACCCCCTGGCCGCCCTGAAGGAGATCCACGACCTCGTCGGCCGAGGTGCACTCGTAGACGCTCACGCCGTCGCTCATCAGCGTGATCTGCGCCAGATCCCGGACGCCCCGGTCGCGCAGATGCGTCACGGCCGTCCGGATCTGCTGCAACGAGACCCCGGTGTCCAGCAGCCGCTTGACGACCTTCAGGACGAGGATGTCGCGGAAGCTGTAGAGCCGCTGGCTGCCCGACCCGTGCGCGGCCCGCACGCTGGGCTCGACCAGCGCGGTGCGCGCCCAGTAGTCCAGCTGCCGGTAGGTGATCCCGGCGGCGGCGCAGGCCGTGGGCCCGCGGTAGCCCACGTCCTCGGGCGGCGCGGACACCTCGGTGTCGAAGAGCAGGCCCTGCTCTCCGGCGCGCCGAGACGCCATCTGCCTGTCGGGGGTCGCCTTGCCCTCGCCGCTGCTCACCGCCACGCGGACCTCCGGCTTCTATCAGCCCGCGGGGCTTCGTCAAGGGGGTTTGACGAATTGACACCACGGGTGTTCCACCAGCACGGTAGGTGCCGGTCAGGGTGTGGTCAACGTTCGCCGTCGGCGCGTCGCATGCCCGGATGAACCGGCTTCACGTGGGCAAACTGCGCACCTGCGGTCCCACCGGGACTCCTACCCCGTTCACCCACGGCTGGAACCGGACCGCGCAAGACCACCCGCACCCGAGCATGAACTCGCAGAGCAGACGGCCCTCCAGGCCCAGAACCGGCCGCGACCATCGACCGGCCGATTCCACGATATTCGACCCCCCGAACTCCCTACCGGTTCCCCCGATTCGCAGTTTCTAACTAGGGCTCTGTCTAACCGGGGGCTGCGCCTATCTGGGGGCCGGCCCTCACCGGAGTGGACGGACCCTGGAGGGAGCGCCAGCGACCGGAAGGGGCCGTTCGCCCCGTCCCGGGTGGTGTGGAGGGTCGCCCCTCCGCAATGAATCAGCCCGCGCGGCCGAAGTCCTCCGGCGAGATCGTGTCGAGGAACTCGCGGAACTTCTCGACCTCGTCCTCCTGCTCGTCGGGGATGGCCACGCCGGCCTCCTCCAGGACGTCGTCGCTGGCGAAGATGGTGGCTCCGGTGCGCAGCGCGAGCGCTATCGAGTCGGACGGGCGCGCGCTGACCTCGACGCCGTTGGAGAAGACCAGGTCGGCGAAAAAGATGCCCTCGCGCAGCGCGGTGATGTTGACCGTGCGCAGCTGCACGCTGAGGGCCTCCAGCACGTCGCGGAACAGGTCATGGGTGAGTGGACGGGCGGGCAGCACCCCCTGCTGGGCGAAGGCGATCGCGGTCGCCTCGACCGCCCCGATCCAGATCGGGAGGTAGCGGTCGCCCTCCGTCTCCTTCAACAGGACAATCGGCTGATTGGAGGGCATCTCGACCCGGACGCCGACGACCTCCATCTGCTTCACTGCGGCTCCCTGCTGGTCCTCGCTGTCTCGATCACCGTGCCCGGACCGATCCCTGACCGAACCCTCTAGCCAACGTACACCCAGGGTCGGACCAGACGTCCCGCCGACCGCCGGGGAAAATCCTGCGAAATATTCCGATCAAGGGTCGAGACTCTCCCGGAGCCCCGTGGAGACCAGGGCCGCGTGCAACCGTACCGCGAGCGCGGCGATCTCCCGGGCGGTCTGGGTCGCCTGCTCGTGGGCGCCCGGACTGCGGCGGCGCAGCTGGGGCGCGACGACCTGGTCGATCAGGCCGACCTGGCGGTCGGCGGCGGCCTTGAGGGCGCGCAGGTGCCGGACCTCGAAGCCGAACTCGCCGAGGGCGGCGGCGGTGCGGGCGACGGTGAGGGCCTCGCCCCCGTAGTGGCCGGCGGCGCGGCGGACGAGGCCGTACTCCTCCAGCCGGGTCAGCAGGTCCGCGTCGATCCCGGCGCCGTCGAGCAGCTGGCGGCGGGTGAGCCGGACGGGCGCGGGCTCCTCGGCGGTGGTGTCGGCGGCCACGAGCGTGCGGGGCCGCCGCGCGCCGTCGTCGTGGGGCCGCGCCAGGCCGGCGGGCTGCGCGGCGTCCGGCGCCGTCCTGGGGGCCGGGAGCGGCACCGGCTCGCCGCGGTCGCGGGCCTCCAGGTGCTGCCGGATGACCCGCAGCGGCAGGTAGTGGTCGCGCTGGGCGCCCAGGATGTACCGGAGCCGCTCGACGTCGGCGTCGCCGAACTTGCGGTAGCCGGAGGGGCTGCGCTGCGGCTCGATCAGCCCCTCCGCCTCCAGGAAACGGATCTTGGAGATCGTGACGTCGGGGAACTCGGGCCGCAGCCGGCCCAGTACGTCCCCGATCGTCATCAGGGCCCGCGCCGGCTGCGCGCTCATGGTCCCCTCCCGGTCAGCCGTGCTGCGGGTTGGTCAGGAAGACCATCCGGAACTTGCCGATCTGGACCTCGTCGCCGCCGGACAGGCCGGCCTGGTCGATCCGCTGCCGGTTGACGTAGGTGCCGTTGAGGCTGCCCACGTCGCGGACGAAGAACGCGCCGCCCTCGCGGGCGAACTCGGCGTGCCGGCGGGACACCGTCACATCGTCGAGGAAGATCTCGCTCTCCGGATGCCGGCCGGCCGAGGTGCGGTCCTTGTCGAGCAGGAACCGGCTGCCGGCGTTGGGGCCGCGCCTGACCACCAGCAGGGCGGTGCCGGGCGGCAGCGCCTCCACCGCGATCTGGTCGGGCCCGACCGGCTCCTCGGCGCCCTGGTCGGTGTCCAGCGCCTCCAGGCCGCCGATGGAGATGGTGGAGGTGGATTCCCCCGGCGACTCCTTGTACGGCGTGGGCGAGGGGGCGCTCCGCGTCAGCGGGGAGCCGCAGTTCGAGCAGAAGCGGGCATCATCCGGGTTGGCGTGACCGCACTGCGTGCAGTAGACGCTCGGCATCGATCGGCTCGGCCTCCTACCATCGGCGTGCCGCCGGCCGGTGCCCGCTTCCGCGGTGCTCCGCCCTGCGCCACGCGCATCCTGTACCAACCCACGCCGGGAGACCGTTCCCCCGACCACGGTCCTGCCCGCCGCCCACCAACACGACGGTTGCCGCAACTTACGCGGGTAGGGCCCAAGGGGTCAACTGGAACGGTGAGCCGGCTGCCCCCCAAGCTACCGCCGTCAATGATCGCAGGTCTACGGCGCCGCGCGGACGCGATCCGATCGTACGGGCCGGGCGGCGGCGGTGCCCGGACCGGCGCGCGGCGGCCCGGTGGCCCGCCGACCTGCGACGCCATGATCGGCCGCGGCCGGACGGGACCGCGGCTCAGCCCGGCCGGGTGGCGCGGATCTCCACCGTGGCCCGGGGCGTGACGGCGACCGTGGCGCCGGCGCTGCGCAGGGTCCGCACGACGCCGCCGGGGATGTTGAGGGCGGTGGTCATGGTGTGCGCGTCCCCGATCACCAGGAACCGGTACGGCGCCGCCAGCGGCGCGCCGTCGGCCCGGATCCCGCCGCCGGGCGCGTCGAGGAAGTAGGTGGCGGCACCGGCCCGGACCTGGTTGATCTGGACGACCTCGGCGCCGGCGTCGCGCAGTTCCTGGAGGGCGTCCAGCAGGTCGACGGCCCGCACCTTGCGGGCCGGGTCGCCGATGAGCAGTTCGATGCCGGGCCCCTCGGCGGGGAGGGTGCCGGCGAGGAGGCCGTAGGTGGTGGCCCGTTCGCGGGCCTCGCGCAGCGCCGTCTCGCCCTGCGCGTCGCGTTCCAGGCCCGCCTTGGTCTCCTCCAGCTCGCGCAGGTCGCCGCGTAGCCGTTCGGAGCGCTGCGACAGGTCCGACAGGATCCCGACGAGCTCGTCCTGGCGGGCGGTGGCGAACGTGGTGTCCCGCTGGTTGGAGCGGACCTGGGCGACCGCCGCGAAGCCCACCAGGAGGCACAGGAGGCCGCCGACGAGCTGCCCCCAGGTCCGGCGCGGGCGCAGCAGCTCCAGCAGCCCCGGGCTCCCGTCTCGGGACCTCCGCGCCTCGCCCGCGTCGTCCTCGCCGATGTCCCCGCTCATGCGCCGAACAGCTTCCGGCGGATCGCGGCCACGTTGGAGAAGATCCGGATGCCCAGCACCACCACGACGCCGGTGGACAGCTGGGACCCGACCCCGAGCTGGTCGCCCAGGAAGACGATCAGCGCGGCGATCACGGTGTTGGCGGCGAAGGAGACCACGAAGACCTTCTCGTCGAAGATCCCCTCCAGCCGGGCGCGGACCCCGCCGAACATCGCGTCCAGCGCGGCCACGATCGCGATCGGCAGGTACGGCTGCAGCCACAGCGGCACGTCGGGCTGCAACACCAGCCCCAGCGCGATCCCGATCACCAGCCCGAGCAGGGCGATCACAGTCGGTTCCCCTCTCCCCCGTCGCGGGTCACGGGCCCGCTCCCCTCCGGGGCTCGGGCGCCCGCGCGTACCGCAGCCGCAGCGCGCCCGCGCCGGGCAGGCGCGCGCGGTCGCGGACGCGGGTCTCGACCCGGATCCCGTAGCGCTCCCGCAGCAGCTCGGCGCGCCGGCCGGCCGCCGAGGCCAGGAACTCCCGCTCCAGGGCCGCCGGGCCGCCCGCGGCGCCGCCGAGCGCGGTCACCTCGTACGGGGCGCTCAGCGGCCGGTAGTCGACCAGGACGGCCTCCCCGGCGGTGCGGATCGCCGTCGTGGGGGTCAGCCGCTGCCCGTTGATGCCGATGGCGGTGGCCCCGGCCGCCCAGAGCCCGTTCACCAGGATCTGGAGATCCTGATCATAGACCCGTCCCTCGTCGGGACGGCCCCGCCGCTCCGCGCCGCCCTCGCGCGGGGCGTCGTCGAGGATGAGGACCAGGGCGGGGCCGGAGACCGCGGTGGCGGCCGCGGCGTCCCCGGCCGCCGCCACGTCCTCGCGGGCGCGCTGCCCGGCGGCGCTGCGCTCGAGGGCGGCGGCGCGCTGCCGCTGGGTCTGCTCGCGGAGGGCGTCCAGGCGGCGCTGGAGGCCGTCGGTGCGGGCGGTCCGGTCCCGGATCTCGGCGATCAGCCGGGAGCGCTGCGCGGCCGCCACGGGCTCGCTGCGGCGCACCTCGGCGCCCGCGACGGCCACCAGCATGCCGATGCCGATCAAGACGGCGGGGACGCCGGCCCGCAGGAGCCGCCCGTGCCCGGGCGCGCGGTCCCGCCCGGCGGCCCGGCGGCGCGCGGCGGCCTCGGCGTAGCCGGGGTCGAGGACCTTGCCCGCGAACAGGTCCGCCAGCAGGGACATGGAGGCGTCGGGACGCCGCCATCCGCGCGGCTCCCGCCCTCGTCCCGGATCCTCCGTTCGCCGTTCCACCGCCCCATCATGGCAAGCGGCGCCAAATCGAGGCGCAGGTCAGCGCGGTGGTTCGGGCGCGGATTCGGATTCGGCGGGGGCCGGGCGGGGCGACCCGGAACACCGCCCTCACGACCCGGCGCGCTCGACGACGCCCGCCCACTCCTCCAGCGTCTCCTGCGCCGCGTCGGCGTCCGGCCCCTCCGCCCACAGGTGCGTCACGGCCTCCGACGGGTCGGGCAGGACCAGCACCCACCGCCCGTCCTCCTCCACCACCCGCACGCCGTCGGTCGTGTCGATCGTCCGGCCGCCCGCCGCCTCGACCACGTGCCGCATCACGCCGCCCTTGGCCGCCCACGGCGTCGGCACCGAACGGCGCAGCAGATGCGCCGCCGGAATGCGCCGGTCGATCTGCGACAGCGTCAGCCGGGTGCGCGCGACCAGGCCGACCAGCCGGACGAACGCCGCGATCCCGTCCACCGTCGTGCTGAACTCCGGCATCAGGAACCCGCCCCGCCCGTCCCCGGCGAACACCACCTCCGGCCGCGCGGCGGCCTTGGTCAGCACGTCCTGGGAGGTGGAGGTCCACTCCACCTGCACCCCGTGGAACCGGCAGACCTGCTCGGCCACCCGGGTCGTGGTCACCGGCAGCGCCACCCGGCCGCCGCGCCGCTCGGCCGCGACCAGATCCAGCATGACCAGCAGCGCCCGGTCGTCGCCGACCAGCTCGCCGCCCTCGTTCACCAGCGAGATCCGCTCCCCCACCGGGTCGAACCGCACCCCGAACGCGGCCCGCGAGGACGACACCAGCTCGCCCAGCCGCTGCAGGTCGCGCATCCGCTCGGGGAGCGTCTCGGTCGGGTTGGCCTCGTCCAGCCGGTTGTTGCGGGTGAGCACCTCCACCCCGACCTCGCCCAGCAGCGTCGGCAGCACCAGCGAGGCGGTGCCGCCCGCGCAATCCAGCACGATCTTCAGCCCGGCCTCCCGGACCCCGCTCATGTCGACGCGGCGCAGCAGGTCGCGGGTGTAGGTCTCGACGGTCCGCGCCGGGTAGGCCAGTTCGGCGATCTCGCCCGGGAACGCCCGCCGGTACTCCTGCCGTCCGAAGACCCGCTCCAGCTTGCGCTGCGCGGCCTGCGACAGGTCGGCGCCGTCCGGGTCGAGGAACATGATGTCGACGCCCTGCGGGTCGCCCGGCGTGGTGCGGATGTAGAGCCCGCCGGCGCAGTCCTCCCGGGCGGTCTCGAACCGCGCCACCGGCAGCGCGCACGCCTGCAGGTCCCGCACGTCGATCGCGCCGGACGTCAGCGCGCTGATCATCGCCCGTTTCAGGGTGCGGGCCGCGCGCGAGGCGTCCCGGCCCGCCACCACCGCCGTGCCCTTCTTCAGCGTGGTCGCGTACGCGCTGGCCAGCCGCACCGCCAGCTCCGGGGTGATCTCCACGTTGATCAGCCCGGACACCCCGCGCGGGCCGAACAGGCTGCGCTGCCCCCGGGACTCCCAGATCACGCTGGTGTTGACGACCGCGCCCGCCTCGATCGTCTTGAACGGGTACACCTTGACCTGGCTGGAGACGTAGGCCTCGGCCTCGATCACGCACTCGTCCCCGACGATCGCGCCCTCCTCCACCCGGGCGCCGGACATGATGTCGGTGTTCTTGCCGATCACGCAGCCGCGCAGATTGGTGGACGGCGCGATGAACACGTTGTCGTGCACGACGGCGCGGTGCAGGAACGCGCCCTCCTTCACCACCACGTTGCTGCCGAGCACGGTGAACTCCCGCAGCTCCACGCCCGCCTCGACCTTGGCGTAGTCGCCGACGTACAGCGGGCCCTTCAGCACCGCCTCGGCGTCGACCTCGGCGCCCTCCCCGATCCACACCCCCGGGGACAGCTCGAAGCCGTCCAGATCGACGTCGACCAGCCCGGACAGCATGTCGGCCTGCGCCTTCATGTAGCTGGCATGGGTGCCGACGTCCTCCCAGTAGCAGTCGGCGACGTACCCGTAAAGCGGCGCGCCCTCGGCCAGCAGCTTGGGGAACACGTCGCCGGACCAGTCGACGGGCGTGCCGTCCGCCACCTGGTCGAGCACCTCCGGCTCCATGACGTAGATGCCGGTGTTGACGGTGTCGGAGAACACCTGCCCCCAGGTCGGCTTCTCCAGGAAGCGCTGGACGCGGCCCTCGTCGTCCACGATGATGATGCCGAACTCCAGCGGGTTGGGGACCCGCTTGAGCCCGATGGTGACCAGCGCCCCGTTCTCGCGGTGGAAGCGCACCATGTCGGTCAGGTCGATGTCGGTGAGCGCGTCCCCGGAGATCACCAGGAAGCGGTCGTCGCGCAGCGCCTCCGCCGCGTTCTTGACGCTGCCCGCCGTGCCGAGCGGCATCTCCTCGGTGGCGTAGCTCAGCCTCATGCCGAGCTCCTCGCCGTCGCCGAAGTAGTTGCGGATCAGCGCGGCCAGGAACTGCACGGTCACCACCGTCTCGGTGAACCCGTGCCGCTTGAGCAGCCGGAGCACATGCTCCATGATCGGCCGGTTGACGAGCGGGAGCAGGGGCTTGGGCTGGTTGGCGGTCATCGGACGCAGCCGCGTCCCCTCGCCGCCCGCCATCACAACGGCCTTCATCGCGGTGTCCGCGCTCCCTTCGCGTCGCCGGCCGGAGGGCCCGGATCGGGAGCGCCCGGCGGGCCCGGCGGCGGGCCCGGGGGGTCGGCGCGGCCGGCCAGCACCAGTCGCCGCGTCTGCTCCCAGTAGAGGAGGGCCGCCCACCAGTACAGGGCCGTCCCCCAGATCGCGAACGACCATCCGATGACCTTCGCCGCGGTGGCCCACCACCCGGCGTGGTCGCCGAGCAGCAGCAGCGGGAAGGCGTACAGCAGGCACAGCGTCGCCGCCTTGCCCGCGAAGTGCACCGGAAGCGTCCCCATGTACCCCAGCCGCCGGACGATCGGCGGGATCGGGACGATCGCCGCCTCCCGCGCCACCAGCAGCAGCACCAGCCAGAGCGGGATGATGTCGCGCACGGTCAGCCCGGCCAGCGTCGCCAGGATGTAGAGCCGGTCGGCGGCCGGGTCCAGCACGGCGCCCAGCCTGCTGGTCTGGTCCAGCGCGCGGGCCAGCTTGCCGTCCAGCCAGTCCGACAGGCCGGCGAACACCAGCACGCCCAGCGCCCACCAGTCGGCCTCGGCCAGCACCAGCCACAGGAACAGCGGCACGCCCAGCAGCCGGGCGAAGCTCAGCGCGTTCGGCACCGTCCAGATCCGGCCCGACACGACCTCCGTCATCGCGCCCGACACCGCGTCCGCCACGGAGCCGGTCGCGGAGTCCGCCGCGGAGTCCGTCGTGAAGTCCGTCGTGAAGTCCGCTGTGAAGTCCGGGGCCGGGTCGCGGCCCGGCTCCGGCGGCCTGTCGACATCAGGGCTCACTGATGCGCTCGCCTCCCCTATCCCCCAGTGCCTTCGACCTTATCGTCAGGGCCGGTGAGGGCTCCGATACCCTTCCGGGCATGCGATGGACGCTGCACGGGGAGAAGTTCGTCTACCGCAGTCCGTGGCTGAACCTCTGCCTCGCCGACGTGGAACTGCCCGACGGCCGCCGGTTCGACCACCATCTGGTGCGGGTCCGCGACGCCGCGGGCGTCGTCGCGGTCGACGACCGCGACCGCGCGCTGCTGATCTGGCGGCACCGCTTCATCACCGACCAGTGGGGGTGGGAGATCCCCGGCGGGCGGGTCGAGGACGGCGAGGACCCGGCCGGCGCCGCCGCCCGCGAACTGCTGGAGGAGACCGGCTGGCGGGCCGGACCGATGCGCCGCCTGTTCGACGTCCCGGCCTCCCCCGGCCTGCACGACGGCGTCCACCACCTGTTCCGCGCCGACGGTGCGGAGCGGGTCGGTGAGCCGACCGACGTGGAGGCCGAGCGGATCGAGTGGGTGCCGCTGGCCTCGATTCCGGAGCTGGCGGCGCGCGGCGAGATCGGCTCCTCGTCCAGCCTGGCGGCGCTGCTCTACCTGACGTCGGCGCGCTGACCGGCGTCCGGAACCCGCCGTGGCCGGGACCGGCCGCGAGCGTCCCGCCGACGCCGCGGCGCCGTCCGGTCGTCCCGAAGCCGTCCGCGCTCGGCCCGGCCGGCACCGCCCCCGGTGGACGTCGCCGCGGGCGAGGGGTTAACGTCGTGCCCGACAGATCGCGGGGGCCCGGCGAACCGGGCTGAGATCGCGGCTGAGACGGCCGCCGACCGCTGGAACCTGACCGGGTAATGCCGGCGTAGGGAGAGATCCAGTCATGACCGAACACGGCTCGGTTCAGCCTGCCCGAAAGACGTACCTGACCGGCTCGCGGGCCGATCTGCGGGTGCCGATGCGGGAGGTCCCGTTGAGCAACGGGGACTCGGTGGTGCTCTACGACACCTCCGGCCCGTACACCGATCCCGCCCACCGGGCCGATGTGCGGCGCGGGCTGCCCCCGCTGCGCGAGGCGTGGATCGCCGAGCGCGGCGACACCGCCGAGTACGCGGGGCGGGCGGTCCGTCCCGAGGACGACGGGCGCCGCTCGGACGACCCGCTCCGCGACGGGGCGGCCTTCCGGCCGAGGCGGCCGCGCAGGGCCGCCGGCGGGCCGGTGACGCAGCGCGCCTACGCACGGCGCGGCGAGATCACCCCGGAGATGGAGTTCGTGGCGCTGCGCGAGGGGGTCGCACCGGAGCTGGTCCGGGACGAGCTGGCGGCCGGGCGGGCGGTGCTGCCCGCCAACGTCAACCATCCCGAGATCGAGCCGATGATCATCGGGCGGGCCTTCAAGGTCAAGGTCAACGCGAACATCGGCAACTCGGCCGTGGCGTCCTCGATCGAGGACGAGGTGGAGAAGATGACCTGGGCGACCCGCTGGGGCGCCGACACGATCATGGATCTGTCCACCGGGCGGGACATCCACTCCACCCGGGAGTGGATCCTGCGCAACTCGCCGGTGCCGGTCGGGACGGTGCCGCTGTACCAGGCGGTGGAGAAGGTCGGCGGCGACCCCGCCGAGCTGACCTACGAGGTCTTCCGGGACACCGTGATCGAGCAGGCCGAGCAGGGCGTGGACTACATGACCGTGCACGCCGGGGTGCTGCTGCGGTACGTGCCGCTGACGGCGCGCCGCAAGACCGGGATCGTGTCCCGGGGCGGCTCGATCATGGCGGCCTGGTGCCTGGCCCACCACGAGGAGAACTTCCTCTACACCCGCTTCCGGGAGCTGTGCGAGATCTTCGCGGCCTACGACATCACCTGGTCGCTGGGCGACGGGCTGCGGCCGGGGTCGATCGCCGACGCCAACGACGAGGCGCAGTTCGCCGAGCTGCGCACGCAGGGCGAGCTGACCCGGATCGCGGCGGGGTTCGGCAACCAGGTGATGAACGAGGGGCCCGGCCACGTCCCGATGCACAAGATCAAGGAGAACGTGGACCGGCAGCAGGAGTGGTGCGACGGCGCGCCCTTCTACACCCTCGGCCCGCTGACCACCGACATCGCGCCCGGCCACGACCACATCACCTCGGCGATCGGCGCCGCGATGATCGGCTGGCACGGCACCGCGATGCTCTGCTACGTCACGCCCAAGGAGCATCTGGGGCTGCCGGACCGCGAGGACGTGAAGGCGGGCATGATCGCCTACAGGATCGCCGCGCACGCGGCGGATCTGGCCAAGGGGCACCCGGGGGCGCAGGCGTGGGACGACGCGCTGTCGGACGCCCGGTTCGAGTTCCGCTGGGAGGACCAGTTCAACCTGGCGCTCGACCCGGACACGGCGCGCTCGTTCCATGACGAGACGCTCCCGGCCGCCCCGGCCAAGACGGCGCACTTCTGCTCGATGTGCGGCCCGCACTTCTGTGCGATGAAGATCACACAGGATGTGCGCCGGTACGCCGGCGAGCGCGGGCTGGCCGAGCACGAGGCCCTGAAGGCCGGGATGCGCGACAAGGCCGCGGAGTTCGCCGCCTCCGGCAACCGCGTCTACCTCCCGATCGCGGACCGGTCGCCCGAAGACCGTTGATCGTCCGAACGCCGCCGGATCCGCTCGCATCTGATAGGTCACGCCCGAAAAGCGCGCTACGCGAAACGGGCGAGATCGCGAGAAGATGAAGCCGCGCCGTCCGGTGCGGCGCGCGGACCGGTGGTCGGTCAGGACGGGTGGTGGTGCCGGTGGACGCGCCTGAACCTGCGGCGGCGCGCGACCAGGAGCTGCGCGCGCGGCTCGCCGCGGGTGACGAGGACGCGCTGGCCGAGGTGTACGACCTGTTCTCGCCCCTGGTGTACGGGCTGGCCAGGCGGGTGACGGCGGACGCCGAGGCGGCCGGCGACGTGACCCAGGAGGTCTTCGTCGGGTTGTGGGAGCGGCCGCTGGCGTTCGACCCGGCGAAGGGGTCGCTGCGCACCTGGCTGGCGACGCTGGCGCACCGCCGGGCGGTCGACTGGGTGCGCCGGGAGAGCCGCCACCGGCGGCCACCTCCGGTCATCGACCGGGAGGGCAACGGCCATCACGGGGTGGAGGAGGAGGTCCTCGAGGGCGAGCTGGCGCGGGGGGTGCGGCGCGGGCTGACGGGCCTGCCGCCCAACCTGCGGGAGGTGCTGGAGCTGGCCTACTACCGGGGCCTGACCTACCGCGAGGTGGCGGTGGCGCTGGGGATACCGGAGGGGACGGCCAAGTCCCGGATCCGGAGCGCGCTGGCGCGCCTGGCACGCGACCTGGAACGCGAGGGACTGACCTCGTGAGCGGCGCGACCACTGGTGGATCCGGCGGTCGGCGCGTACCTTCGGAAGGAGGCCAGGCTTGAGCGAGGAAGGACATCCTGACGTGGACGGGGCTCTCGCCGCCTGGGCACTCGACTCCTGCCCTTCCGAAGAGGCCGCGCGGATCGCCGAGCATGTGGCCTCCTGCGGCGGCTGCGCGGCCGAGGGCGCGCGGCTGCACGAGACGGCGGGCCTGCTGGCGTCCGTCACCGAGACCGCCCCTCCGCGCGCGCTGCGGGGCGCGGTGCTGTCGGCGGCCCGGCGGCGGAGGCGGCCAGGCGTGCATGTGGGCCTCTCAGACCGGCTCACCGAGGCGTACGCGCGGCAGGTGGCGCGGATGGACGCGCTGCTGTCCTCGCTGACCGCCGACGACTGGCGCGCCCCGGTCGCCCGCTACGACTCGGTCCGGCACCTGGTCGGCCATCTGGCCGGCAACGACGCGGCGTTCGCGGGCGGCCTCGGGCTGGTGCCCGCGCATGCGCCCAGCCCTCAAGCACCGGGCGACCCGCGCGGGGTGTGGCGCGCGCAGGCCGACGCGGTCGTGCGGGGTGTCACCGCCGACGCGGCCCTGCTGGAGCGGGAGGCTCCGCTGGCCGGGCCGCGGCCCGCCAGCGCCCCGGCCCGCACCGGCCTGGTGCAGCGGACGTTCGAGACCTGGACGCACGCCGACGACATCCGCGCCGTCGTGGGCCGTCCCGTGGACCCTCCGCCGGGCGGGCATCTGCGCCTCATCGTGGAGATGGCGGTCCCGATGCTGCCGCACGCGCTGCGCGCCACGGGCCGTGCGCATCCCGGCCGCACCGCACGGCTGCGGCTGACAGGGCCGGGCGGGGGCGAGTGGCTCGTCCCGCTGGCACCTGGAACGCCCGCTCCGAGCCACGGCGGTCCGGTCGGGGTGACCGTCACCGCGAGCGCCGAGGAATTCTGCCGGCAGGTGGCCAACCGCCGCCGCCCGGAGGCGTTCCCGCACGTCGCGGACGGTGACGCCGCGCTGGCGTCCGATCTGCTGCACGCGGCCGCCACGCTCGGCTGCGACTGAGACGCCCGTTCCGCGGGCGGGGTTGGGATGTGGCCCCATCCGGCCATCCGGACATCCGGGGCGGCCGCCTGGGCCGAAAGGCGGGTCGGATGCGGTGCCGCGCAGGGCACCGCCGGACCCGCGCAAAGGACCGCAGCGATGTCACGACCCCTTCCGTCCCGGTTCCGTACCGCCGCGTTGCTGGCCGCGGGAGCGGCCCTCGCGGCGAGCGGTCTCACGGGCCTGCCGCCCGGCGCGGCCACGGCCTCCAGCCATCGTGAGGCGCCGCTGATCTCCGGTCAGCCGCAGTACGACAACACCGACGTGTACGCCTTCGTCAGCCCGGACCGTCCCGACACCACCACCCTGGTCGCCAACTTCCTGCCGTTCGAGGAGCCCGCGGGCGGGCCGAACTTCTACAAGTTCGCCCAGGACGCCCGGTACGAGATCAACGTCGACAACGACGGGGACTCGCTGCCGGAGTACACCTACCGGTTCACGTTCAAGGACGCCTTCCGGAACGGCGACACCTTCCTGTACAACACCGGGCCCGTGCGGAGCCTGGACGACCCCAACCTCAACTTCCGGCAGACCTACGACCTGACGCTGATCCAGCGGCAGGGCGGCACCGTGCAGAGCACCCGCACGCTCGCCTCCGGGGTGCCGGTGGCGCCGTCCAACGTGGGCCGCGCCTCCATGCCCGACTACCGGACGCTGCGGCAGCAGGCGATCAGGACGCTTCCCAGCGGCGCGAAGGTCTTCGCGGGGCAGGCCGACGACCCGTTCTTCCTGGACCTGCGGGTCTTCGACCTGCTGTACGGGGGGAACCTCAAGGAGGTCGGCAACGACACGCTGCGCGGCTACAACGTGCAGACCGTGGCGCTGCAGTTGCCGACGCAGGCGCTGGTCAAGCCGGGCCAGCCCGTCATCGGCGTGTACTCGGCGGTGCAGAAGCGCACCGCCGCGGGCGGGTACACGCAGGTGTCCCGGCTGGGGATGCCGCTGGCGAACGAGGTCGTCTTCCCCGTCAAGGAGAAGGACAAGTTCAACGCCTCGGTGCCGTGGAACGACGGGCAGTTCGCGCGGTACGTCACCGATCCCGAGCTGCCGAAGCTGATCCAGCAGATCTACAAGATCCCGGCCCCGGCGACGCCCCGCAACGATCTGGTGCAGGTGTTCCTGACCGGGGTGCCCAAGCTCAACCAGCCGCCGGGGGTGCGGCCGGCGGAGCTGATGCGGCTCAACACCTCCGTCCCGCCCACGCAGAGCCCAAAGCGGCTGGGCGTGCTGGACGGAGACAACGCCGGCTACCCGAACGGGCGGCGGCTGACCGACGACACCGTGGACATCTCGCTGCAGGTCGTCGAGGGCGAGCTGCTCGGCAAGAAGAACGACCTGGGCGACGCGGTCAACGGCAACGACGTGCCGCTGGAGAAGGGCTTCCCCTACGTCGCGCTGCCCGCCTCCGGGTCGACGGTGAAGGGCAAGGTCACGGGCGCGAGCACGCGGCGCGGCGACGGGATGGGCATGCTCAACGGCGGTCCGGTCTCCAACAACGAGTCCACCGGCGGGTCCCCCGCGATCCCGCTGCTGGCGATCGGCGCCGGCGCGGCGTTCCTCACCGGCGGCGGCCTGCTGTGGATGCGCCGCCGCGGCGGCGCGGGCTGAGGCGACTCGGCCCCGTCGGAACCGGGCGGGCCGCACACCACCGTGCGGCCCGCTGCCCGCAGCCCTTCACTTCTCGGACCGCTTGCGCGGAAGGACTCTGATGACTCGTCTCGTTCCAGTCGTCCTGGTGCGCGTGCTGACGGGCGGCCTCATCCTGGCGATGGTGGTCGGCCTGACGCTCGCCGCCACCATCAAGCCCCAGGGGGAGAACGCCGCGCCCGCGTCTTCGGCGGTCGCGGTGGCCGTGGACCAGGCGTCGGCGTCGACGTTGAACGCGAGCATCGACAGGCTCCAGCGCCATCTGCGGGAGCAGCCGCGCGACGGCCGTGGCTGGGCCGCGCTCGGCCTGGCCTACGTGGAGCGGGGGCGGCTCACGGCCGATGCCTCGTACTACCCCAAGGCGGACGGCGCTTTCCAGCGGTCATTGCAGGTGACCCCTGAGGACAACGACACCGCTTATGCCGGTCTGGCGGCACTGGCCGCGGCGCGGCACGACTTCACCAAGGCCCTGGCCCATGCCGCCAGGGCGCTGGGCATCAACGCCTACGGGGCGCGCGCCCTGTCGTCGCGCATCGACGCGCTGACCGAGCTGGGACGCTACGGCGAGGCGATGGCGGCGGCGAAGAAGGCGGACTCGATCGCGCCGGGCGTCCCGGTGTTCACCCGGCTGGCGTACGCGCACGAGTTGCACGGCCGTACCGGAGAGGCGCGGCGGATCCTGAAGCTGGCCGCCTCGACCGCGACCGACCGCGGCGACATCGCCTACGTGCGGACGCGGCTCGGCGAGCTGGCCTGGTCGGAGGGCGACCACGAGACGGCGGGCCGGGAGTTCGCGGCGGCGCTGGGGGCCGACCCGTCCGACCTGGCCGCGCAGGCCGGACGCGCCAAAGTGCTGGCCGCGCGCGGGGATCTTCCCGGCGCGGTACGCGTCCAGGAGGCCATCGTCGCGCGCGCCCCGCTGCCCGGGCACATCACCGCGCTCGGCGAGCTGTACGAGGCGCGGGGACAGGCCGCCAAGGCGCGGCAACAGTACGCCGTGGCCGGAACGTGGGCGACGCTGGCACAGGCCAACGGCGTCACACCCGATCTCGAAACGGCGATGTACGCGGCCGACCACGGCGACAAGGCCACCGCGCTGCGCGCCGCGCGGGCCGAGTGGTCACGGCGCCGCGGCGTGCACGTCGCCGACGCGCTCGCCTGGGCGCTGCACGTCAACGGCAAGGACGAGGAAGCCCTCGGCTACGCGCGCCTGGCGCTCCGGCACGGCTACCGCGACGCGACCTTCCGCTACCACCTCGGCATGATCGAGAAGTCGCTCGGGCGCCGTGCGGACGCGCGCCGCGACCTGGCCGCGGCGCTGCGCCTCAATCCCGGCTTCTCGGTGCACCACGCGCCGCGGGCGCGCGAGGCCCTGGCCGGACTCGGCGGCGACGGGAGCGGGGGCGGCCGATGATCGGCACGATCGCGGCGGCCGGGGCCGCCGCGGGGGCGCTCGCCCTCGGGCATCCGCTGGACAACTTCACCGTCAGCCGGTACGACGGCCTGGTCGCGGCGCCGCACGAGCTGCGGATCGACCACGTCCAGGACGTCGCCGAGATCCCGGCGGCGCAGGTGCTCCGGGGCACCTCCGACCTTGCGCGGTGGGCGTCGGGCGAGTGCGCGAAGGCCGCCGCGTCGTTCCGGATGACGGTGGACGGGCGGCAGGTCGCCGCGGCCGTCCGCACGTCGTCGGCGGGTCGGCGGCCAGGGCAGGCCGGGCTGCCGACGCTGCGGCTCGAATGCGGGATCGCGGTCCCGTACGGGGCCGGCGCGCACCGGGTCGCCTTCCAGGACACCGGGTCGACGGGCGGGCCCGGCTGGCACGAGGTCACGGCCGTCGCCGACCGAATGACGCTGACCTCGTCCGACGTGCCCCGCGCCTCGCGGAGCGCGCGCCTGACCCGCTACCCGCAGGATCTCCTCGACTCGCCGCCGGACCAGCGCGGCGCCGTCCTGACCGTGCGGGAGGGCGGCCCCGCCCTGGGCTCGCCGGCGGGGACGGGCGGCGACCGGCTCCTGCCCCGCGACGCCTACTTCACGGACCTGGTGAGCCGGCACGCGCTCACGCCCGGGTTCGCGTTCCTGGCCCTGCTCGTGGCGCTGGCGCTGGGCGCGCTGCACGCGCTGGCGCCCGGCCACGGCAAGACGATCATGGCCGCGCAGGCGGCCGGGCAGGGGACCCGTTCGAAGCGGGACGCGCTCGCGCTCGGGCTGACGGTCACGGCGACGCACACCGCCGGGGTGCTCGCGCTGGGCCTGCTCGTCGCCGGCGGTTCGGCGCTCGCCTCCCCCGCGCTGTTCCCCTGGCTGGGCGCGGTCTGCGGGACGATCGTCGCCCTGGCCGGGCTCACCCTGCTGCGCCGCGCCCTCCGAAACGGACACGGTCACAGGCATGGGCACGGACACGGTCATGGACATGGGCACCACCACCATCACGCTCCGGCCGACCGGCGCCGGAACGTGCTGCTCATGGGCTTCGCGGGCGGGCTGATGCCGAGCCCGTCGGCCGTCGTCGTGCTGCTGGGGGCGAGCGCACTCGGGCACGCCTGGTTCGGGGTGCTGCTCGTCCTGGCCTACGGTGCGGGCCTGGCGGCCACCCTGGTGACGATCGGCATGCTCGTGACCGGTACCGGCCGCCTGCTGGCCCGCCGCCTGCCCGCGCTTGCGGAGCGGGTCCGCGCGACGCCCGCGCTGCTGCCCGCCGGGACGGCCACGATGGTCATCCTGCTCGGCCTCGGCCTGGCCGCCCGCAGCCTCGCGACCCTCACGGCATGACGTTCACCGGTGTGCCCGTCCGCGGTGCGCGAGCCCGCCCCTACTTGCTGTTCGGCACGTAGAGCCGGACGTCGTCCACCTGGGCCTTGCCCTCGTAGAAGTTCATGTGCGGGTCACCGATCATGAACTGGTCGGGGTAGGCCGACCCGGCGGGCCAGGTGTCGCGGTCGACGAGGGTGCCGCCGGGGCCGTTCCACGTCCAGTCGGCGTTGAAGCGCCCGTCGTACTCCTCGGGCTTCTGGTTGTAGTGCCAGATCGGCTCGCCGTCCTGGACGAACGCGCGCGTGTACCGGTAGGTCGCCCGCCCGACGTGCGCGAACACCCCCGACATCTCCATCGTGTACGCGCCGCCGCGGCGTTCGATGGCGAACTTGTAGCTCTCCTTGGGCAGCAGTTCGGGACGCAGGTCCACTTGGGAGACGATGGCTCCGCCCTTGGCGACGCCGCACTCGCTGTGCATCAGGTACTCGGTGCCGGGCTGCGTCGCGTAGCGCCGGTCGTCGGTCATGAAGATGGCGTTGACGCCGTTGCCCGTACCCGACGGGTAGGGCTCGTACTGCTTGGTGGACGGGTTGCAGTAGCGCAGCCCCGTCCCGGTGTACTTGTAGCGGTTGTAGGAGTCCATCGCCACCTTGCGGCGGGTGTGGATGAAGACGTTGTTGTGGGGCGCGACCCGGTCGTAGTCCATGATGCCCAGGTAGTAGAACCCGTTGGAGTCGGTGCGGACGTCGGCCCATGAGCATTCGGGCCGGGAGAAGTCGCCGCCCGGCGCCCAGGGGAAGTTCGTCTTGCAGCCTTTGGGCGAGTATCCGTTGACGCGTCCGTCCGGGTAGTCCCATGAGCCGTTGCGCTGGCCGCCGAAGTCGAGGCCGCGCAGGGTCATCTCCACCCGGTACTCGGACGGCAGCGCGTTCGTGGAGCGGATGACCACGCCGCCCTGGTGGCTCGGCTCGTCAAGGTTCGCGACGCCCTTGCGGCTGGTCAGGGTGGGCGGCGCGTCGGGCTTGCCGTCCTTGTCGGCGTCGCGCGCGGCGAGCTCGGCGGTGAGCCAGCCCTTCGCGCCGAACCGGAACGACTTGCGGTAGGTGGCGAACGTCCCCAGCTGCTGCCGGAACGCCGGGCCGCCCATCGTCTCGAAGAACGCCCCGTCGTTGTCGTACTCGTCCACGTTGTACGGGCTGGACGGGCCGTCGTCGTCACGGGTCCACGGCGTCCCGGCGTCGTCCAGGGAGCGGTCGAAGGTCTCGGCGTCGACCAGCCGCCAGTTGCCCGGCGCGGTCGGCGCGTGCGCCCACGCCGTGGCGGGCGCCGCCGCCAGCGCCGCCGGGAGGACCAGTGCCGCCGCTCCCCTGGCCCATCGCGCTCCCCTGGCCCGTGCCCGTCCGCTCATATCGCGTCTCCGTCCCGCGCGCCGCTGTCGATCGGGAGCGAGATTAGACCGATCCAACCTGGTGCGCCAGGGCAAACCTGCACAAGACTGGTATTGACCACTCAGGCCATTCAGAAAATCACCCCTTGCACATGGGGCCGACGTGCTTTCGCCGGCACGACTTACCTTCAAGAGGTATTTACCAGTTGCCCCGATCCGGACCCCGGGACCGGCACGCCCCGGTTTCGGCGGCCCGAATGGGTATATCTGGTGAAAGGTCGGGAACCAGCGCCCGCACGGCGGCGTTTCTCAGCCTGACAGGCCCCACCCATATGACATGATGCGGGGCACATCAGACCAATACGAGGAGTGATATGACCACGAAACCGACCGGGGACGACCTCCACGCCGTGTTCGCGCGGTCGGACCTCGGCGGTGATGACAGGCTCGATCTGATGGAGTTCGGGATGGTGCTCGACAGCCTCGGGCTGTCGTGGACCCGCGCCGAGGTCCAGGACAGGTTCGAGCGGGCCGACACCAACCGCGACGGCTTCATCTCCCTCGCCGAGCTGCGCAGCCTGCTCGAGACCCAGGGATGGTCCGAGGCCGGCGTCCGCTCGGCGCGCGGCTGACCCTGCCCGCACGACCACCAGGCGATCCACCAGACAAGGGCCCCCATGACCGGTGACGGGCCGACCGGCCCGCCCCCCATTCCGCACGACGTGCCGACCTCCGCACGCGCGTACGGGTGGATGCTCGGCGGCAAGGACAATTACGAGGTCGACCGGCGGTTCCTGATGACGACGCTGCCGGCGTTCCCCGAGTGCGTGGACATCGCCCGGCAGAACCGCGCCTTCCTCTACCGCGCCGTGCGGCACCTGGTGCGGGAGGAAGGCGTCCGGCAGTTCGTCGACATGGGCTGCGGGCTGCCGACCGACTCCAATGTTCACCAGGTCGCGCAGGCGTTCGCGCCCGACTCGGTGGTGGTGTACGTCGACATCGACCCGATCGTCCTGGCGCACGGCCGGGCGCTGCTGGCCGACGACGCGACCACGACCGTGCTCCAGGCCGACATGCGGGACCAGAAGAAGATCCTCGAGCATCCGGACGTGCGCCGGCTGATCGACTTCGACCGGCCGGTGGCGGTGCTGTTCCTGTCGGTGGTGCACCATCTGCTCGACGGCGACGAGCCCCGCCAGGTGCTCCGCACGATCATCGACCAGGCCGCGCCGGGCAGCTTCCTGGGCCTGTCCCAGGTGGTGGCCGACGACACGGCCAAGGGCGCGGAGATGAGCGAGCTGATCTCCGGGCAGGGCATCCCCTGGCGGACCCGCACCCCGGCCGAGGTCGACGCGTTCCTGGACGGCCTGGAGCCGGTCGATCCCGGCATGGTCGACCTGGCCGACTGGCGCCCCGACCCCGGGCAGCCCCCGCTGGCGCCGGTGGACGGGCCGCTGCTGCCCTACGCCGGGGCGACCAGGCTCAGCCGGCGCGTCTACGAATACGGCGGCCTCCTGCGCAAGCCCTAGCCCCCGCCGGTCACGCCGGCGGGATCAGCCGGGTTGGGCGAGGCGCGGGTAGAGATCGGGGCGGCGGTCCCGGAAGAACGGCCGGCTCTCCCGCCGCGCCGTCACCCGGGCCAGGTCGATGTCGGCGGCGACGACCTCGTCGCCGGTGTCGGCGGCCTGGGCGATGATCTCCCCGTCGGGCCCGTAGACGGCGCTCGTCCCGAAGTAGTCCTTGGGGCCCTCGCGGCCGATCCGGTTGGCGCAGACCACGAAGAGGTTGTTGAAGATGCCGTGCGCCCGCAGCTCCAACTGGAACACCTCGCGCATCGGCGCGCTGGCGGACGCGACCGGCACCGTCAGCACCGCCGCGCCCTTCAGCGCGACGATCCGGCTGAGCTCGGGGAAGTGCCGCTCGTAGCAGATGATCGTGCCGATGGCGGCGGCGCCGATGTCGACGACCTCCGGCTCGGCCTGGCCGGGCCGGAAGTAGAACTTCTCGGGGAAGCCGTTGGAGAACGGCAGGTGGGACTTGCGGTAGACCGAGCGCAGCTCGCCGCCCACATAGGTGCAGGCGGTGTTGTGGTACACGCCCGGGGTCGCCGACGCCTCGAACACCGAGGAGACGACGGTGATCCCGTGCCGGCGGGAGCGCTCGGCGGCCATCACGTTCGACGGGCCGTCCAGCGGCTCGGCCAGCCGGAAGTACTCCGGGTCCGGGTCGGGCTGGACGAACGGGACGGCGAACAGCTCGGGCAGCAGGACGAGTCCGGCGCCGTCGGCGGCGGCCTCGTCGATGAGCCGGGCGGTGCGGTCCAACGCGTCCGGGTGCCCGCCGGCGGTGTCCAGCTGGATCGCGGCTACTCTCACGGTTCTCCTGTCTTGGGTCGGTCGCGCGCCTCGGGGCGGCCGCGCTCGGGGGTCAGTCGCGCGCGGCGTTGGAAAGGGCGGTGAGGGTCTGCTCCTTGTCGCCCAGAGTGGAGATGATCGGGCAGCGGACGCCGGCCTCGTGGTAGGCGAGCAGCTTGTCGAAGGCGTCCGCGGTGGTGCCGCAGGCCGTGACGTTCTGGACCAGGCTGTTCGGCACCAGGTGCATGGCCCGCTTGATGTCGTCGGGGGTGGCGGGCCAGCCGGCGACCTCCTGGATGCGGCCGACCAGTTCGCGGTCGACCCCGCAGTGCTCGGCGATGTGCGGCTGCTGCATGAGGTACATCGTGAGGAACGCCTTGCACGCGTCGATCGCGTCCTGCGGATCGCGGTCGTCCACGCTGCAGGCGACGATCTGGGTGACGTCGATGCCGGCCCTGCCGTCGGCGCGCTTGGCCACGCCGCCGTCGATGGCGGCGAGCGCGCCCTTCAGGTAGGAGACGGGCAGCAGGAAGTCCAGATGGACCCCGTCGCTGATCTCGCCGGCGAGCTCCAGCATCTTCGGCCCGACCGCCCCGATGTAGATCGGGACGTCCACCGGGCGGTTCTCCCGGTACATGCTGTCGAACCGGACGCCGCGCATGGTCACGAAGTCGCCTTCGAAGTCCACCACCTCGTTGCGGAAGAACCGCTGCAGGACGGTGATGTATTCGCGCATCGAGGCCAGCGGCCGGACCAGCGGCTCGCCCACCTTGCTCGCGAGCGGCTCCCACCAGGCGCCGATGCCGAGGATCGCGCGGCCGGGCGCGACCTCGTCGAGCGTCTTGAAGGTGACCGCCATCAGCGCGGCGTTGCGGCTCTTGTTGTTGACCACCCCGGTGCCGATCCTCACCCGCCGGGTCCGGGCGGCGATGATCGCGGCGGGCACGATTCCGTCGCGGGCGAGCCGCCCCTCGGCGACCCACACCGACTCGAACCCGCCGGCGTCGGCGAGCTCGGCCTGCCAGAGCGTCTGCTCCAGGCTGAGCCGCTCGCCCACGTGGATTCCGAGAGGCAGCTTCATGTGAGGTCTCCGTTCAGGATCGGGGCGGTGCGGGCCAGATGGCGGCCGCGGCCGGCGGCGGCGCGCAGGGTGCCGCCGTCCACGATCAGGTCTCCGCGGGAGAACACCTGGGCGGGGCGGCCGCTGACCCGCATGCCCTCGTACAGGTTGTAGTCGGTGCGCATGTGCGAGGTGGCCGCCGAGATGACGTGGTCGGCCTCGGGGTCCCAGACCACCAGGTCGGCGTCGGAACCGGCGGCGACGACGCCCTTGCGCGGGTAGAGGCCGAACAGCTTGGCCGGGCGCGTGGCGACCAGGTCCACGAAGCGCGACAGCCCGAAGCGGCCGCCTGCCACCCCGGCCTCGTACATGACCATGAGACGGTCCTCGATGCCGGGGACCCCGTTGGGCACCTTGGGGAAGAAGCCCTTGCTCCGCCCCTTCTGCGGCGGCAGGTCGGCGGGCTGGCCGAGGCAGAACGAGGCGTGGTCGGTGCCGATCGTCGACAGTGCGCCGGTGGCGAGCGCCCGCCACAGGTGCTCCTGGTTGGAGCGTTCCCGGATCGGCGGCGAGCAGACGTAGGCCGCGGCGTCCGCGCCCTTGCCCGCGTAGTCCTCGAAGGCGGTCACCAGGTACTGCGGGCACGTCTCCGCCCACACCTGGAGTCCGCGCGCCCGCGCCGCCGCGATCTCGGCGGCCGCCATGCGGCTGGAGACGTGCACCACGAACAGCGGGGCCCCGACGGTCTCGGCGATGGCCACCGCGCGGTGCACCGCCTCGCCCTCGGAGATGTGGCTGTGGGCGTCGTGGTGGTGGTGCTCGGCGACGGCGCCGGAGTCCACCAGCCGCCGGGTGGCGTCGGCGACGATGTGCCCGTTCTCGGCGTGCACCATCGGGAGGACGCCGTGCTCGCGCGCCAGCCGCATGCCCTCGATGAGCGTGGCGTCGTCGACCATCTGGGTGCCCGGGTAGGCCATGAAGAACTTCCAGCTGGTCACCCCCTCGGCGGCGAGGCGCACCAGGTCGTCGAACGCGTCCGGCTGCTGCTCGGGCGGCGGGACGATCGCGTGGAAGGCGTGGTCGACGACGCACCGGGCCGCGGCCGCCTCGGCACGGCGCAGGTAGGAGTCGCGGATCGAGTGCGCGGGCTCCTTCTTGACGAAGTCCACGATCGTGGTGGTGCCGCCGAACGCCGCCGCGACGGTCCCGGTGTGGAAGTCGTCGGACGTGCGCGTGGTGAACCCGTCGATCGGGTACTCCAGGTGGGTGTGCGTGTCGACCCCGCCCGGCAGGACGTACCTCCCCCGGGCGTCCACCACCCGGTCGGCCGCCCAGTCCCGCCCGTCACCGACGGCCGCGATGCGCTCGCCCTCGATGAGGACGTCGGCCTCGTACCGGTCGGACGCGGTGACGACGGTGCCGCCGCGGATCACGGTCCTGCCGGCCATTCTCAGCTCCCCTCGTAGTACTCGTCGGCGATGCCCAGCACGTCGTCGAGGATCTCCACGGCCAGCCCGATCTCCTCGGCGTCGATGACCAGCGGCGGGGTCAGCCGGAGCACGTTGAAGTTGGCGCTGAGGTACAGGCCGCGCCGCATCGCCTCCTTGACGATCCGGCTCACCGGCTCGGCCGCCGCGCCCTTGCCGTTGAACGGGACGAGCGGCTCCCGGGTCGCGCGGTCGGTCACCAGCTCGACGCCGTAGAACAGGCCCCGCCCGCGGACGTCGCCGATGCTGGGATGCCGCTCGGCCAGTTCGGCGAGGCGGGACCCGAGCAGCTCGCCCTGCCGGCGGGCGTTGCCGACCACGTCCTCGTCCTTCATGATCTTCAGGGAGGCGACGCCGGACGCGCAGGCCAGCGGGTGTCCGGCATAGGTGAGCCCGCCCCAGAAGTGGTTGTCGCGCAGCCAGTCGCCGATGGCCGCCGACACCGTCATCGCGCCGAGCGGGACGTAACCGGAGTTCAGGCCCTTGGCGGTGGTGAGGATGTCGGGGACGACGCCCCAGTGGTCGCAGGCGAACCACTCACCGGTGCGCCCGAAGCCGGCCATCACCTCATCGAAGATCAGCAGGATGCCGTACCGGTCGCAGACCTCGCGGAGCGAGCGCAGGTAGCCGTCCGGCGGGTAGATCAGCCCGTTGGTGCCGGTCACCGTCTCCACGACGACGGCCGCGACCCGGCCGGGATCCTCGTAACGGAGGATCTCCTCCAGGTGCGGTCCGCCGGTGCAGACGGGGCAGGGGTCGGGGTGCCCGGCCGGGCACCGGTAGGTGTACGGGTCGAACATGCGCACCACGCCGGGCAGGCCCGGCTCGGCCGCCCAGCGGCGCGGGTCGCCGGTGAGCGACATCGCCCCGGCGGTGGCGCCGTGGTACGAGCGGTAACGCGCGATGACCTTGTCGCGGTCGGTCACGTGCCGGGCCAGCCGGATGGCGTTCTCGTTGGCCGCGGCGCCGCCGGTGGTGAAGAACGACATGGTCAGGTCGCCCGGCGTCAGGTGCGCCAGTGCCTCGGCCAGTTCGGCGCGGGACCGCTCGGCGAAGCCCGGGCCGATGTAGCACAGCCGGGCGGCCTGCTCCTGGATCGCCGCGACCAGGCGCGGGTGCTGGTGGCCGAGGTTGAGGTTGACCAGTTGCGACTGGAAGTCCAGGTAGCGGTTGCCGTCGTGGTCCCAGAACCATGCGCCCGAGCCGCCGGCCACCGGCAGCGCGTTCACCGCGCCCTGCCGCGACCAGGAATGGATCACGTAGTCGCGGTCGGCCGCGCGGATCCGGTCGGCGGTCCACACGTCGTCCTGCTCGATGGTCGTCATGGCGCGCCTCAGCTCGCGACTTCGGCGCCGAAGGCGGCCAGCCGCGCCAGCGGGCGTCCGGCGTTCGCGGCCGCGCAGATGACGACGATCTCCCGGGGCAGCGGGGCGCCCGGCACCTGGAAGGTGACCGTCTGGTGGTGCGAGCGGGTCTTGGCGTCCAGCTTGTGCTTGAGCGGGATGTCGATGGGGGCGCCGGCGGCGCCGACCTTCTCGGCGGCGGGCAGGAGCTCGGTGCCCTTGGCCGCGTCGCGGAACACGTTGCCGAAGCGCAGGTTGTGGATCAGCGCCGATCCGTGCTCGACCTCGCCGTCCAGGCCGACCAGCGCCGCCTTGCCGAACGCCTCGACCTCCTCGCCGAGCAGTTCCACGCAGCGCGGCCCGACCAGCGCGCCGACCCGCTCGCCGACCGCGTCCGCGAGCGTGACCAGGTCCTGGACGTACTCGGCCGGGTAGGGATTGGCGATCACGGCGCCGACGATCGCGACCCGGTGCGGCCGGTCGAGCGGGCGCCCGTGCTCGGTCCGCGTCTCCTCGACGTATTCGACGATCTTGCGGACCTGGATCTCGGGGTGGGCGGAAGCCATGGACTCGGACTCCTTGATCACTGAGTGAAGCGTTCGGTTCATTGACGGGCGGGACAGGGGCGGTGTGCGATCGGGGGGCGGATCATCGATAGACCTCCGGACGCCGGTCCCGCAGCGGCTGGTTGAACGGGTTGCCGGCCCGCACGGCGCGGGAGCCGATCGGGTCGAGGCGGGCGTGGACGATCTGTTCGGGCGCGGCTCCCGCCGGGTCGGCGGCGGCGGGCTCGGCGGCCGGCCAGCCGGTGTGGTCGACGATGACGCTGCCGCCGATGAACGGGCGCCCGCGTTCCACGCCCGTCCGCGACGCCGCGGCCACGGCGACCTGGTTGCTGTGGGCGCCCGTCACGCACATCAGGTGCGCCATCGGCGGCAGGCCCGCGGGCTGCCCGGGCACCGGAACCCAGTTGGACGGCGCGCACACCAGGTCGGCCCCGGCAAGGGCGCAGGCCCGCAGGCTCTCGGGGAACCACAGGTCGTAGCAGATCACCAGCCCGATCCGGCCGATCGGGGTGTCGAACACCGGGAAGCCGAGGTCTCCGGGCGAGTAGATCCGCTTCTCGTCGTTCCAGAGATGGACTTTGCGGTAGACGCCTGCCAGACCGCCCGGACCGATGAGCACGGCGCCGTTGTAGACGCGGTCGCCGGCCAGCTCGGTCAGCCCGGCCGCCACCCACACGCGGTGTTCGGCGCAGAAGCGCGCCCACGCCCGGCAGGCGGCCCCGCCGGGAACGGGCTCGGCATGGCGCAGCGCCTCGGCGCGGTCGGCGAAGACGTACCCGGCGACGGACGCCTCGGGCAGCACGATGAGCCGCGCCCCGGCCGCCACCGCCTCGCCCATGAGCTCGGCCGAGCGGGCCAGGTTGGACGCGCTGTCGCCGAACACCGGAGAGGTCTGCACGGCGGCGACCGGCAGCGGTTCCGCGATCATTCGCGCGTCCCGCCGTCCCGGACCGGCTTCGCCGGGGTCAGTGCCGGAAGACCACGCCGCTGATGTTGAGGATCTCCTCCAGGCTGCGGGCCGCGGCGCGCACGGCCTCGGCCAGTTCGGGGATGCGCTCCTGGGTGATGCGGAACGTGGGCCCGCCGATCCACACGCCGTACGGCGCGGAATGCCGGACCGGGACGATCGCCGCCACCGAGGCCGCACCCTTCTCCAGCTCGTCGAAGGCGTAGGCGTAGCCCTGTTCGCGCGCCGGGACGAGGCCGTCCAGGAAGGCGTCCAGCGTCGTCGCCCCCTCGGGCGGGTCGGCCGCGAAGTCCTCGGCGAAGTCGCGCAGCACCTCGGCGCGGCCCATGTGCGACAGCAGGGCCTTGCCCGTGGCGGTCCGCCAGACCGGCTGGGTGCGCGGCACGGGCCGCATCGCCTGGCCGATCAGCCGCGGCCCCGGCACCTGCGCCACCACCATCACGTGCGGGGTGAGCAGCACGTCCAGGCCGGCCGTCTCCTGGGTCTGCTCGGCCAGCTCGGTGAGGATCTGCCGCATGCCGGCGTAGGCGCCGTCGGTGTCCAGCAGCCCGCCGACCACCGACAGCAGCCCGAGCGACACCCGGTACCGCTTGGTATGCGAGTCCAGCAGCAGCCACCGCTCCTGTTCCAGCACGCTCAGGACCCGGTAGCAGGTCGCCTTCGGGATGCCGGAGGCGCGGGCGACCTCGCTGAGCCCCATCCCGTCGGGGCGCGACGCGACGGCCCGCAGGATCCAGATGGTCCGCTGGACCAGTCCCGCCTCGCTCATGATCGTGCGCTTTCGTCGCCGGAGAGTTGTTGATCATTCCACACCGCCCTACTTCCCGCCAGGAGTCACGGTGACCCGACGCGGCTCGTAGGAGGCGCCCGTGACGTCGACGCCCTCGGCCTTCAGCCCGCTCATCGCGCGCTCGCTGAGATCGGTCCGGTAGGCGCCCGCGCCGGGGTCGGCCTTGAGCACGCCGCCCCCGCGGGCGATGTCGAGCGTCTGCTTCCACGCCTTGGGATCGAGGTGGCCGAGGCCCTGCGGGGACGGCCAGATCAGCTTGTTGACCTCGTTCAGCGACCAGGTCATGTGGCCCTTGCCGAGGGCGGCGCCATTGTTCAGGACGACGTCGACGCAGTCGTCGAACCGGTCGCGGCAGTACACCCAGCCGCGCATCGTCGCCTTGAGGAAGCGGACCGCCACGTCCTGGGCGGCCTTGTCCTTGAGCGTGCCGCCGCGCGCGTAGATCCCGTCCTCCAGGCTGGTGAACCCGGCGTCCTGGAGGTTGATGACGCTGAAGTCGGACGGCTGGTAGAGCTCGCCCGTCCTGGGGTTCGTCGTTTCGAGCAGCTGCGCGTACTCGTTGTAGGTCTTGGCCTGCGCGGCGTCGATCTCCCGCTTCAGCAGCAGCGACATGTCGAACGGCTGCTGGACCACCTTGGCGTCGCGGTCGAGGGCCACCCCGGACGCGGCCGATGCCGCCCGGAGCACCAGGTCGTTGCCGAAGCCCCAGCTTCCGACGCGCTTTCCCTTGAGGTCCTGCAGGCGGGCGATGCCGGTGTCCTTCCAGCTCACCTGGAGGTAGGCGCCCCGCTGGAAGATCTGGGAGATGTTGACCAGGTCCGCGCCCTGGGCGCGGGAGGCCATCGTCTTGGTGACGTGGCTGACCGCGAAGTCGGCGTTCCCGGAGGCCAGGACCTGCTGCGGCACCACGTTGACGCCGCCCTCCTGGATGGTGACCTGCAGGCACTCCTTGCCGTAGAAGCCCCTGTCCTTGGCGGCGTAGTAGCCGGCGAACTGGGACTGGGCGACCCACTGCAGCACCACCTTGACCTTGGTGGTCTTGGTGCAGCTCGGGTCGACGGTGTTGGGGCCGCCGGCGGTCAGGTCCACGTTCGGCCCGGAGCAGGCGGCGAGAGCCGCCCCCGCGGCGAGGGCCGTGAGCACCCCGCCGAGACGGCGCAGCCGTGCGTTCATGTGCGCTTTCCTTCCGGTCGCCGGTCAGTCGGAGCGGAGCGAGACGTGCCAGGGCATGACGAGCCGTTCGAGCACGTTGACCAGCCCGAAGAGGATCAACCCGAGGCAGCCGGAGACGAGGATCCCGGCCCATGCCTCGGCGTAGCGGGGAAGCGCCGCCATCTGGGCGATGTAGACGCCCAGAGTGTCGACCGACCCGCCGAAGTACTCGCTGACGATGACGCCGATGACGCTCAGCGTCGCGCCCAGCTTGACCGCGCTCAGCAGGTGCGGCAGCGCGCCCGGCAGCCGCACCAGCAGCGTCACCTGCCGGGGCGTGGCCGCCATCGCGTCCAGCACCTCCAGGTGCAGCGGCGCCACCTCCAGCAGCCCGCGGGTGGTGTTCACCAGCACCGGGAAGAACACCATGATCGCCGCGACCGCCACCTTCGACCACAAGGAGGTGACGCCGAACCAGTTGTTGAAGATCGGGGCCAGCGCGATGATCGGCGCGCAGTTCAGCACCACGGCCGCGGTCAGCACCGGGCCCGCCGCGCCGCGCAGCCGCGCCGTGACCAGGGCCGCGAGCACACCGAGGACCGTCCCGGCGACGAGCCCCAGCAGCACCGAGCGGACGGTGACGGCCGCCGCGGGCAGGATCGCGCCGAACCCTTCGGCGAGCGCGCCGGCGATGTCGCTCGGCGCGGGCAGAATGAACGCCTGGACGTCGAGCCCGCGCACCAGCGCCTGCCACGCGCCGACCACGACCAGCCCGGCGACCAGGGCCGGCACGATCAGCCGCAGGCGCTGTCCCACCCCGGCACGAGCTGCGCTCATGCCCTCGCTCCGCTCGGTCATGCCGCCTCCAACACGCCGTGCAGCATCGTGCGGACCTTGGTGACCTGTTCGAAGAACTCCGGCGTGTTCCGGGTGGCGGCCGTGCGCCGTCCGGGCAGGTCGACGTCGACGGTGCCGGCCACCCGGCCCGGACGCGGAGACATCACGACGACCCTGGTCGAGAGGAACACGGCCTCGGCGATGCTGTGCGTCACCATGACCACGGTCGTGCCGGTGTCGGACCAGATCCGCAGCAGCTCGCCCTGCAGGTGCTCGCGGTTCATCTCGTCGAGGGCGCTGAGCGGTTCGTCCATGAGGAGGATGCGCGGCTCGGGCGCCAGGGCGCGGGCGATGGCCGCCCGCTGCTGCATGCCGCCCGACAGCTGCCAGGGGAACCGGCGCTGCGAGTCGGGCAGCCGCACCAGGTCGAGCATGGCCCGTGCCCGCTCCCGGCGCTCCGCCTTCGCGACCCCCATGACCTGCAGAGGCAGTTCGACGTTGCGGGCCACCGTGCGCCAGTCCAGCAGGCCGGGCTGCTGGAACACCATGCCGTAGTCACGGTCCCGCCGCGCCGCCGCCGCCGGTTTGCCGTTGACGCGCACGGAGCCGGCGGTCGGCTCGGTCAGGTCGGCCATGATCCGCAGCAGCGTGCTCTTGCCGCAGCCGCTCGGGCCCAGCAGGGAGACGAAGTCGCCCTCGCCGACGGTCAGGTCGATGCCCCGCAGCGCCTGGACGCCGTCCTTGCCGGGGAAGGTCTTGTCGACGCCCTCAACGGAGATGACGGGTTGGTCGTTCATTGTGATGCCTCTCTTCAGCGCTGCCGGTTGCGCAGGGTGAAGGACTCGAGCAGGCCGATCGCCTGGACGAAGACGATCCCCGCCAGTGACGCCACCAGGACGGCGGCGAAAAGCTTCTCGGGGCCGGTGGAGTAGTAGTAGGTGAAGTTGAGGATGCCGCGGCCGATCCCGTTGCCGGTGCCCGCCGACACCTCGCCGACGATGGCGCCGATGACGCTCGCGGTGGCCGCCAGCCGCAGCCCGGAGAACAGGTGCGGCAGCGCGGCGGGCAGCCGCAGGTACCACAGGGTCGCCGCGGGCGGCGCCGCGATCGAGCGCATGAACTCCACCTGTGCCGGGGCGGGCGACTGCAGGCCCCGCAGCGTGTTGATGGTGACCGGGAAGAACGCCAGGTAGGCGGCGATGGCAGCGACCGCGACGGAACCGGGCAGGCCGGCCTTGCCGCTCCAGATGACGATCATCGGCGCGATGGCGACCAGCGGCACCGTCTGGGACGCCACCACCCACGGCATGAACCCGCGCCGCAGCAGGCCGGCCTGGAGGAAGATCATCGCCAGCGCGACACCGGCCAGGGCTCCGATGAGCAGCCCCGCGAGCGACTCCTGCAGGGTGACCATCGCCTGCTGGACGAGGTAGGAGCCCAGCGTCATGCCCACCCCGGTGCGGACCGGCTCGAAGAGCGACCCCAGGATGTCGGCGACGTGCGGCATCGCCAAGTCGTCGGTGGCGACGGGGAGCGGTACCGAGGTGCCGGGGATCCGGCCGCCGGCGGCCTGGCCGAGCGCCTTGTAGCACTCCCAGACCGCGATCGCGGCGGCGAGCAGGCCCACCAGAACGGCGGCGGGCCGGGTCTGGCGCAGCACCTGCGCGGTAGGCGAGGTTCTCAGCCGCGGGGGGCCGTCCAAGGGCCGTGCCGGGGTCGCGGCCATGCCGTACCTCCTTGGGGGGACGAGGGCGGCGTCCTCATGAGCGGACCATCGGTTCACTCAGCAAACCGGACAACCGATGGCGAGACGCTAACACCCACGTAAAAGAGTCGGCAAGATGTCTGATCCGACTTTCTTCAGTCAGTCGGACCCGGTTTTCGGATGTGTTCTCAGTGGGTTTCTGCCGTGTTTCTTATGGCGGGTAGTGAACGTGAAAGTGGGGCCGTCGCATGGCGACGGCCCCACTGGCGAGCGGTACTCCCTGGCGTTCAGACGGTGCGGCCGCGCATGCGCCGGTACGTGCGGACGAGCGCCGCGGTGGACGGGTCGGGCGCCGTGTCGGGCGGCTCCGCCGAGGTGAGCGCGGGCGTGAGGTCCTGCGCCATCACCTTGCCCAGCTCGACGCCCCACTGGTCGAAGGAGTCGATCCCCCAGATCGTCCCCTCGACGAACACGATGTGCTCGTACAGCGCGACGAGCTGGCCGAGCGTGGAGGGCGTCAGCTTGGGCGCCAGGATGGTGCTGGTGGGCCGGTTGCCCGGCATCACCTTGTGCGGGACGAGCCCGGCGGGGGTGCCCTCCGCGGCGATCTCCTCGGCGGTCTTGCCGAAGGCCAGCGCGGAGGTCTGCGCGAGCATGTTGGCGATGAGCAGGTCGTGCATGCCGCCGCCGTCGGCCTGGACGTCCTCGAACGGCTCGGCGAACCCGATGAAGTCGGCCGGGACGAGCCGGGTGCCCTGGTGGAGCAGCTGGTAGAAGGCGTGCTGGCCGTTGGTGCCGGGCTCGCCCCAGAAGATCTCGCCGGTCTGAGCGACCACGGGCGCGCCGTCGGCCCGCACCGACTTGCCGTTGGACTCCATGGTCAGCTGCTGCAGGTAGGCGGGGAAGCGCGACAGCCGCTGGCTGTAGGGCAGCACGGCGCGGGTCTGGGCGCCGAAGAAGTCGGTGTACCAGATGCCGAGCAGCGCCATCAGGACGGGCAGGTTGGCCTCGAACGGGGCGGTCCGGAAGTGCTCGTCGATCGTGTGGAAGCCGGCGAGCATCTCGCGGAACCCCTCGGGCCCGATCGCGATCATCACCGACAGCCCGATGGCGGCGTCCATGGAGTAGCGGCCGCCGACCCAGTCCCAGAAGCCGAACATGTTGTCGGTGTCGATGCCGAACGCGGCGACCCGCTCGGCGTTGGTGGAGACCGCGACGAAGTGCCGGGACACCGCCTTCTCGTCGCCGAGCCGCTCGACCAGCCAGGCGCGCGCGGCGCGGGCGTTGGTCAGCGTCTCCAGCGTGCCGAAGGTCTTGGACGCGACGATGAACAGGGTCTGCTCGGGGTCGAGGCCGGCCAGGGTGCCGGTGATGTCGGCCGGGTCGACGTTGGAGACGAACCGGCAGGCGATCCCGGCGCGGGCGTGGTCGCGCAGCGCCTCGTAGGCCATGGCGGGGCCGAGGTCGGAACCGCCGATGCCGATGTTGACGACGGTGCGGATGGGCTTGCCGGTGAACCCCGTCCACTCCCCCGACCGGACCCGGTCGGCGAAGCCCGACATCTTGTCCAGGACGGCGTGCACGTCGGCGGCGACGTCCTGGCCGTCGACGCGCAGCCCGGCGTCGCGCGGCAGGCGCAGCGCGGTGTGCAGGACGGCGCGGTCCTCGCTGACGTTGATGTGCTCGCCGGAGAACATCGCGGCGATCCGCTCCCGCAGCCCGGCCCGCTCGGCCAGCGCGACCAGCAGCCGCAGCGTCTCGCCGGTCACCCGGTGCTTGGAGTAGTCCAGATGGAGGTCGCCCGCGGTCGCGGTCATCCGTTCGGCCCGCCCCGGGTCCTCGGCGAACAGCTCGCGCAGGTGCCGCGCGGCCAGCGCCGCCTGGTGACCGGCCAGCGCCGTCCACTCGGAGGATTCGGTTATGTCGGCCATTCGCCCCTCATCTCTTCGCGCGCCGGCGGGATTCCCCGTCGTTCTTGCCCGCGCCGCCGGTCCCACACCACAGGCGATCATAGGTCGGCGGCCCGTCCCGTCGCGGCGGGTCCCGGTTTTCCCAGGACCGCACCGGGCACGACCCCGGCATGGGCATCGCAACGACCAACCCGGCGACCGGCGAGGTCGAGCGGACGTTCGACGCGCTGGCCGAGAAGGAGATCGACGAGCGGCTGGAGCGCGCCCGGGAGGCGTTCGAGCGGCACCGGGCCGTCCCGGTGGCCGAGCGCGCGGCCCGCATGGAGGCCGCCGCGGACGTCCTGGAGCGCGAGGCCGACCGGATCGCGGCCGTGATGACCACCGAGATGGGCAAGACGATCAAGGCGGCCCGGGCCGAGGCGCACAAGTGCGCCAAGGCGTGCCGGTTCTACGCCCGCAACGGCGAGCGCTTCATGGCCGACCGTCCCGCCGACGCCGCCGCAGTGGACGCCGACCGCGCCTGGATCCGCTACCTGCCGCTGGGCCCCGTCCTGGCGGTGATGCCGTGGAACTTCCCGCTCTGGCAAGTGATCAGGTTCGCCGCGCCGGCCCTGGTGGCCGGCAACGCGGGGCTGCTCAAGCACGCCTCGAACGTGCCGCAGACCGCGCTGTTCCTGGAGGAGCTGTTCCGCCGCGCGGGCTTCGTCGAGGACGCCTTCCAGACCCTGCTGATCGGCTCGGACCAGGTCGAGCGGGTCGTCCGGGACCCGCGGGTGCGGGCCGCCACGCTCACCGGCAGCGAGCCCGCCGGGCGGGCGGTGGGCGGCGCGGCCGGCGCCGAGATCAAACCCAGCGTGCTGGAACTGGGCGGCAGCGACCCGTTCGTGGTCATGCCGTCGGCCGACATCGCCCGCGCCGCCGAGGTCGCCGCCACGTCCCGGTGCCTCAACAACGGGCAGAGCTGCATCTCGGCCAAGCGGTTCATCGTCCACGCCGACGTCTACGACGAGTTCGAGGGGCGTTTCGTGGAGCGGATGCGCGCGCAGCGCGTCGGCGACCCGATGGAGGAGTCCACCGATATCGGCCCGCTGGCCAGCGAGCGGGGCCGCGCGGACGTCGAGTCGCAGGTCGCCGACGCGCTCGGGGCGGGCGCCACCGCCCTCTGCGGCGGGGAGCGCCCCGGCGGCCCCGGCTGGTTCTACCCGCCGACGGTGATCATCGGTGTGACGCCCGGCATGCGGATGTTCCACGAGGAGGTCTTCGGGCCGGTGGCCTCGCTCTTCCGCGTGTCCGGGATCGCCGAGGCGATCGAGCTGGCCAACGCCACCGGGTTCGGCCTGGGCGCCAACGCCTGGACCCGGGACCCGGACGAGCGCGAGCGCTTCGCGAACGATCTGGACGCGGGCCAGGTGTTCGTCAACGGGATGGTCACCTCCTACCCCGAGCTGCCGTTCGGCGGCGTCAAGCGCTCCGGGTACGGCCGCGAACTGTCCGAGCACGGCATGCACTCGTTCTGCAACACCAAGACCATCTGGACCGGCGCCTGAACCGTCAGGTCTCGATGTTGTTCAGGTACGCCGCGTCGCCTTGGGCGCCCGCGGCGGCGCCCGGCGGAACGAGCTCTTCCAGCCGTTCGAAGACCGGCGCGTCGAACTTCAGGTCGGCCGCCGCGGCGTTGTCGCGCGCGTTGGCGGCCTTGCGGGTGCCGGGGATCGGGAACGTGCCGCGGTCGATCAGCCAGGCCAGGACGAGCTGCGCCGTCGTGACGCCGTGACCTGCGGCCAGCTCGGCGATGGCGTCCGCGATGGAGACGTTGCGGGCCAGGTTCTCGCCCTGGAAGCGGGGGTTGCCCAGCCGCCAGTCGGCCTCCCCGAGATCGGCCGCGCCGCGGACCTGGCCGCCCAGGATCCCCCGGCCGAGCGGGCTGTAGGCGACGAAGGCGATGCCCAGTTCCTCGCACACCGGCAGCAGCTCCTCCTCGGGGCCGCGCTGGAACGGCGAGTACTCGGTCTGCAACGCCCGCACAGGGTGGACGGCGTGGGCCTTGCGGACGGTGCTCGCGGAGACCTCCGACAGGCCGTACCCGCCGATCTTGCCCTCCCGGACCAGCTCGGCCAGGACGCCGGCGGTGTCCTCGATGGGGGTCGTGGGGTCGAGCCGGTGCAGGTAGTACAGGTCGACGTGGTCGGTCCGGAGCCGGGTCAGGCTGGCCTCGAGCGCGCGGCGAACGTACTCGGGCCGGCCCAGACCGGGGATGAGAATGCCGTTCTCATCCTGGTCGCCGCCGAACTTGGTGGCCAGGACGATCTCGTCCCGCCGCCCGCCGAGCACGCGCCCGATCAGGCTCTCGCTGACTCCGGCGCCGTAGATGTCGGCGGTGTCGACGAACGTGACGCCCGCGTCCACGGCGGCCAGGAGGGTGGCGGCGGCGTCGCCGTCCCGGACGTCGCCGTAGATCCCGGGCGCCAGGGTCATCGCGCCGAATCCCAGGACCGACGCCTGCGGCCCGCTCTCTCCAAGGGTGCGGTAGCGCACGAAAAGGTCACCCCTTCTGTGGTGGGTTCTCTGCTGTGCCTTCCACCCTGCCCGGGGCGGCGCGGGGCGACCAGGGGCCGCCGATGGCTAGGATCCGCAGGGCTAGGCTGTCGGGCAGACTGGACTCCATGGCGACGCGTGAACTGGCGAACTTCCTGCGGTCCCGGCGCGACCGGATCAAGCCCTCCGCCGTGGGCCTGCCCGCCGGCGGGCGCAGGCGGGCGCCGGGCCTGCGGCGGGCGGAGGTCGCGATGCTCGCCGGAATCAGCCCCGACTACTACATGCGGCTGGAGCAGGGCCGCGGTATCCGCCCCTCGCCCTCTGTCCTGGACGGGCTTTCCCGCGCCCTGGGCCTGAACACCGACGAGCGCGACCACCTTTACCGGCTCGCCCGTTCCGAGCCCTCGCCGCCGCACCTTCCGGCGGAGGGGCCCGTGGACGCGAACGTGCGGCGGCTGCTGGAGGCGATCGCCCCGGTCCCCGCCTACGTGATCAACGGCCGGCTGGACGTGCTGGCCTGGAACCGGACGGCGGCGGCGCTGATGTGCGAGCTGGCCGAGCAGCCGGAGCCTCGCCGCAACATGCTGCGGTACGCCTTCGGCGACCCGCGCGCCCGCGACTTCTACGTGGCGTGGGAGGAGGTGGCCCGGCACGGCGTGGCGCAGTTGCGCACGGCGACGGGCCGCGACCCCGGCGACCCGGCGAACGGGGCACTGATCCGGGAGCTGGCCGACGGCAGCCCGGAGTTCCGCGACTGGTGGCGGCGGCAGGACGTCAAGGGGCCGGGCATCGGCCGCAAGGAGTACCGGCACCCGGTGGTCGGGCGGCTGTCCCTGGACTACATCGGGATGGTCCTGCCGAACACCCTGGACCACCAGTTCGTGACGCTGACGGCGCCGGAGGGCAGCCCGTCCCAGGCGGCCCTGGAGAAACTCGCCGTCCAGCGTTACGAGGTCTCGGCCGGATGAGAGAGGGCGCCCCCGCTTGGAAGGGCGCCCTCAATCTTCAGTTGATCTGCTGCGGGACGTTCCAAGGGTTGGCGTCGCGGAGGGGTTGGGGCAGAAGGTCCTGGGGCCAGTTCTGGTAGGTGACGGGGCGCAGGAAGCGTTCGATCGCGGCGGTGCCGACCGAGGTGGTGGACGGGGTGGTGGTCGCCGGGAAGGGGCCGCCGTGCTGCATCGCGTGGGTGACCGAGACCCCGGTGGGCCACTGGTTCCACAGGACGCGGCCGCTGCGCTCGGCGAGGACGCCGGCCAGGGGGCCCAGTTCGCCGGTCTCGTCCGCCTCGGCGTGCAGGGACGTGGTGAGCTGGCCGGGGAGCTTGGCGATGACCTCGGCCACGTCGCGCAGGCTCTCGTAGGTGACGACCAGGCCCAGCGGGCCGAAGCACTCCTGCCCGGCGGCCTCGCTGTCGGCGGCGAACGCGGCCAGATCCATGGTCAGCAAGCGGGGCGCGGCCGCCTTGTCGTCCGGCCAGACCACCCGGTGCACGCCGGGACGGCCGGCCAGGCGGTCGGCGGCGTCGAGGAAGCCCGACTCGATCCGCTCGTTCAGCATCGGCGCCGCGCCGACGTCGCCGAGCAGCCCGGCGATCCGGTCGACGATGCCGTCGCCGGCCGGGACGAACAGCAGCCCCGGATTGGTGCAGAACTGGCCCGCGCCCTGGGTCACCGAACCGACATAGCCCTTGGCGATCTCCTCGCCGCGGTTCTTGGCCGCCCCGGCCGTGACCACGACCGGGTTGGTGCTGCCCAGCTCGCCGTAGAACGGGATCGGGGTGGGCCGCTCGGCGGCGATCCTGGCCAGCGCCAGCCCGCCGCGCTCGGAGCCGGTGAACGCCGCCGCGGCGATCCCCGGGTGGCGCAGAGCCTCGACGCCTTCTTGCTCGCCCTCGATGAGGGTGAACGTGCCGTCGGGCGCGCCGGCCTCCTTCAGCGCGGCAGCGACGATCTCGCCCGTGCGGCGGGAGAGCCGCGGGTGGCCCGGGTGGGCCTTCAGCACCACCGGGCAGCCCGCCGCCAGCGCCGAGGCCGTGTCGCCGCCCGCCACGCTGAACGCGAAGGGGAAGTTGCTCGCCGCGAACACCAGCACCGGGCCCGTTGCGGCGCGGTAGCGCCGCAGGTCGGGACGGGGTCCGGTGGGCCACTCGGGGTCGGGACGGTCGATCCGCGCGTCGTAGAAGCCGCCCTCCTCGACCTGCGAGGCGAACAGCCTGAGCTGGAAGGTGGTGCGGGACAGCTCGCCGTTCAACCGGGTGTCGCCCAAGTGGGCCTCGGAGTCGGCCAGCGGCACCAGTTCCGCGCGGGCCGCCTCCAGGGCGTCGGCGACCGCGTTCAGCGCCCGCGCCCTGGCCGCGGGTGCCGTCGCCGCCCAGTCGTCCGCTGCCGCGACTGCGCTGTTTACCGCCCGCTCTGTCTCACTCATATCGCCGCTCCCTGTCTAGTTTCATCGCGAAGGGCACGATACCCAGCTTCAGAGGACGAAGCCCTCGGGGAAGGGGTCGGCGGGATCGAGCAGGTAGGTCGCGGTGCCGGTGATCCAGGCGCTGCCGGTGAATTCCGGCACCACGGCGGGCAGCCCGCCGACCGTCGTGGTGCCGACCAACCTGCCGGTGAAGCGGGTGCCGATAAAGGACTCGTTCACGAACTCGGTGTGCAGCGGCAGCTCCCCGCGGGCGTGCAGCTGCGCCATCCGCGCGGACGTGCCGGTGCCGCAGGGCGAGCGGTCGAACCAGCCCGGGTGGATCGCCATCGCGTTGCGGGAGTGCCGGGCGTCCGATCCGGGCGCCAGGAACTGGACGTGCTTGCAGCCGCCGATCGCGGGGTCCTCGGGGTGGTGCGGCCGGTTCTGCTCGTTGATGGCGGCCATGATGTCCAGGCCCGCGCGCAGGATGTCGTCCTTGCGGGCGCGGTCGAAGGGCAGGCCAAGGGGCTCCAGGTGGGTGATGGCGTAGAAGTTGCCGCCGTAGGCCATGTCGTAGCGCACCTCGCCGAGACCGGGGACGGTCACGGCCGCGTCCTGTTCTACGGCGAACGAGGCGATGTTGCGGAGGGTGACGTTCTCGGCCACGCCGTCACGCACTGTTACGCGGGCCTCGACCGGGCCCGCCGGAGTGTCCAGCCGGACGACGGTCTCCGGCTCGCGGACCTCGACCATGCCGGTCTCCACCAGGACGGTCGCGACCCCGATCGTGCCGTGCCCGCACATCGGGAGGAAGCCGCTGACCTCGATGTAGACCACGCCCCAGTCGGCGTCCGGGCGGAGCGGCGGCTGCAGGATCGCGCCGCTCATCGCGCCGTGGCCGCGCGGCTCGTCGACCAGGAAGCGGCGCAGGCCGTCCAGGTGCTCCATCGCGTGCCGCCGCCGCTCGGCCATGGTGGTGCCGGGGATCGGCGCGACCCCTCCGGTGATCACGCGGGTCGGCATCCCCTCGGTGTGGGAGTCGACCGCGCTGACCGTGCGGGCCGACCGCATCAGCCTGCCCGCCGCTGGACGGCCTCGATGGCGCGGGCCATGTCGGCGGTGACGGCCGCGCGGTGCGCGTCGGTGAGCGGGCCGCGCGGCGGGCGGCAGGGTCCGCCGTACCGGCCGACCTGCTCCATGCCGAGCTTGATGGCCTGGACGAACTCGGTGCGCGAGTCCCAGCGGAAGGCGGCGACGAGCGGCTCGTACAGGGCGCGGGCCTCCTCCAACTTGCCCGCGACGCCCAGCTCGTACAGTTCGGCCGACTCGGCCGGGAAGACGTTGGGGAACCCGGCGAACCACCCGGTGGCGCCCATCAGCAGCGCTTCCAGGGTCACGTCGTCGGCGCCCGCCACGACCTCCAGGCCCGGCGCCTTCTCCCTGATCTCCAGGACGCGCCGCACGTCGCCGGAGAACTCTTTGACCGCGACGATGCCGTCGATCTGCGCGATCTCCGCGAGCAGGTCCGGGGTGAGGTCGACCTTGGTGTCGATCCGGTTGTTGTAGACCATCACCGGCAGCCCGGCCGAGGCGACCGCCTCGAAGTGGGCGATGACCTCGCCGCGGTTGGCCCGGTACATGGTGGGCGGCAGGCAGAGCACGCCGTCCGCGCCGTCCTCGGCGGCCAGTTCGGCCCAGTGCCGGGCCTGGTGGGAGCCGGGACCGTGCACGCCGACGACCACCACGCCGTCGGCGCCGACGGTCTCGATCGCCGTGCGGGCGACGCGGCGGCGCTCCTCGTCGGTCAGCGAGGAGTACTCGCCCAGGGAGCCGTTGGGGCCGACGCCGCGGCAGCCGTTGTCGACCAGCCACCGGCAGTGCTCGGCGTACCGGTCGTAGTCGACCGCGAGCCCGGCGGGGGCGGAGGTGTCCTCGCGGTACGGCAGGGCCGTGGCCACGATGACGCCGCCGAGCCGTCCGTCCTTGTCACCGCTCATTCCTGCTCCTTCTCGTCGGGGGCCGCCAGCTCGCCGAGCCGGATCGGCTGGGCGATGGGACGGTGGTGCGGGTTCGCGGGGCGGGCCAGCAGTTCGGCGACGGTGGGCCCGCAGATTCGCGCCTGGCAGGGGCCGAGCCCGGCGCGCGTGCCGAGCTTCACCACCCGGGGCGCGCCGCCGGCCGGGTCGTCCGCCGCGTCACGGAGGGCGCCGTAGGTGGTCTCCTCGCAGCGGCACACCACCGTCCCGGGACGCAGCCAGCCGGTCCAGGCCGCGCCGATCGGATGCGCGGCGGCGAGGCGTGCGGCGAAGGCCCGGCCCTGGTCGCGGCGCAGGCGCGCGCGGCGGCTCTCGGGCGCGGCGGGCGCGCCCCCGGCGGCCAACCACCCGGCCAGCAGGCCCTCGGCGCGGGCGGCGGGCGCGCCCGCGATACCGGTGATCTCCCCCGCCGCGTACACCCTGGGGACGCTGGTCAGCTGGTCGTCGTCGACCCGTACGAACCGGTCGCCCTCGGTCAGCGCGCAGCCGGCGGCGACCGGAAGCTCCAGCTGCGGGCTGAATCCGTGGGAGACGCATACCGCGTCGGCCGGGACGGTCCGCTCGCTGCCGGGCAGAACCGACCAGTCGGCGCGCAGCCGGGCGGTGACCGCCTCCTCGACGCGGCCGTCGCCCCTGGCCTCGACGACGGCCCGGCCCGTCCGGTACGGGACGCGGTGCCGGGCGAGCAGCGCGGCGTATCCGGCGAGCTCGGCCGCCTTGCCGCCCTGGGCGGCCAGCTCCCACGGGCGCCGCGCCCAGCCGCGCAGGACGGTCGCGGCCGGGTTGGCCTCCAGCACTTCCAGGACGCGCGAGCCCGCCTCCAGCAGCGAGGCGGCGACCGGCAGGAGGAACGGGCCGGATCCGGCGATCACGACGTCGTCGCCGACGGCCAGCCGCTCGCCTTTGGCCAGGGCCTGCGTGGCCCCGGCGGTGAAGACGCCGGGCAGCTCCCACCCGGGGAACGGCAGCACCCTGTCGTGCGCGCCCGACGCCAGGACGAGGGCGTCGGGCTCAAGGACGAACCGGTCGCGTCCGTCGCCGTCGGCAGGGCCGCGCAGGACGTGCACGCGGGGCGCCTCGCCGGGCTCGGCCCGTTCCAGCGTCCACACCGAGGTCTCGGCCCACCACGCGCAGCGCGGATGGCCGAGCACACGGTCGAAGTCGCGCCGGCCGTGCCGCGGGCGCGTCCGGAAGGCGTCCGGGGGCATCCGGTGGTATTGCCCGCCGGGCTGCTCGGCCGCGTCGACCAGGGTCACCTCCGCGCCCGCGCGCAGCGCCGCGGCAGCGGCGGCCAGCCCGGCGGGCCCGGCCCCGATCACGGCGACCCGCCGGGCCGTCACCCTTCCCCCCGGGACTGGGTGGTGATCTCGTCGCCGTCCCGCGCCCGGCGGCGGCAGGCGCGGACGTCGCGCAGCCCGTTAACGGTGACCAGGCAGTCGAAGCACACGCCGATCCCGCAGAACACCCCGCGCGGCGCGCCGGACGGGCCCTCCCGCCAGGCGAGACGGCCGGCCGCGAGCAGGACCCCGGCGATCGTCTGCCCCCGCACGCCCTGCAACGGCTGGCCGTCGACGGTGACGCGCAGCGGGGTGTCACCGTCGGCGCGGACCAGGCGTGGGCTCATCCGATCTCTCCCAGGACGGCGGGACGGTCGACGCGGAACGGCGCGGGCTCCACGGGCGGGTCGCGGCCCAGGAGCAGGTCGGCCAGCAGGCGTCCGGTGCCCACCGACAGGCCGATCCCCGCCCCCTCGTGGCCGGCGGCGTGCCACAGCCCGTCCAGCCGCGGATCGGGGCCGACGACGGGAAGGTGGTCGTCGACGTAGGGGCGGAAGCCGCCGTAGGCGCGCATCACCGGCGCCCCGGCCAGGCCCGGGAACAGCCGCAGCGCCTTGCGCGCGATCGCCGACAGCACCTCGGGGCGCAGCCGGTCGTCGAAGCCGGCGCGGCGGCGGGACGAGCCGAGCAGGATCGTCCCGGCGCGGGTGGCCTCCACGACGGCCGAGACCCGCAGGTCCCCGGCGCCGCTGCCGACCGCGCCCACGTAGCCGGCGTCGTAGACCTTGTGGAACACCGTCGGCGGCAGCGGCGCCGTGACCAGCGCCTCGCCGCGCCTGGGCCGGACGGCGACCGGCGCGCCCAGCCGGGCCGACAGCTCGCCCGCCCACGGGCCCGCCGCGTCGATGAACGCGTCGCCCTCGACCGGTCCCAGGGCGGTGCGCACCCCGGTGATGCGGCCGCCGCGCGCGACGCCGCCGAGGACCTCGCAGCCGGTGCGCAGCTCGGCGCCGGCCCGCAGCGCGTCGCCGAGCAGCAGGGTGGCGGCGCCGGCGGGCTGCACCTGGGCGTCCTCGGGGTAGGCGACGGCGGCGGTGACGTCGCGGGTGAGGTGGGGCTCGGCCGCGGCCAGCGCGGCGGCGTCGAGCGGCTCGGCCCGGACGCCCGCCGCGCGCTGGGAGGCGGCGAAACGCTCCAGCTCGGCGGCACCGTCGTCGGTGGTGGCGACGACGATGCCGCCCTTGGGGTCCCACTCGGCGGTCTGCTCGCGACCCGTGCGGCCGGCGAGCACCTCCGGCCAGAGGCGGCGCGACAGCCGCGCCAGTTCGAGCTCCGGGCCGGGGCCCTTGTCGGAGACCAGGACGTTGCCCTCGCCGTGCGCGGTGGTGGCCTCGGCGGGGGCGCCCCGGTCGACGACGGTGACGGCGCATCCGGCCAGCGCCAGCTCCCGCGCGCAGGCCGCGCCGACGATCCCGGCGCCCAGCACCACGACCCTCGCGCCCGAACCGCGCACCTACGCGGCGGGGCGCTTGGCCACCAGGGTCAGGACGTCGTACTTGGCGACCGACGCGCCGTCCTGGTTGGTCACGTCGGTGTCCCAGCGCACCTCGCCGTACGGGGCCCCGTCCCGAGGGGAGATCTGCTTGGCGGTGAGCGTGACCGTCAGCTCGTCCCCCGGATAGACGGGGGTGAGGAAGCGCAAGTTCTCCAGGCCGTAGTTGGCCAGGACGGGACCCTGGTCCGGGTCGACGAACAGGCCGGCCGCGAACGACACCACCAGGTAGCCGTGCGCGACGCGCCCGCCGAAGAACGGGTTGGCCTTGGCCGCCGCGTCGTCCATGTGGGCGTAGAAGGTGTCGCCGGTGAACTCGGCGAAGTGCTCCACGTCGTCGAGGGTGACCGTGCGGGGGCCGCCGACCGCGGTGTCGCCCACCCGCAGGTCCTCCAGGTGCTTGCGGAACGGGTGCACCTCGGTGACCGTCCGGTCGGTGCCCGGCACCCACCGTCCCGTCAGCTCGGTCATCATGGCCGGGCCGGACTGCACCGCGGTGCGCTGCATGTGGTGCACCACCGCGCGGATCCCGCCCAGCTCCTCGCCGCCGCCGGCGCGGCCGGGCCCGCCGTGGACGAGCGCGGGCAGCGCCGAGCCGTGCCCCGTCGACTCCTTGGCGTCCTCGCCGTTGAGCACCAGCAGCCGCCCGTGCCAGGGGGCCGCACCCAGCACGATCTCGCGCGCGAACACCGGGTCGGCCGTCACGACCGAACCGGCCAGGCTGCCCCGGCCCCGGGCGGCCAGCTCCACGGCGTGCGCGGTGTCGCGGTACGGCAGCAGCGTGCTGACCGGGCCGAACGCCTCCACCTCGTGCGGCTCGGCGCGGCCGGTGTCGTCGGCGCGCAGCAGGATCGGCGACAGGAACGCGCCGCGCTCGGCGTCGGCGTCCACGACCTGCACCGTCTCCGGGTCGCCGTAGACGGGGCGGGCCGCGTCCAGCAGCGCCTTGAGCGAGCGCCGCACCTCCTCGCGCTGGTCCAGGCTCACCAGCGCGCCCATCCGCACGTCCGGGCTGGCCGGATTCCCGACCGTGATCCTGGAGAGGCGCTCCCGCGCCGCCTCGGCCACCTCGTCCATGAGGTGCCCGGGGACGAGGGCGCGCCGGATGGCGGTGCACTTCTGCCCGGCCTTCACCGTCATCTCCGCGACGAGCTGCTTGACGTACAGGTCGAACTCCTCGGTGCCGGGCACCGCGTCCGGGCCGAGGATCGAGCAGTTCAGCGAGTCGGCCTCGGCGTTGAACCGCACCGACCGCCCGACCAGCGCGGGGTGGGTGCGCAGCCGCTGCGCCGTGCCCGCCGACCCGGTGAAGCCGACCACGTCCTGTTCGGTCACGTGGTCGAGCAGGTCGCCGGCGTCGCCGCACAGCAGCTGGACCGAGCCCTCGGGCAGCAGCCCGGACTCCACGATCAGCTCCACCAGCCGCGCGGTGATGTAGGCGGTCTGGCTCGCGGGCTTGATCAGGCTGGGCATCCCGGCCACGAAAGCGGGCGCCAGCTTCTCCAGCGGCCCCCAGACGGGGAAGTTGAACGCGTTGATCTGGATGGCGACCCCGCGCAGCGGCGTGCACAGGTGCTGCCCCACGAAGGTGCCGCCCTTGCCGAGCGGCTCCACCTCGCCTTCCACCAGGACGGTGTCGTTGGGGAGTTCCCGCTTGGCCTTGCTCGCGTAGCCGAGCAGGACGCCGATGCCGCCGTCGACGTCGAACTTGGCGTCGTTCAGCGTGGCGCCGGCGCGGGCGGACAGCGCGTACAGCTCCTCGCGGTGGTCGCGCAGGTGGGAGCCGAGCGCCTTGAGCAGCGCGGCCCGCTGGTGGAAGGTCAGACCCCGCAGCGCCGGACCGCCGACCGCGCGGCCGTGCTCCAGTGCCGCCGCCCGGTCGATGCCGGCGGTGGAGATCCGCGCCACCTCCTCGCCGGTCACCGCGTCCGCCACCGGCGTCCCCTCACCCTCGGGCACCCGCCAGGCACCCGCAACATAGCTCCGCAACACGGCCACCGGGACCTCCTCGTCCACGTCGGGCGGGCACGCCGCCTCTGGTTCTCCCCGCCCGCCCCCAACACCTTCCCGCCTCTTACCTTTCACCGATCAAGGCGGTTCACGCATCGCAGAGGTGACAGGTCCCGGCCGCGTTTCTTATGAAGATCAACCGGCGGCGCCGCCGGGGACCTCGATCGCCCATGCTCCGGCGGCGATGTCGACGTGCTCCGACCCGCGCAGCCGGTCGGCCAGTTCGCGCCAGCCGTCGGGCCAGCCCGCCTCGGGTCCCGCGACGTCGGCCAGGGTGACGGCCATGAGGCCGGCGGCGAGGTGGTCCTCCTCCAGGAGCCTGCGCGCGATCGGGAGCAGGAGGGCGGGCGGGACGAAGCAGTTCCGGTAACCGCTCAGGCGGCGCCGCAGATCCTTCTCGCACACCTGCGCGGCGAGCACGGGCCTTTCCCGGAGCCGCCCGGCCAGCGCCAGCAGCTCCCCCTCCAGCTCACCGGCGGAGCCGTGGGGCGCCGTCCCGCCGTTGCCCTTGGTCACCGGAAGATGATCCACGGCCAGCCGCGCCGCCTCCTCGAGGTACAGCGGGTGCGGCGCCAGCAGGTCGACGACCTGCCGGGCCAGGTCGCGGCGATGGCTCTGCGTCTGGAAGGCCGACAGCGCGCGCACGATCCTGGACACCCTGGCCCGGGCCTCGGGGCCCATCCCGGCGGCGAGGAGTCTCCCGAGGACCTCCACGACCTCGGTGCGGACCATGCCGGTGTTCATGAGCGTGACGAACACCGGCAGCTCCCGCCTCCCGGCGGGGTCCGCGGGGTCGCCGACGGCCGCGATGATCTCGCCGAAGCCGCCCTCGTACCAGGGCGCCCAGACGCCGAACGCCCGGGAGGCGCGGAATCGCACGCCCGGCCCCTCGGCGGCGTTCAGCAGGCGCCGGACGAGGGCGGCGTAGCGCGGCCGGTGCGCGGGTGCGTACCCCCAGGGCTGTGCCTGGAAGAGCGTGCGGTGCATTTCCTCGCCGGCGTACGGCCCGGCCGCGTCGCTCAGCGCTTCCAGGACGCCGGGGGTGCCGGGCATGTGGCGCAGCGCGGCCGCCACGGCGACGCGCACATCCTTGTGCAGGTCAGGGTTCTGCCAGGCGCGCAGCAGGATGTCGGCCGTGTGCGGGGGCCGGTGGCGCTCCAGCTGGCGCACCGCCTGCTTCCGCACGGTCACCTTGCTGTCCGGGCCGGTCACCGCCGCGTGCAGGAGGCGGCCCAGCCGGGCCGGACGGACCCGCGAGCAGCACCGTCCCATCGCCGCGACGGCCACCGGCGAGGCGAGCCCGCGGGCCTGGTCGAGCAGCAACCCCAGGGCCCCGGCCGGCTCGTCGCCGTGGGCCAGGGCCTCCAGCGCCGCGTCGGCGAGGACGCTGTCCTCCCGGCCCGCCCAGACCGCCAGGTCGCCGACCGTCCCGGGGACGCGGCCGAGCGAGCGCACGGCCGCCAGCCGGGACTCGACCGGCAGCGACTCGTCCCCCGCCCGGGCGCCGAGCAAGGCGTGGACGCGGTCGCGCTGGGCGGGCGTCCAGCGCCGCGGCAGATCGGCGACGACCTCGGGCACCCAGTCTCCGGGCGCGCCGTCCAGCGCCGGGACGAGCAGATCCGTGCGGCTCCCCGCCGCCACCCGCCACACCCGCGGGTGGACGATCGTCGCCGGGTCGGCGCGGAGCAGGTCGGCGGCGCGTTCCTCGCGGGAGCCCGGATGGGCGAGCCACAGGTGCGCGGCGTCGCGGGCCACGGACTCGGGGGCCTGGACGATGGCGGCGCGCAGATCGTCCTGGAGTTCGGCCAGACCGTGGGCACGGCGGCCGAGGGCGGCGGCCAGGCAGACCACCAGGGAGAAGTCGCCGCGGCCGCGCGCGGCCCGCAGGTGCGGGCGGAGCCGGTCCAGGAGGTCGCGCTCCTGCCCGCGGCGCAGCACGCGGTCCAGCCTGTGGTCGTCGGCCGCCGCACGCGGTCGCCGCCCGCGCCGCCTGCGCGGCTCGAGCTCCGGCTCGGCGGGAGCGAGGCCGTCCGCGCCATGCCGGGCCATGAGCCGCTCGTACACCCCCAGCGCCCAGTCGGTCAGCAGCGGCCCCTCGGCGTGCCGGAGCACGCGGGCGGCCAGCGCTCGCAGCACGCGCCGGGTGCCGGGCGAGGAGTCGCGGGCCTCGATGGCGGAAGCGGCCAGACGGCCGAGAGGCCCGGCCCACGCGTCGTCGTAATGGACAGGCCGGAGCGCGACCAGCGCACCCAGCAGCGAGGCCCGTACCGGATCCAGTTCGTTGACGCTGCGCAGCGCCAGCTTGGTGACGAGCTCCGTCACGACGGCCCGGTCCCCCGTGCGGGCCGCGCACTCCAGCAGCAGCGACCTGGCCAGGCTCCGCCGCTGCGCGTCCCCTGAGAGAGCGGCCTCGCCCAGCGGCCCCGCGGCCTCGTCGTAGGGCAGGTACGCCTTGATCTTGAGCGGCAGGTTCGGGTCGTCGGCACGGGAGCGCGAGGAGTGCCGCACCGAGCCGTGCCAATCCAGCATGCGCCGGGCCTCGGCCGCCGCGCGCGCAGACGGCAGCAGGTCCAGCAAGGGCAGCGCCCGCAGCTCGGTCAGGACGCCGCTGCCGCGCTTGACGACCGCGTCCAAGACGGCCTCGCGCCGGCCGGGCGGCAGCACCTCCAGGATCGTCCGCAACCCGGTCAACCTGGTCGGGACCCCCTGGAGAAGGTCCTCCAGGGGACAGGAGCGCACGAACGCGAGCAGGTTCGACCGCACGCCTGGGTGGAGCCACCAGACACCGCGCAGCAGCAGGCGCGCCGTACGAGCGGAGTCGGCCTTGAACAGCGCCCCGACGGCCGTAGGCGAAAAGGTGGCGACGCGCGGCAGCTGCCCGCGCCGATCGTGCTCCTCCATCAGGGCCAGGACGCGCCCGGGGACGCGCTCGGCGGCGGCCTGGACCCCGGCGCCGCGCCGGCGCCACCAGCCCCACAGCGAGGGCTGCACGGCGTTATCCCGTTCGGCGGTCTCTTCCACGGCGGCGTCCAGGACCAGGTCCGGGTGCCGCTTGCCCAGCGCCCGCCACGTGACGACGGCGTGCGCGAGCCCCGGAAGCGCCTCGGCCACGGCGGGGCCGCTGCACGCGGGCAGCAGGACGGCGGCCTCGCGGTCGCCCCAGCGTTCCCGCACCAGCGGGAGCAGCCGGTCGGCCAGCGCCCGGCGGCGGGCGTGCAGGAGCGTCCGGTACAGCGCGCGGCGCAGGACGCTGGGGGCGTCCTCGAGCACCGCCTCGGCGGCCTCGTCCGGCACGGGCAGGGTCCGCACGGCGCGCAGCGCGGCGCGCCGCAACTCCATGTCGGGCCCGGCCAGCGCGGCGGCGACGTGGCCGAGGTCGCGTGCCGCCATGGCCATGTGCAGGGCGGTGCGGCGCTCGTACCGGCCGCGCGCGAACAGTTCGGACAGGAGCGCGGCCAGCTCGGGGGTCCCGGCCAGGCGCCGGGCGTGCAGGGCCAGCTCGCGCATGCGGAGCGGGTACGGAAGAGGTTCGACGCCCGCCAGCAGCGCGTCGGCGGCTTCGGCGGGACCTTCAGCCGGTTCGCTGACCGGCCGGATGGGGCTCAACGGCCCGGGCGGTGACCGCCCTTCCTCGTGATCATGCGGACGATGATGGCGCATCCCGGGCCGATCGGGCAACCCCTTCCGGGCCGGACGGATCGCCGGGCGGGCCATCGGCCGACAGCCGGTCGACGAGCAGGAGGGTGCCGGTCCCGACGCGGGCTCCCGGGCCGGGCCGGACCGTGGTGTCGTCGGCGGTGAGCGGCTCCCGGCAATGCGAGCAGGTCATGACCGGGGTGGTGTCGTGACCGCAGGCGTCGTGCCGGACCAGCGCCGGAGGCCCGTCCTCGCCCGCGTACCAGCGGTCGCCCCAGTCGATCAGCGCCAGCAGCACCGCGGACAGCTCCTTGCCCTTGCGGGTCGGGACGTACTCCTCGCGGGGCGGCCGGTCCTGGTATCGGCGCCGCTCCAGCACGCCCTCGTCGACCAGCCGGGACAGCCGCGCGGCCAGCACCTTGCGGGAGATGCCCAGGTCGCGGGCCAGATCGTCGAACCGGCCGAGCCCGGCCATCACGTCCCGCATGATCAGCGCCGTCCAGGCGTCGCCGAACAGGTCGGTGGCGCGGGCGATCGAGCAGGCGACATCGGCCAGACGCACACGGGTCATGCCCGAGACCCTACCCGAGTTCCCCGAGGGAACCCGAGGATGCTAGGTTCCTTGAGGGAACTTGACCGGCCGGCAACGCACTGGGAGGCGACATGTACCGGATGATCACCGGCACCGTGATCCGGCGGGCCCTGGGCGACCTGGACCCGCGGGCGTACGAGAAGCTGCTGGCCCGCTTCGCGCCGCGGTTCGAGCACGAGTTCGCCGGCGACCACGCGATGGGCGGCCGGCGGACCGTCCTGGAGGCGCAGAAGGCGTGGTTCGAACGGGCGTTCCGGCTGCTGCCCGACTCGCGGATCACCATCCGCGACGTGGTCGTGGCGGGCTGGCCCTGGCGCACCCGGGTCGCCGCGTTCTGGGAGGTCAGCTCCCCCGCCGCGGGCGGCTACCACAACATCGTGATGCAGCACATGGAGATGCGCTGGGGCCGGATCACCCGGATCAGCACGCTGGAGGACAGCCAGTACCTCGCCCGCGCCCTGGCGCGCCGCGCCGACGAGGGCGTGCCGGAGGCGGCCGCACCGCCGATCAGCGACGATCCGTCCACCTGGGCCCGCATTCCCGCCACCTGAACGGGCACGGGGAGGGTATGCACGAGATGACGCTGCGTAGCCGGGCCTTCGGCGACCAGGACCCGATCCCGGCCGAGTACTCGCACGCGAACGGGGACACCTCGCCTCCGCTGGAATGGTCCGAGGCACCCGGTGAGGTCGTGGAGCTCGCCCTGGTGTGCGAGGACCCCGACGCGCCGAGCGGCACGTTCGTCCACTGGCTGCTGGCGGGCATCCCGCCGAAGACGACGGGCCTGGAACCGGGCGAGCGGCCGGCCGGAACGGTCACCGGGCGTAACGGCTACGGGACGCCGGGGTACGGCGGCCCGCATCCGCCGCCGGGCGACCGTCCGCACCGCTACTTCTTCCGGCTGTACGGGCTGGCGGAGCCGTCCGGGCTCACCGACGGGTTCACCACCGAGGACCTCCAGGCCGTCATCGAGGAGAAGGCCGTGGCCTCCGGCCCGCTCGTCGGCACGTACCGCAGGTAGGCCGCGGGTGGGATAGTGCCCGAGCCCGAGCCCGACCACCGGCGGCAGCCGCCCGGGGACGAGCCGCGGACGGCGCGCAGCCCGCTGCGGCTGCGCGCGGTCCTGTCGGCGATCGCGCTGTTCGCGGGGGCGGTGGCCGCGACGGTGTTCGCGATCGCGGCCGTGCGCGGCGACGGTCCCGGCGCCTGGACGGCGGCGGCGATCTGCGCCGTCGTCGCGCTGACCGCCGCGGCCGACCTGGTGGTGATCGCCCGCCGCGCCCGCTGAGCCGTAGCTCCGGCTCTAGGCTTGTGCGGCCGCGCCGACCAGTTCGCGGGCCGCGGCCACGATCGCGCCCGCGTCGATCCGCGCCGCCTCCAGCTGCTGCCGCGGGGTCGCCGACGCGGGCATGTTCCGGACGGCCAGCCGGCTCATCCGGGGCACCGGGCCGCCGTCGCAGAACGCCTCCGCGACGGCGTCGCCCAGGCCGCCCTCCGGCCAGTGGTCCTCGACGGTCACCAGCCGCCCGGTCGCGTCCGCCGCCTCCCGCAGCGTCCCGGCGTCCACCGGCTTCACCGAGTACAGGTCGATCACGCGGGCGGAGATCCCCGCGGCGTCCAGCCGGTCGGCCGCCTCCAGCGCCTCGTGCACCGTGACCCCGGCACCGATCAGCGTCACCTCGTCGCGGTCGCTCGCGCGCAGCACCCGGCTCCCGCCGATCGGGAACTCCTCGTCCGGCCCGTAGATCACCGGGGTCTCGCCGCGGCTGGTCCGCAGGTACCGGACGCCCCGGTCCGACCGGGTCGCCGCGGCCATCCCGGCGACCAGCCGCGCCGTCTGGTTGGCGTCGCACGGGTAGAGCACCGTGCTGCCGTGCACGGCGCGGAACGCCGCCAGGTCCTCCAGGCCCATCTGGGACGGCCCGTCCTTGCCGATCGCCACCCCGGCGTGCGACCCGACCAGGTTCAGGTCCGCGCGGCTGACGGCGGCCATCCGGATGAAGTCGTAGGCGCGGGTCAGGAAGGCGGCGAAGGTCGCGGCGAACGGCGTCCACCCGCGCGCCTGCATCCCCACCGCCGCCGCGACCAGCTGCTGCTCGGCGATGTAGAACTCGAAGAACCGCTCCGGATGCTCCTTGGCGAAGATCTTCGTCCTGGTGGAGTCGCTGACCTCGCCGTCCAGCGCGACCACGGCGCGGTACGCCGAGCCGACGGCGGCCAGCGCCTCCCCGTAGGCGTCGCGGGTGGCGACCTCGTCGCCCACCTCGTACCGGGGCAGGGTCACCGGGCCGTGGTCCAGCGGACGGGCGCAGTGCTCGGCGACCGGATGCCGGGTCTCCACCGTCAGGTCGCGGCGCCCGCCCAGCTCGGCGACCGCCTCCTCGGTGTCGGGCAGCGGCTTGCCGTGCATGCCCTCCTTGTCGGCCACCGCGGACACGCCGTGCCCCTTCTCGGTCCGGGCGATGATCGCCGTCGGCCGGCCGCGGGTGCCGAGCGCCTCGCGGTAGGCGGCGTCGATCGCGGCGACGTCATGGCCGTCGATCTCGATCGTGTGCCAGCCGAACGCGCCCAGCCGGCGGGCGTAGGCGCCGGTGTCCCAGCCGTGCCGGGTGGGCCCGCGCTGGCCCAGCCGGTTCACGTCGACGACGACGGTGAGGTTGTCCAGCCCTTCGAACCCGGCGTGCTCGGCGGCCTCCCAGATCGCCCCCTCGGCCATCTCGCTGTCGCCGCACAGCACGTACACGCGGTAGGGGAGCTGATCCAGCCGCTTGCCCGCCAGGGCCATGCCGATACCGACCGGCAGCCCCTGGCCCAGGGAGCCGGTGGCCACGTCCACCCACGGCAGGCGCGGGGTGGGATGGCCCTCCAGCCGGCTGCCGAGGGATCGGAACGTCAGCAGCTCCGCGTCGGAGATCGCCCCGGCCGCGGCGTACATGGCGTACAGCAGCGGGGACGCGTGGCCCTTGGAGAAGATCAGGTGGTCGTTGCAGGGGTTGGACGGCGCCTCGAAGTCGCAGCGCAGGTGGTGGGCCAGCAGGACCGCCATCAGGTCCGCCGCCGACATCGACGAGGTGGGGTGGCCCGACCCCGCCGCACCGGATGCGCGGACGGCGTCCACACGCAGCCTCTGCCCCAGTTCGCGTAGCTCGTGTTGGTCCATGCCGGGCCCCCTACCCGGCGTGGGGTAAGGAATTCGGGCTCAGTGGGCGTGGTCGGGGCGGGCCGCCTCCGGGTGGTCGCACAGCCAGGCGATCCGCTCGCGGCTCCGCTCGTCCACGGGCGTGTAGACCACGAGGCGCAGACCGGTCGAGCCCGTCACCTCCATGCTGGTGGTACGGGTGGCGATCTCGCCCACCCCCGGGTAGCGGAAGTGTTTTTCACACGGCCGCGGGTTGGCGACATCATGCCTGGCCCAGAGCCTGGCGAATTCGGGGCTGGCCTCCGACAGGCGACGGACGAAGTCATTGCACCCGGGCTCCCGCATCTGCCGGGTGTAGCGGTAGCGGAAGACGGCCACCTGCTCGGCGGCCTGCTCCTCCATGTTGGCGATCGGGTTGCAGCAGGGCGGGAGCGTGAAGGCCGTCCACAGGAAGTTGCGCTCGCCGGGCGGAGCGCCGACCACCGACGGGAACATGGCGGCGTAGACCGAATTCCATGCCAGGGCGTCGGAGCGGGCGTTGCCCAGAGCCGCCGGAAGCGGTTCCAGGGCGGTGAGGATGGCGCGGACGTCCTCCGGCACGTCGTCGTCGCTGGACGCCGGCGCGCGCGGCACCTCGGCGAGGAGGTAGAGGTACTCGCGCTCGGCCGCGTCCAGGCGCAGCGTGCGGGCGATCGCGTCCAGGACCTGCGAGCTGGCGTTGATCGGACGTCCCTGCTCCAGCCAGGTGTACCAGGTCACCCCGACCCCGGCGAGCTGGGCGACCTCCTCGCGGCGCAGGCCCGGCGTGCGGCGCCGGCGGCCGGGCGGCATGCCCACGTCGGCCGGAGTGATCCGCGCCCGGCGGCTGCGCAGGAACGCCGCCAGCTCGCGCCGCCGCAGCGTCCCGCCCTGCGTCGCAGTGCCGTTCTGCGTACCCGTGCCGGTCGCGGCGCTGGTACGGGTGTCGGTGCTCATGGGTCTACCCTCTCCCTGCGCGAGCCGCTGATCCAGGTGGCGCCAGTACCAGTATGAACCGGCTCTGTTACCGGTATCAGACGACATGCATGCTGATGGTCATGACAGAGGCAACCACCCGTCCGCGGAGCGCGCCCCGGGCGGAGCGGCGGGACGGTCCGGCCGGAGGCCGGATCATCGCGCTCCTCCTGCTCGGGCACTTCATGGCCATCCTGGACGTCAACATCGTCAACGTCGCCCTGCCGACGCTGCGCACCGACCTGCGCGCCTCCGGCTCCGGGCTGCAGCTGGTGGTCGCGGGCTACGTCATCGCGTTCGCGGTGCTGCTGATCACCGGGGCGCGGCTGGGGCGCCTGCACGGCCACCGCCGCGTGTTCCACCTCGGCCTGGCCGTCTTCACGCTGGCCTCGCTGGCCTGCGGGCTGGCCCCCACCACCTGGTCGCTGGTCGCCTTCCGGTTCCTGCAGGGCGCGGGCGCCGCCCTGATGTCGCCGCAGGTGATGAGCATTCTCCAGCAGACCTTCACCGGCGCCGCACGGGGGCGGGCGCTGGGCCTGTACTCCGCCGTGACCTCCGGCGGCGTCGTCGTCGGACAGATCGCCGGCGGGCTGCTGGTGAGCGCCGACCTGTTCGGCGCGGGCTGGCGCACCGTCTTCCTGGTCAACGTGCCGCTCGGCGTCCTGCTGCTGGCGGCCGGGCCGCGCGTGCTGCCCCGGGACGAGGGCCGCCGGGACGGCGGGCTCGACCTGCCCGGCCTGCTGGTGCTGACCCCGGCTGTGCTGCTGCTCACGGTCCCGCTGATCCTCGGCCACGAACTCGGCTGGCCGGTGTGGGGCTGGGTGTCGCTGGCCGCGGCCGGGGCGCTGCTGCCCGTCTTCGTGGCGGTGGAACGGGGCGTGGCGGCCCGGGGCGGACGCCCCCTGATCTCCGGCCGGGTGCTGCGCAGCCCCGGCCTCCCCCTCGCCCTGGCCGTCCTGGTGTGCGGGCCGGGCTCGTGGGGCTCGTTCCTGTTCACCACGACCCTGCATTTGCAGGGCGACCTGGAGATGACCCCGCTGCAGTCGGGGCTGGCATTCGTGCCCTGCGTGGCGGCGTTCGGGCTGGTGGGCCTGACCTGGCAGCGGATCCCCGCCGGCTGGCACCGCTGGACGGTCGCCGCCGGATTCCTGCTGGCCGCGGCGGGCTACGCCTTCGTGGGTCCGCTGGCGGGCGGCGGCGTGCCGTACGAGCTCCTGACCGCGGTGATCGGGCTCGGGCTGGGCGTGCTGCCGATCGTCATGACCGCGGCGCTGCGGCACGTCCCGGCGGACGCGGCCGCCGACGCCAGCGGCCTGATGCTGACGGTGATGCAGCTCGGCCAGGTGGTCGGCGTGGCCACCATCGGGACGCTGTTCCTGACGCTGGCCCGCGACGGCGGCTCCACCCGGCACGCCGAGTACGCCACCGGGTGGGCGCTGGCCGGCGCCGCCCTGGCCGGCGCGGCGTTCGCGGTCGTCCTGGCGCGCCGGACGCGGTAGGGCGCCCGGAAGGGACGGTGAACGCCCACCCGGCCCTAGGGCGGGCGTTCACCGTCTCAACGCCTCGTCCGGCAGCGCCTCATCTCGCGGCGGCGGGGCGGGGCAGGGCGCACGAGCCGCCCAGGACGACGTCGTTGCCGACCCCGAGGCAGCGGGCGAGCAGGTAGGTCTGCTGCCCGTAGTTGGTGCCCTTGCGGACGGTCACCTTGCCGTCCTTGCCGACCTCGCACGGGTTGTTGAGGGTGCAGCGCTCGCCGCTCTCGTTGCCGGTGTTGTTGACGCCGACGACCTGGCGGGAGCCCGCGTCCACGATCGGGGAGCCGGAGGTGCCGCCGATCGTCTCGCACTCGGGCGTGTAGCGGATGGCGTCCTTCCAGGTCCAGTCCGCCTCCCGCATCCGGTACACGAACCCGTCGATCTTGCAGGAGTAGATCTTCTTCCAGTAGCCGGACACCACCCGGATCTGCGTCCCGGCCCGCGGCCGGTCCAGGGACAGGCGCAGCGCGGAGATCCCGTACTTGCGGCGGATGTCGGCGTAGGTGCTGCTCAGCCGGTACACCGTGACGTCGGTGTCGGTCATGGTCGCGTACTCGATCCGGGTGGCGGCGAGCGTGCCCAGTTCCTTGCGGCCGGTGGGGTCGAGGAGCTTGAACGTCCGGGCCGACGGCCGGTCGATGATCACCTGGCGGGCGCCGGGCATGCCGGTCTCCAGGCAGTGCCCGTTGGTCAGCACCAGCGCCTTGTCGCCGTCCCGCGAGCGCGGGCCGCGCACCACCGAGCCCGAGCAGTTGCTGAGCGCGACCGTCCCGGCGAAGTCGACCTTCGCGGCGGGCGCGGCGGCGTGGGCGGGACCGGTCGCCGCGGTCAGCGCGGCGCCGCTCGCGGACACGGCGAGGGCCGCTCCGGCCAGACGTCTGATCATGGATGTCCTCTCTGGCGAGGGCGGCGCGCGGACACGGCCGCCGGGATGACGCTCGATCATGTCCGGCGGTTCCGGGGCTGGGCAAGGGCCATGGCCGTCATGCTCTCGATCGCCGTTGACCAGCCATGATCGACACGCGGGACGAACCCGTACGATGTGCGACATGGCCGACGAACCGATTCGCTGGGGCATCCTGGGCACGGGCGGGATCGCCGAGGTCTTCACCGCCGACCTGCTCCACCTGGACGGCCACGAGGTCGCCGCCGTCGGGTCCCGCTCCCCCGCCACCGCGGCCGCGTTCGCCCGCCGGCACGGGATCGGCCGGGCGCACGCCTCCTACGCCGCCCTGGCCGCCGACGAGGACGTCGACGTCGTCTACGTCGCCACCCCGCACCCGCTGCACTTCGAGCCCGCCCGGCTGTGCCTGGAGGCGGGCCGCGCGGTGCTGGTGGAGAAGCCGTTCACCACCTCCGCCGCCGACGCCGAGCGGCTGGCCGGGATCGCGCGGGCCACCGGCGGGTTCGCGATGGAGGCGATGTGGACGCGCTTCAGCCCGCTGGTCCGGCGGCTGCACGCGCTGGTCGGCGAGGGCGCGATCGGGGAGGTCTCGGCGGTGTACGCCGACTTCTCCATCGCCCCGCCGTTCGACCCCGAGCACCGGCTGTGGTCGGCGGAGCTGGCCGGGGGCTCGCTGCTCGACCTGGGCTGCTACGTCCTGTCGATCACCTGGCCGCTGCTCGGCCCGCCCGACACCGTGCAGGCCACCGCGGCCCCGGCGCCGACCGGTGTGGACGCCAACACCGGCGTCCTGCTCGGCTACCGCTCGGGCGCGGTGGCGCTACTGCACTGCGGTCTCATGGGCGAGTCGCCGCACACCGCCACCGTCGTGGGCACGAAGGGCCGCATCGAGCTGGCCTCGCCGTTCTACCGGCCCGAGGCCCTGACGCTGACCCGGGCGGGCGGCGCGCCGGAGACGTTCACGGTCGACCTGGCCGGGAACGGCTACACCCACCAGGCCGAGGAGGTGGCGCGCTGCCTGCGGCTCGGTCTCACCGAGTCGCCGCTGCTGCCGCTGGACGAGTCAGTGGCCGTGCTGCGCGTGATCGACGAGATCGCCGCCTCGTTCCAGGGGTCCTCCTAGCCTCCCGCTAGTCGACCTCGACCCACCCGAAGGTGCGCTCCACGGCCTTGCGCCAGCCCGCGTAGCCCTTCTCCCGCTGCTCCTCGTCCCACTCGGGCTCCCAGCGGCGGTCCTCGTTCCAGTGCTGCCGCAGTTCGTCGGGCGTGCGCCAGAACCCGACGGCCAGGCCGGCGGCGTAGGCGGCGCCCAGTGCGGTGGTCTCGGCGACCACGGGCTTGGAGACC
>NZ_BAAARW010000023.1:0-151301 GCF_039532545.1 Actinomadura vinacea | reverse complement strand
GCCGGAGAAGACCCCGGCCGCCGCCGGCGGCGGCGCCCCCGACATGGGCGGCATGGACTTCTGACCCGAGTCGACCTGAAGGGGGCGGCCCCACAGGGACCGCCCCCTTCAGGCATCAAGCCGCGCGCCGCGCAATTGAGCGTGGCCCCGCTCAGCGGGCGGGGGTGGTGGCCAGGCGGGCCGCGATGCGGTCCACGTCAGCGCGTTCGGCGGGCGGCAGGGGCGCGCCGGCGGACGCTCGGATCGCGCCGGCCTCCTCCAGCGAGCGCGCCGCCTCCGCCGGGTCGTCCAGCGCACCGGCCAGGCCCTCCAAAGCCAAGGCGACCGCGCGCGGGTTCCCGGTGGCGCGGGCCGCGGCCAGTCCCTCCTGGTGCAGGCGCAGGGCCGACTCCCGGTCGCCGCGCAGTTCGGCGATGAAGCCCAGTTCGGCGAGGACCAGGGCCAGGCCGGGACTGCCGTCGACGCCGCGGCACCAGTCGACCCATGCCAGCAGGTAGCCCTCGGCCTCGTCCAGGTCGCCGCGCCGCCGGGCGGCGAGGGCCAGCCCGACCTCGGCGAAGTTCTCCATCCGCCGGTGCGACCGTTCCCGCGCCAGCCGTGCCGCGCGCCGGTGCAGGTCGTCGGCGCGCCCGTGGTCGCCGTCCAGCAGCGCGACGCGGCCGAGCCGGCCCAGCTTGTACGCCACCTCCGTCCACAGCCCGAGTTCCTCGGCCATGCGCAGCCCGTCCTGGTGGTACGCGGCGGCACGCGGGTAGTCGCCCCTGGCCTCGGCGAGCACCCCCAGCGTCTCGGTGACCTGGAGCAGCCCCCACCGATCGCCGAGGTCGCGGAACAGCACCGCGCCGTGCTCGCCGTCCCGTTCCGCCGCGGCCAGATCGCCCCGCGCCATCGCCTGCGCGGCCCGGGAACTCAGCGCGGCGGCGACTCCCCACTCGTCGCCGGCGGCGGTGAACCCGTCGAACGCCAGGCCGATCAGGTCGTCGATGTCCGCCGGGTCGCCGAAACCGCGACGGGCGAAGGCGAGGAACCACGAGGCCCAGGCCCGGCCGTGCCCGTCCCCCGGCCCGTCGAACGCCGCCAGAACGGCCCTCGTCCGGTCCGCACGGCCCGCGCTGTCGCCGTCGAGCATGGCGATCCCGGCATGCCACGCCCGCGCCCGCGCGAGCAGCGCCGGATCGGCGTCGGGCGGGACCGCCCCGAGCACGCGCTCCAGAGCCCGCCGCGCCTCGCCCAGGCGTCCACGCAGCATCCACGACCAGGACAGGGCGTTCACCAGCCGCAGCGCGACCTCCGACGCCCCGGCATGTAGGGCAGCGTCCAGGGCCGCGCGCATGTTGGCACTCTCGGTGTTCAGACGGGCGAGCCATTCGCGCTGGTCACCCGTACGCAGCCGGGGTTCGGCACGTTCGGCGAGGTCGAGGTAGTAGCGGTAGTGGCGGCGCCGCGTCCGCTCGTGATCCCCCGCCTCGTCGAGACGCTCGACGCAGTACGCGGCGACCGATTCCAGCAGCCGGTAACGCGGCAGCCCGTCGGCGCCCTCGGCCATGACGACCAGCGACCGGTCGACCAGCCGGGCCAGCCGATCGAGGACGTCGCCGTCCCCGCACACCCGCTCGGCGGCCTCCAGCGTGCAGCCGTCCGCGTGCACGGCCAGGCGGCGCAGCACCCGCCGGTCCGGCTCCGGCAGCGGCTCGTGACTCCAGTCGATCACCGCCCGGAGGGTGCGCTGGCGGCGCGGCGCGCCCCGCGGCCCGCCCTCCAGCAGCCGGAAGCGGTCGTCCAGGCGGGCGGCCAGCTCGCGCACGCCCAGCGCGCGGACGCGGGTCGCGGCCAGCTCCAGCGCCAGGGGCAGGCCGTCCAGCCTCCGGCAGATCGCTGCCACCCACTCCGCGTTCCCCGCGTCCAGCGCGAACCCGGGCCCGGCGCGTGCCACGAACAGCTCGACCGCCCGCGGCACCTCCAGCGGCGGCACGGGCCACAGCCGCTCCCCGTACACCCCGAGCGGCTGCCGGCTCGTCGCCAGCACGCGCAGCCCGGGGACGCGGCGCAACAGCTCCGACACCAGCGCGCCGACCGGCTCCACCACGTGCTCGCAGTTGTCGAGGACCAGCAGCATCCGCCGGTCGCGCAGCGCCCCGGCCAGGCCGGCGGACGGCCGGTCGTCGTCCCGCAGCCCGAGCACCGCCGACACCATCGGGACCAGCGCCGTCCCCGCCGGATCGAGGGCGGCCAGCTCGACCAGCCACACCCCGTCGGGGTATTCCTCGACGACCTTCCCCGCCGCTTCGACCGCCAGCCGCGTCTTGCCGACCCCGCCCGGCCCGACCAGCGTCAGCAGCCGGGACTCCGCGAGCCGCGCCCGCACCTCGCGCAACGCGTCCGCCCGGCCCACCAGCTCTGTCACGGCGGCGGGCAGATTGGTCCGCGGGCGGACGTCCAGCGACGGGTCCTGCCGCAGGATCGCCTGGTGCAGGGCGGCGAGCCCGGGGCCCGGATCCAGCCCTAGTTCGTCCCGCAGCAGCCCGCGCAGCTCGGCATAGCTCCGCAGCGCCTCGTCCTGCCGCCCGGCACGGTAGAGGGCCCGCATGTGCACGGCGCGGAGCCGCTCCCTCAACGGGTGACCCGCGACATGCTCGGCGAGCTCCCCCGCCACCCGGTGGTGCTCCCCCAGCGCCAACCGGGCCTCGGCGCGCTCCTCGACGGCCGCGAGCCTCAACTCCTCCAGCCGCGCCGCCTCCACCCGGACGGACTCGACGTCCTCGAACCCGGCGAACGCCTCGCCCCTCCACAGGCCCAGCGCCTCGTCCAGCAACCCGGCCTTGGACCGCGGATCGGGGGCGGCGGCCGCCCGCTCGACGAGCTCCTCGAACACCCCGGCGTCGACGTCCCCGGCCGCGAGCACGTACCCGGGCGGGCGCGACTCCACCAGCGCCCGCGCCCCCGCCTCGGCGTCCTCCAGCGTCCGGCGCAGCTGCGAGACCCGGGCCTGCAACGTCGCCGCCGGACGGGACGGCGCGGGAGCACCGCCCCACAGATCGTCGATCAGCCGCCCGGAGGCCACCACGCGCCCGCGATGCGCGAGCAGTACCGCCAGCAGCGTGCGCACCTTCCGGTCGGGCACCGCGACCCGCTCCCCGGTCCGCACCTCCAGCGGCCCGAGCACTCCGAAACGCATGACGATCACCGTATGCGACCCGAAACGAACCCGAAGCGCCCCGCGCCATCCTGATCGGACCAACCATGATCAAGGAGCTGCGCACATGAAGGTAACGGTCCTGGGTCTCGGGCTCATGGGGACGGCGCTCGCCAAGGCCCTCCTGCGGAACGGCCACGAGACGACCGTCTGGAACCGCTCGGCCGGCAAGACCGTCGAGGGCGCCGTCCACGCCCGCACACCCGCCGCCGCGGTCGCCGCGAGCGACCTGGTCGTCGTGTGCCTGTCGGTGTACGAGAACGTCCAGGAGGTCCTGACCGAGGCGAGCGGCGCGCTCGCCGGCCGCACCATCGTCAACCTGACCAACGGCACGCCCCGCCAGGCCCGCGACATGGCCGAACGGGTCACCGGCTTCGGCGCCGACTACCTGGACGGCGGCATCATGGCCGTCCCGCCGATGATCGGAGGCCCGGAGGCCCTGATCCTCTACAGCGGCTCGCGGCACGCCTTCGACGCCCACCACGGCACCCTCGAGGCCCTCGCCGCCCCCCGCTTCATGGGCGAGGACACCGGCCTGGCGGCGCTGTACGACCTGGCGCTGCTCAGCGCGATGTACGGAATGTTCGGCGGCTACTACCACGCGATCGCGATGATCCGCACCGAGAAGATCACCGCTGCCGAGTTCACCCCGATGGTCTCCGCCTGGCTCACCGCGATGATGGCCGGCCTGCCCCTGGCGGCTCAGCAGATCGACAGCGGCGACCACCGGACCGAGGTGTCCAGCATCGCCAACAACAGCGCGGGATTCCCCAACCTGATCAACGCCTCGCGCGACCAGGGCGTCGGCACCGAGCTCCTGGACCCCGTTCACAGGCTCATCGACCGCGCCTCCGCCGAGGGGCACGACACCGACGCCCTGACCCGCCTCGTCGACCTGATCCAGACCCCATGACCCCTTGATCACCGGAGGAGGCGGGCGCCGCGGCCTGACGGCCAAGCGGCAGCGCGGCCCCGAACGCCGGGGCGAATCGGCCGCCGGTGGTCAGCCCTCGGCGCGGCCGGGGCCTTCGTGGCGGCGGCGCGGGGGCTCCGGGCGCTCCGGACGCTCGGAGACCTCGTCGGGACCGCGGCGCCCGGCCGCGTCCGGACGGGCACGGCTCGACGGCTCCGGAAGCGGATCCGCCGGTCGGGTCGGCGCCGGGACCTCCCCCTCCTTGAGCAGGCCGGCGGTCTGCGCGTACAGCAGACCGCGCGGGGTGATGTCCCAGGCGTTGTGCCGCCACTCCTTGCGGCGCCACACCACGCCCGCGGAGAGCAGCTTGCGGCCGACCCGGCTGATCTCGGTGTCGTCGGTGCCCAGTTCGGCGGCCAGCTGCTGGTTCGACAGGCCCTGCCGGCGCGCCACGGCGATCAGGAAACGCGCCGCGTGCCCGTCCGGGTGCAGGGAGAGCTGGAGCCCCGACGGCAGCCGACGCAACGCCCAGTGCACGGTGTCGATCAGGCCGAGGATGCGGCCGCGCTGCTCGCGCTGGTCGCCGTCCAGCGCCGGGGTGTCGAGATAGTGGGTGCGATGCAGCCACTGCAGGCCGTCCTGCACCTCGACGAGCGCCGGCTCGTCGGCGCAGAGGGAGGCGTCGGTGATGAGCATGCCCAGCGCGCTGAAGTGGCCGTCGCCGATGCTCTTGGCGTGCTCCATCGAATCGATCAGCCGGCGTACCTCGGTCCTGCGGTCGTGACCGAGCTGCGGCATTTGCCCCATGGTCTGCGCCTTTGAGTTCACGGCTCACTCCACGGTCTCGAGGAAGGGCTGACCACTTCAGGATGCGCCAATGCCAAGTGAAAGTCAAGTGATAGTCCCACTACGACCCGCCGAGGGTTCTGGACGGCCGTGACCGTTCCGGAACCCAGGATCGTCAACATCCGCATGGGTTTCTGTATCAGATGCCACTGATGAGACCAACTCGCGAGAGTTAGCATCGGTCGACCACCCGTGACCATCACTGTCAACCCCATGGGGGACGCTTATGACGGATCAGTTGGCGGCACCTGCCCGTGCGGCCCATCCCGCCGATCCAGCTGATCTCTTCATCCGGCTCTACGACGAGCTTCCCGACCGCCACTTCCAGGGGTGGGAGGCGACGAAGTGGTACGACGACGCGCAGGTGCGGCGACACGCCGGGGAGATCACCGAGATCGTCCTGGCGCTGGGCCGGCTGAGCCCCGAGATGACCGAGGAGATCATCGCCGCGGACGGCGACCGCGGCCGGTTCGCGATCCTGCTGGGCCTGGACGGCGCGCTCGCCCACGCCAACCCCTACGGCCCGTACCACGACGCGCCCGCGCTGAGCGGCCTGCTCGTCCAGTACCTCACCGAAGGTCGCTTCAACAACGACGAGCGCGAGGGCGCGCTGCTCCCCCGCTGCGCCTTCCCCGGACGCCCGAGCGGCCGCCGCACCAAGGCCGAGTTCTTCGGGGTCCACCGCGTCCCGCCCCGGGAATGGGCGAAGGTCGACCACTCCGTGCTGCCCGCCGTACACGACCCGCACTTCAACCGCGACGAACCGGTCGCCGTCGGTTGCGTACCCGTCCTGGAGACCTTCGACGACATCGAGATCGACTTCGAGCGGCGGTACGGCATGACCGTCTACCGGCTGCGGCCCAGCGGCTCCTCCGGTGTCCGCGCCCGGATCACCTCGATCATCAGGCGGCTCGACGAGGCGGGCGCCCAGATCGCCGTGATGCCCGAGGTGTCCCTGTCGGACACGCTGCTGGAGCACTGGAAGGAGGCCGCCTTCCACACCGCCGGCCGCGACCGCCACCGGCACCCGCTGCGCTTCCTCCTGCTGGGCAGCGGCCCGCTCGGCCCGGAGGACCCGCCGCCCAACCGGTCCGTCCTGATCGACCGCTGGACCGGCCGGGAACTCCTCATCCAGGACAAGCTGTCGGGCTTCACCCTGGACGCCGCCCAGATGCGCATGTGGCGGCTCCCGGGCGCGCCCTCCGAGGGCACCGCCGACGAGTATCTGACCCCCGGCACCAGGGTCGGCCTGCTCGATTCGGCCTTCGGCCGCCTGGCCGTCCTCATCTGCGAGGACCTCAGCCGCTCGATCGGTTGGGAGCGCGAGCTCCTCTCCTGCGGCGTGTCGCACCTGTTCGTCCCGATCTTCTCCAAGCCGATCCTGCGCCACCGCTGGGAGCAGCAGGCCGCCGAGCGCCAGATCTCCACGCTGGGCAGCTGGGTCACGGTCTCCAACAGCCTGGTGATCGGCACGGTCATCCCCGCCGACGAACTCCAGGGTCCCCGCTACACGTCCCTGGTCGCGGGCCCCGAGGGCCTGGAACGCACCTCCTACGCCAGCGCCATCCAGTTCGCCTGCGCCAAGACCGGTGACGAACCCGCCGTCCTGGACGACACCCGCACGCTCCCGACCGTCCTCCCAGGCGCCGCCTACGACCTTTGGCACGACCACTGGCCCACCCCCTAGGGGCGGCTGAGCAGCGAGTGGTTTCTTGAGGACGGGTTGCCCGGGCGGGCGCATGCCTGCTTGAACGGCGAAGCCGATCCTTTGGGCGTCGCGGCGACCCTGGTGACGCTGTCCCGGGGAGAGAGATCGCGTCGGGGTTCTAGGGCGTGTCTCGAAGTGGCCTCGGGTACCGCGCGAGCGCGCTACCTGGCCGATGGGGCGACGCCGGAGGCGAGCCTCACCGGGCAGATCGCGAAGCGATGTCGCGCTCGCCAAGGCCCGGTTAGGAGCGAGCCGCCAGGCGAGCGCCGTAGGCCGGGACTTTGAAACACAGCCTGGGGAGGGGCCGCGGTACGGGCTCGTAGCGGGAGGTCAGGAGTTCTTGCGGGCGACCCCGGCCAGCAGCTTGCCGTCGACCATGGGCTCGTCGGCACGCCACTTGAAGACGTCGACCAGGCCCGGGTCGAGCAGCTCGAATCCGTCGAAGAAGCGCTCGATCCGCTCACGGGATCGCAGGGTGAGCGGCGAGGTCGCGCCCCGGTAGGAGCGGGTGACGGCGTCGACCTCCGCCGGGGAGAACCCCTCGGAGCTGGTCGTGCTGATGACCAGGTGGCTGCCGGCGACCATCCGCTCTCGCAGCGTCGCCAGGATCTGCTCCGGGTCCTCCTCGTCGGACACGAAATGCAGCACCGCCAGGCACAGCACGCCGACCGGCTGGGTGAAATCGATGAGGGAATCGACGTCGGGGTGCTCCAGGATCCGCGCCGGCCGGCGTACGTCCTCGTCGATCGTCACCACTCCGTCGGGGGTGGCCCGCAGCGCCCGGTTGTGCGTCATCACGATCGGGTCGTTGTCGACGTACACCACGCGTGCCCCGGGGTGGATCTCGCGGGCCACCTCATGCACGTTGGGAGAGGTCGGGATGCCGGTGCCCAGATCGATGAACTGCCGGACTCCCGCCCGGGCCAGCGCCCGCACCGCCCGCACCATGAACCGCCGGTTGCCCTGCGCCATCCCCTTGGCGTTCGGCGTCGCCTCCAGCAGCCTGGCCGCGGCCTCCCGGTCGACGGCGAAGTTGTCCTTGCCGTCCAGCAGGAAGTCGTAGATGCGGGCGGTGCTCGGGGTGGTCACATCGATCTCGTTGCCTTCGATCACACGCAGATGATCGCGCGTCGCCGCCGCACTGGGTGGTCATTTTGTCGAAGATGTCCGGCGTTGGTCGTCTAGACCACTGGCTCTTCGACGGTGAAGTCGGTGGGGCCGGTCGCGGAACCGCTCGGGGTGATGACGGTGAGGCGGCCGGTGGTGGCGCCGGGCGGCACGATGGTCTGCAGGCGGGTGTCGGTGACGTCGGTGACCGGGGCGTCGACGCCGCCGAAGCGGACGCCGGACGCCGAGCCGAGACCCACGCCGCGGATGACGACCATGCCGCCGACCGGGGCGGCGCCGGGCTCGACCGAGTGGACCTGCGGCGGTAACGCCTGGTCGCGTCCCGCCTGCGCGGGGCTGAGCAGGGTCGCGAAGACCGCTCGCAGCTTCTCCGCTGTCTCCTGCGAGAACAGGCCGACCAGCGCGGCGACGGCGGTGACACCGTAGGGGTTCACGTCGGAGGAGCCGCCGGCCGGGGAGGTCAGCCCACCGCGCAGCACCAGGTACACCATCAGTGCGAGCAGGGCGCCGATGAGCGGCAGGAACAAGTACATCATCAGCCAGCTGCGCCGCAGCGACCGGTTCCCGACGTACCAGTAGAGGGAGCGCAGCGAGTGGACGACGCCGCCGATCGCGCCGGCCGCCAAGACGGTGACGAACAGGCATTCCTCCCGCGTCAGCCTGGGCGCCCAGCCGAACAGCCGTACGGCCACGACGTTCACGGGGGCCTCGGGCCGCCCGTCCCGTCCGATCTGCGGCGCGGGCGGCCATGCCTGGACGAGGACGACCACCAGGCCCGACGTGAACAGCAGCAGGATCACCGCGATAAGGACGATGTCCCGCGTCCGCGCGTACTCGCTGCCGACCGCCGACTCGCCGCCCGCCAAAGCGCGCCCCCGTCCCCCGCCAGAACCGCTCGCTTATACATCGACGGCCTCCGCGCTCGTGTTTCTCGCGGGCAGCAGCTCTTCGACAAGGTCGGCCGCGCGGGCGGTGCCGCCCTCGGTGCGCAGTTCGGCGCGGATCCCGGCCAGCCCGGCGGCGACCTCGTCGTCGGAGGTGAGGTCGAGAAGCGCGGTGCGGAGCGCTTCGGCGGTGGCGTCGCCGGCGTCGATCCGGCGGCCCACGCCGATCTCGGCGAGCATGTCCGCGTTCATGAACTGGTCGACGGCCTGCGGCACGGCGATCATCGGGACGCCGCAGTAGAGGCCCTCGTTGACGCCGCCGCTGCCGGCGTGGGTGACGAACGCGTCGGCCCGCTCCAGGACGGCCAGCTGCGGCACCCAGCGATGCACCTCGACGTTGGCGGGGACGGCGCCCAGATCGTCCTCCTTCACATGCCGGCCGATCTGCAGCACCACATGCCAGCCGGGTAGGCCGCCGAAGGCCTTGAGACACTCGCGGTAGAAGGCCGGACGGTCGGTGAACGCGGAGCCGAGGGAGATCAGCAGCACCTTCTCCGCGCTGGACGGGGGCTGCCAGTCGCCCTGGTCGGCGCGGTCCCCCAGGCAGGGGCCGATGAAGGTGTAGCGGCGGGGGTCGACGCGGTCGGCGTTGGGCTGCATCGCTCTGGGGATCAGGGCCAGGCCGCGCTCGGGGTAGGCGACGAAGCGGTTGCCGTCGGTCTCGGTGGCGCCGTTGGCCTCCAGCCAGGCGGTGAAGCGCCGGTGGTGCTCGGCGCCGCGCGGGTCGCTGCGCATGGCCTCCAGCTGTTCGGCGTTGTCCTCGGCGTAGCCCTCCCAGGCGACGGCGGATGGGGAGAGCTGCATGCAGGGGATGCCCCAGTCTTCGGCGAGGACGCGCGCCGGGTAGCCCGTCATGTCGTAGAGGAAGAGGTCGGGCCGGTCGTGCTCGTACGCGGCGCGGAGCGTGGGCAGCATCGCGATGGCGTCGTCGAGGAAGAGGTCGATCTGCTCGATCGGGTCGTCGGGCCAGGCCCCGGGTTCGTCGTGGCCGGGCAGGGTCGAGCGGTACGGGACCGGCTCCGCTCCCACGGCGGTGATCGTGTCGGCGTACGAGGGGTCGTTGGCGTAGGTGACGCGGTGGCCGCGGGCGACCAGCTCGCGGATGATCTCCAGGCTCGGGTTCACGTGGCCGGGGGCCGGGATGCTCACCATGGCGATGTGCCGGCGGGTCATGATCGCTCCAATCCGCGAGACGGTTCGTCTCGCCTCGCAACGAGACGATACGTCTCGGATTGAAAGCTTGTCAAGACGAGACGTATCGGATCGCCTGCGGTACGTTCTGGGCATGAGTCCCGATCCGACACGCCGCAGCGAGCGCTCCCGGCAGGCGATCCTCACGGCGACCCGCGAGCTGCTCTTCGACGTGGGCTACGGGAACCTGACCATCGAGGGCATCGCGCACCGCGCCGGGGTCGGCAAGCAGACGATCTACCGGTGGTGGCCGTCCAAGGGGGCGGTGATGTTCGAGTCGCTGGTGCCCGCGGACGGGCCGGACGCGGCCCTGCCCGACACCGGGGACGTGGAGGCCGATCTGAGGACGGTGCTGCGTGCCGTGGTCGAGCAGTTCAACACGCCCCACCTGGAGAGGATGACGCGGGCGCTGGCGATCGAGGTCCACAACGATCCGGTGCTCGGCCGGGAGATGGTCGAGCGGCTGCTCCAGCCGCAACTGGAGCTGACCAAGGAGCGGTTGCGGGCCGCCCAGCGGACGGGTGAGCTGGCGGCGGACCTGGATCTTCAGGTGGCGGTCGAGTTGCTGTTCGGCCCCGTGTTCCACCGGTGGATGCTGCGCACCGCCCCGCTGACTCCGGAGTACGCGGACACGGTGGCGAGCATGGCGGTGGCGGCCATGCGCCCCCAGCCCGCCCGACGATGACCGATGGTCCGCGGTTCGCCCCCTGTCGTGCGGCTTCGCTCGGGCGTATGATCCAGATCACTTGAACGAACGCTTGCTCCTAGTGAACGGTGATCCGGCATGAGCGAAGCCGCCCCCGCCCCCGGTTCCCTGCACCAACCCAAGATCGCCGCGCCCTCGTACGGGTTCGGCGTCGGGCCCGATGGCGCGTACACCCGCACGGGCCAGGTGCTCGCGTTCCTGGCCGGCCTCTGGACGATGGTCCTGTTCTTCCCGCTGCTCTTCCCCGGCGCCCTGCTCTACGCCCGCGCCGAGGAGGTGTTCGAGCAGGACCCGGCACGCGCTCGGACGCTGATGCTCTGGTCCTGGCTCAGCATCACGGTCGCCCCGCTCTTCGGAGGGGCCCTGCTGGTCGGCGTGTCGCTGCTCCTCCGGTAGCCGGGAAGAGGACGGCCGATCCCGGGGTTGCACCGATCATGAGCGTCCCCTTCTCGGTTCTCGACCTGTCCCCCGTGGTGAGCGGATCCACGTCCGCGCAGGCCCTTCGCAACACCCTCGACCTGGCCCGGCACACCGAGGCGCTCGGCTTCCACCGGTACTGGCTGGCCGAGCACCACGCGATGCCCGGGATCGCCAGTTCCGCCACGGCCGTGCTCATCGGCCAGGTCGCGGCGGCCACGGCCAGGATGCGGGTGGGGTCGGGCGGGGTCATGCTGCCCAACCACGCGCCGATGGTGGTGGCCGAGCAGTTCGGGACGCTGGAGGCCCTCTACCCGGGACGCATCGACCTCGGCCTGGGCCGGGCCCCCGGGACCGACCAGGCGACGGCGAAGGCTTTGCGCCGTTCGCCGGACGCGCTGTCCGTCGACGACTTCCCCGAGCAGGTGCACGAGTTGCGGGCCTACTTCGGCGCGCAGAGCACGGTGACCCCGGCGGCGGGGAACGAGCCTCCGGTGTGGCTGCTGGGCTCCAGCGGGTACAGCGCACGGTTGTCGGGCCTGCTGGGCCTGCCGTTCGCGTTCGCCCACCACTTCAGCTCCGAGAACACGATCCCGGCGCTCGATCTCTACCGCGAGTCGTTCCGGCCGTCCGAGACGCTGGACCGTCCGTACGCGATGATCGCAGTGTCGGTGACGGCGGCCGACACCGACGAGCGGGCGCGCGAGCTGGCCGCCCCGCAGGCGCTGCAGTTCCTGCGGCTGCGGCGGGGCCTGCCGGGGCCGCTGCCCAGCCCCGAGGAGACCGCCGCCCACCCGTACACGCCGTTCGAACGCGAGATCATCGAGTCGCGGCTGTCGGGACAGGTCATGGGCGGTCCGGAGACGGTGCGGGCGCAGCTGGACGCGCTGCTGGAGCGGACCCGGGCAGACGAGGTGATGGTGATGACCTCGGTGTACGAGCACAAGAACCGGCTGCGCTCGTACGACCTCCTCGCCGACGTCTATGCCGCCGAGCTCACCACGGCGACCCGCTAGCCGGCGGAGGCCGCCGCGGCGAACGACTCCTCGAGGACGTCCAGGCCCTCGCTGAGCAGGTGTTCGGGGATGACGAGCGGCGGCAGGAAGCGCAGCACGTTGCCGTGGGTGCCCGCCGTGAGCACCAGGAGTCCGGCGGCGTGGCAGCGGCGCGCGACCTCGGCCGTCAGCTCGGGGTTCGGTTCCTTCGCCCCGGCGCCGCGCACCAGCTCGACCGCCGTCATCGCGCCGCGCCCGCGGACGTCCCCGATCTCGGGGTGGCGGTCGGCGAGGGCGCGCAGCCTGGGCAGCATCACCTCGCCGATGGCGCGCGCCCGGTCGACGAGCTTCTCGTTCTCGATCTCCTCCAGGACCGCCAGCGCGGCCTCGCACGAGACCGGGTTGCCGCCGTAGGTCCCGCCCAGCCCGCCCGGGTGGATCTTGTCCAGGACGTCGGCGCGGCCCGTGACGGCCGCCAGCGGCAGCCCGCCCGCGATGCCCTTGGCCGTGGTGACGATGTCGGGGACGACGCCCTCGTGCTCGCAGGCGAACAGGTCGCCGGTGCGGGCGAACCCGGTCTGCACCTCGTCGGCGATGAACAGGATGCCGTGCGTCCGGCAGAAGTCGGCGATCGCGGGCAGGAACCCGGGCGCGGGCTCGATGAAGCCGCCCTCGCCCTGGATCGGCTCGATCACCACGCCGGCGACGTTCTCCGGGCCGATCTGCTTGGTGATCTGGTCGATGGCCTGGGCCGCCGCCTCCGGGCCGCAGTTCTCGGCGCCGCCCGGCCAGCGGAAGGGGTAGGCCATCGGCATCCGGTACACCTCGGGCGCGTACGGGCCGAAGCCGTGCTTGTAGGGCATGTTCTTGGCGGTGAGCGTCATCGTGAGCAGCGTCCGGCCGTGGTAGCCGTGGTCGAACGCCACGATCGCCTGCCGTCCGGTGGCGTAGCGGGCGGCCTTGACGGCGTTCTCCACCGCCTCGGCGCCGCTGTTGACCAGGAAGGTGCGCTTGTCGTGGTCGCCGGGGGTGAGCCGGTTGAGGGCCTCGCAGACCGCGACGTACGACTCGTACGGCGCCACCATGAAGCACGTGTGGGTGAAGCGCTCCGCCTGGGCGGCGACCCGCTCGGCGACCCTCGGGTTGGCGTTGCCGACGTTGGTGACGGCGATGCCCGAGCCGAAGTCGATGAGGGAGTTGCCGTCCACGTCGACCACGACGCCGCCGCCCGCGTCGGCCACGTACACCGGCAGCACGCTGCTCACCCCGGGCGCGACCGCGGCGGCGCGGCGCTCCTGCAGCTCGCGCGAGCGGGGGCCGGGGATCCCGGTGACGACGCGGCGTTCCTGGGCGAGGCGGTGCACGCCGGACGGCGTGCCGATGATCTGGCTGCTCATGGCGCGAACATAGGCCGGTCAGGATCTACCCTGAACCGTACGGACCGGCGAATCGGAGTCGCCGCGTTCGACGTCCCGTAAGGAGCCGCACGTGCCTCCCAGCCTCCGTCAGGTGGCCGCGCTGCCGCAGCTGGGCCTGCGCCCGCTGACCGAGGTGCCGCGGAACGCGCCGGTGCGGTGGGTGGCGGTGAGCGAGCTGGAGGATCCGACGCCGTTCCTGGAGGGCGGCGAGCTGGTGCTGACGACCGGGATGCGGCTCACGGCCGAGGGCGCCGGGCCGTACGTCGAGCGGCTGGTGGTGCGGGGCGTGGCCGGGCTGGGCTTCGCGGTCGGGGTGATCCACCAGACCGTTCCGGCGGAGCTGGTGGCGGCGGCCCGCGTGCAGGGCCTGGCGCTGCTGGAGGTGCCGCGGCCGACGCCGTTCATCGCGGTGGGCAAGGCGGTATCGCGGCTCCTGGCGGCCGAGTGGTACGAGGACGCGACCCGTTCGGCGCAGGCGCAGCGGGAGCTGACCCGGGCGGCCCTCCGGGGGCCCGGCCCGCTGATCGTGCGGCTGGCGCGGGAGCTGGGCGGCTGGGCGCTGCTGCTGGACGCCGCCGGGGACGTCCGGCACGCCGAGCCCGCCCGGGCCCGGCGCCGCGCCCCCGGCCTGGCGCCCGAGCTGGCCCGGCTGCGGCGGACGCAGAGGTCCCAGGACGGGCCCGCGAGCATCGCGCTGTCGGGTGAGGACGGGCAGGTGGTCGTGCAGGCGATCGGGCTGGGCGGACGGCCGCGCGGGTTCCTCGCCATCGGCACGGCCGATCCGCTGCCGCCCGCCGCGCACACGATCGTGGGCTCGGCGGTCGCGCTGCTCACCCTCCAGTCGGAGCGGCCGCGGCAGTCGCGCCGGCTGCGGGCGGCGCTCGCGGGCCGGATGCTGGGGCTGCGCACGTCCGGGACGGCGGGCGCCGGGCTGCCCGATCCGCCGGTGCGGGTGCTGGCGTGCGCCGGCGGGGCCGCCGTGCTGGACGCGCTGGAGGACGACCCGGCGGCCGAGCACTGCCTGGCGGTACCGCTGGCGGACGGCCCGTGCGCGGTGATCGTCCCGGATCGGCTGGCGGACCAGGTGGCGGCACTGGCGCGGGCGACCGGCCCGGTCGGGGTGAGCGGCCCGGCCGATGACCTCGACTCGCTCGGCGCCGCCCTGGCGCAGGCGGAGCAGGCGCTGCCGGCCGCCCGCCGGGTCCGGGCGGACGCCGACAGCCCGTACGGCGTGCTGCATTACGCCGATCTGCCCGGCCAGGGCCTGCTCGGCCTGCTCGATCCCGGTCCGGCGCAGGGGTTCGCGGAGGCGCTGCTGGCCCCGCTGCGCGGCGAGGACCCCGCGCTGCTGCTCTCGCTGCGCGCCTACCTGGCGGCGAACGGGCAGGGCGAGGCGGCCGCGCGGGCGCTCGGAGTGCACCGCCACACGCTGCGGAGCAGGATGCGCAGAACGGCCGAGTTGCTGGGCCGCGACCTGGACGATCCGGCGGTCCGCGCCGAGTTGTGGATCGCGCTCGCCGTAACGGCCAATGACGACGGCCCGATTCGACAGGCTGGAGGCTCCCCCGGCGGCCCGGCGGAGATAGCGTGAGGGCCATGGACGTGACCCCATTCTGGCTGGCCGGTCGGCCCGCGACCGGTGACGAGCAACTGACCGTTACCCACCCCTACGACGGACGCGTCGTGGGGACCGCCGCCGTACCGACCCCGGAACAGGTCGAGCGGGCGGTGGCCGCCGCGGACGCGGTGCGCCGGGACGCCGCCGCACTCCCGCTGCACGTGCGCGCGGAGGCGCTCGCGCACGTGTCCGCACGGCTGAAGGAGCGCTCCGAGGAGGTCGCCCGGCTGATCACGGGCGAGAACGGCAAGCCGCTGCTGTGGGCGCGCGGCGAGGTGAACCGGGCGATCGCCACCTTCCGGTTCGCCGCCGAGGAGACCCGCCGCTGGAGCGGTACGACCCAGCGGCTCGACACCGACCCCGCCGCCGACGGGCGGATGGCCTATGTCGCCCGGGTGCCCAAGGGCTCGGTGCTGGGCATCTCGCCGTTCAACTTCCCGCTCAACCTCACCGCGCACAAGATCGCCCCAGCGATCGCGGTCGGCGCGCCGATCGTGGTCAAGCCCGCGCCCGCCACCCCGCTGTCGGCGCTGCTGCTGGGCGAGCTGCTGGCCGAGACCGACCTGCCCGAGGGCATGTTCTCCGTCCTGCCGGTGCCCAACGACCGGGCCGGCGACCTGGTGCTGGACCCGCGGCTGCCGATCGTGTCGTTCACCGGCTCGGTCCCGGTCGGCTGGTCGATCCGCGACCAGGTGCCGCGCAAGCACGTCACGCTGGAGCTGGGCGGCAACGGCGCGGCGGTGGTGCTGCCCGACTCCGACCTCGACTGGGCGGCGTCCCGGATCGGCCTGTTCTCCAACTACCAGGCCGGGCAGAGCTGCATCGCGGTGCAGCGGGTGTTCGTCGACCGCTCGGTGTACGAGGAGTTCGTGCCCAAGCTGGTCGAGTCGGTGAACGCGCTGGTGACCGGCGACCCGTGGGACGACAAGACCCAGGTCGGCCCGCTGGTCAGCCAGGACGCCGCGGAGCGGGTCGAGGCGTGGGTCGGCGAGGCGGTCGCCGCCGGCGCCAAGGTGCTGGCCGGCGGCACCCGCGAGGGCGCCGCGTACGCGCCGACGGTGCTGGCCGACGTGCCGGCCGACGCCAGGGTGCAGCGCGACGAGGTCTTCGGGCCGGTCCTGCTGGTCCAGCCGGTCGACGGCGTGGACGAGGCCTTCGACCTGGTCAACGCGTCCGACTTCGGGCTGCAGGCGGGGGTGTTCACGCGGAACCTCGACATCGCGTTCCGGGCGCACCGGGAGCTGGACGTCGGCGGCGTGGTGATCGGCGACGTGCCGTCCTACCGGGCCGACCAGATGCCGTACGGGGGCGTGAAGGACTCCGGCGTCGGCCGCGAGGGCCTGCACTCGGCGATGACCGACTACACCGAAGAGAAGGTCATGGTCTTCACGGGCCTTCCGCTCTGAGGCTGAATTGATTGCAACCCCGGCCCAGGGATACTCGCCTGGCGGCTCGCATCCCTGACCGTGCTTGGTGCGAGCGCGACATCGCTTCGCGATCTGGCCGGTGAGGCTCGCCTTCGGCTTCACCTCACCGGCCAGGTAGCGCGCTCGCGGCGGTACCTGACCACTTGAAGACAGTCCCAAAACTGCATAGGAGGGATCTTGACCGGCGTCCCGTACGAGGAATGGCTTGCCCGGGCCGAGCGGCTCGATCCGTGCACCGGCCTCCACATCGACGGCGCGTTCTCCGCGGGCGCGGGCACCCTGCCCGTCGTGTCCCCGCGGGACGGCCGCACGATCGCGCGGGTCGCCGCCGCCGGCGCGGCCGACGTGGACCGGGCCGTGGCCGCCGCGCGGCGCGCGTTCGACGAGGGCCCGTGGCCGCGGCTGGCGCCCGCCGAGCGCAAGGCGGCGCTGCTCCGCCTGGCCGCTCTCGTGGAACGTGACAGGGCGACGCTCTCGCTGCTGGTCAGCCTGGAGATGGGCAAACCGATCGGCGAGGCGTACGGCATCGAGCTGCGCGCGGTCATCGGCTGCCTGCGCTGGTACGCCGAGGCCGCCGACAAGCAGCTGGACGAGTCGCCGCGCACCGGCGAGGGCTCGCTCGCGCTCGTCACCCGCGAACCGGTCGGGGTCGTGGCCGCGGTCGTCCCGTGGAACTTCCCGCTGCTCATGGCCGCCTGGAAGCTCGCGCCCGCGCTCGCCGCGGGCTGCGCGGTCGTGCTGAAGCCGGCCGAGGAGTCGCCGCTGTCGGCCCTACACCTGGCCGCGCTGGCCGCCGAGGCCGGGCTGCCGCCGGGGGTGTTCAACGTGGTGAGCGGGCGGGGCGAGGTCGCCGGGCGGGCGCTCGGCGAGCACCCGGGCGTCGACGCCGTGGCGTTCACCGGATCCGGCGAGGTCGGACGGCACTTCCTGCGGTACGCGGCGGGCTCGAACCTGAAGCGGGTCTGGCTGGAGCTGGGCGGCAAGTCGCCCAACATCATCCTGCCCGACGCCCCCGACCTGGACGCCGCCGCCGACACCGCCGCCTGGGGGATCTTCTTCAACGCCGGGGAGATGTGCACCGCGCCGTCCCGGCTGCTGGTGCACCGGTCGGTCGCCGACCGGGTGCTGGACCGGATCGTCGCCCGCGCCGGGACGATCCGGGTCGGCGACCCGCTGGACCCGGCCACCGAGATGGGCCCGCTGGTGTCGGCCGCGCAGCGCGAGCGGGTGCTGTCGTACGTGGCGGACGGGGGCGCGGCCGGCGCCCGGCTGCGGGCCGGCGGCGACGGGCGGCCCGGCGGCGTCCACGACGCCGGCCAGTTCGTGAAACCGACGGTGTTCGACCGGGTCGGGCCGGAGATGCGGATCGCCCGCGAGGAGATCTTCGGGCCGGTGCTGGCGGTGCTGGAGTTCGCCGACGCCGACGAGGCGGTGCGGCTGGCCAACGACACCGACTACGGGCTCGCCGCCGCGGTGTGGACCTCCGACCTGTCCACCGCGCACCGGGTATCCCGCGCGCTCAAGGCCGGGACGGTGTGGGTGAACTGCTACGAGGAGGGCGACATGAGCGTGCCGTTCGGCGGGATGAGGCAGTCCGGCCACGGCCGCGACAAGTCGCTGCACGCCCTCGACAAGTACACCGAGCTGAAGACGACCTGGATCACTCTGTGAGCAGGCCGCTGATCGCGCTTCCGGCGCGGTTCTCGGCGCGGGCGTCGGCGCTGCGGTACGCCGCGGAGGTCGCCGCCCGCGCGCTGGTCGAGGCGGTGTGGCGGGGCGGCGGCGAGCCGTTCGTCATGCACCCGGCCGACCCGGCGGACGTGGCCGGGCGGCTGGCGCGGTGCGACGGCGTGCTGCTGCCCGGCGGCGGGGACCTCCACCCCCGCCACTACGGCGGATCCGGCGAGCACGAGGCCCTGTACGACGTCGACGAGGAGCAGGACGCCTTCGACCTCGCCGTGGCCGCGCACGCGCTGGAGTCGGGGCTGCCGCTGCTGGCGGTCTGCCGGGGCCTCCAGATCGTGAACGTGGTGCGCGGCGGCACGCTGCGCCAGCACATGGACGCCGAGCACCGCCACCTCGTCCACCCGGTCGCGGTCGAGTCCGGCACCCTGCTGGCCGGGGTCCTCGGCTCGGGCGGGACGGACGCGTCCTGCTACCACCACCAGGACATCGAGGTCCTGGGCCGGGGACTGGCCGTCACCGCGCGCGCCGCCGACGGCACCGTCGAGGGCGTGGAGTACGCCGACGCGGGCGGCGAGGCCGGCTGGTTCCTGGGCGTCCAGTGGCATCCGGAGGACACCGCCGCCACCGACCCCGCCCAGCAGGCGGTCTTCACCGCGCTCGTCACCGCAGCCTCAGCGCCCCAGGGTCCGGTAGCGGTGGTCGCGGGCGGCGAGCCGGTCGGCGGACGGTAGCCCGGCCAGCTCGGCGAGCGCCCGTTCGACGGCGCCGGCCGCCCGGCGGCAGAACGCCTCGGGCTCGTCGGCGGCGTCCGGGCGCTCGTCCACCAGCTCGTCCACCAGGCCGTTCCGCAGCAGGTCGGCCGAGCGCACGCCCTGTGCCTCGGCCAGCTCCGCCGCCCGCGCGGGGGTGCGGTGCACGATCACCGAGGCGCCCTCGGGCGGCAGCGGCGCCAGCCAGGCGTGCCGGGCGGCCAGCACCCGGTCGGCGGGCAGCAGCGCCAGCGCCGCTCCCCCGGTCCCCTCCCCCATCAGCAGGCAGACGGTCGGGGCGGAGACGGTGATCAGGTCGGCCAGGCAGCGGGCGATCTCCCCGGCCAGGCCGCCCTCCTCCGCCTCGGCGGACAGCACCGCGCCCGGGGTGTCGACCACGGTGACCAGCGGCAGGCCCAGCTCGGCGGCCAATCCCATGCCGCGGCGGGCGACGCGCAGGCCGGCGGGGCCGAGCGGTCGGCCCTCGCGCTGGCTGCGCCGGTCCTGGCCGACGACGACGCAGGGCGTGCCGCCGAAACGGGCCAGCGCGAGCAGCAGCCCCGGGCCGGCCTCGCCCTGCCCGGTGCCCGACATGGGGGTCACGCGGTCCGCCCCGTACCGCAGCAGCTCGCGGACGCCGGGACGGCCGTCGCGGCGCGACCGCTCGATCGACTCCCAGGCCGTCCCCTCCGCCGCCGGCGCGGATCGCGGCCGCCGGTCCGGCTCCGGGCCGGCCAGCCGGGGGGAGATCACCGAACGCCCGTCATGGGCGGCGCTGCCGCACAGCACGTCCAGGGCCTCGGCGGCGATCCCGCCGAGCTCGTCGATGCCGACGACGGCGTCGACCAGGCCCTTGGCGAAGAGGTTCTCGGCGACCTGGACGCCCTCGGGGAACGGCTCCCCGTACAGGCCCTCGTAGACGCGGGGGCCGAGGAAGCCGATCAGCGCGCCCGGCTCGGCGGCGGTCAGGTGGCCGAGCGAGCCCCACGAGGCGAAGACCCCGCCGGTCGTCGGATGCCGCAGGTGGACCAGGTAGGGCAGCCCGGCGGCGCGGTGCCGGGTGACCGCGGCGGTGATCCTGGCCATCTGCGCGAACGCGACCGTCCCCTCCTGCATCCGGGTCCCGCCCGACGCCGGCGCGGCCACCAGCGGCAGCCCCTCCGCGGTCGCGCGTTCCACCGCGGCGACGATCCGCTCGGCGGTCGCCAGCCCGATCGAACCGGCCAGGAATCCGAACTCCGACACCACGTAGGCGACCCGCCGCCCGCGCAGCAGCCCCTCACCGGTGATCACGGCCTCGTCGCAGCCGCTGCGCTCGCGGGCCGCCGCCAGTTCCCGCGCGTATGCGGTGCCCGGTTCGGCGACGGCCAGCGGCTCGGTGTCCCAGGATCGCCGGCCCGGCCCGTCCAGCACCCGGTGCAGTAGCTCGCGCGCCCCGACCCGGCCGCCCGGCGATCCCGGCATGCCCACCTCCAGCGCCGTCCGCGTGCGCACCAGCGGGTCCGCGTTCTGTTGCGCGCCGCTCTCGACGAACAAGATCCGCAGAACACACCCTAGCGGCCGGGCCCGGACGGAGATCCGGCGAGGGGCGCGGTCTTGGCCAGGGGCAGGCGCAGGACGAGCCGCGCGCCAGCGGGGCAGTCGCCGACGAAGAGCGAGCCGCCGTGCGCGATCGCGATGTCGCGGGAGATCGGCAGGCCCAGTCCGGTGCCGCCGGTGTCGCGGTGGGCCCCTTGGGCCAGCCGCTGGAACCGCTGGAAGACCCGTTCCCGCTCCTCGGGCGGGATGCCCGGGCCGTCGTCGGCGACCATCAGCAGAGCGCGCTCGCCGTCGCTTCCGACGGCCACCCGCACCCAGGAGAACGCGTGCCGTTCGGCGTTGTCGAGCAGGTTGGTCAGCAGCCGGACCAGATGGCTGCCGACGCCGGAGACGATCACGCCCTCGTCGGTCTCCAGCTCGATCGGCACCCGGGCCCGGTCGGCCCGCCGCGCGACCTCGGCGCGCACCAGGCCGCCCAGGTCGATCGGCTCCCGGTCGCCGAGCACCCCGGCCTCCAGCCTGGCCATGGTCAGCAGGTCCTGGATGATCCGCTGCAGCCGGTCGGCGTCGCTCAGCGCGGCCTGCGCCACCTTCGGCCAGTCCTCGTCCTCGGGATGCTCCAGGGCGAGCTCCAGCTGCATGCGCAGGCCGGTGAGCGGGCTGCGCAGCTCGTGCGACGCGTCGGCGACCCAGGCCCGGTTCCGCTCGGCCAGCCGCTCGAGGCGCTCCAGGGTCAGGTTCACGGACTTGGCCAGCTCGGTGATCTCGTCATGCCGCTGCGGCACGGTCACCCTGTTGCCGCCGGGGCGCTCGGAGAGCGCGCGGAGCTCGGCGCTCATCGTGCGGACCGGCCGCAACGCGCGCTTGACCGCGCGCCAGACGACGCACGCCAGCAGGGGCAGGCCCAGCAACGGGATCACGATCGTCGCCCACACCAACGCGACGTCGACCCAGCCGATGTGCTTGAACGGGCCTGCGGCGTAGACCGCCACGATGCCCAGCACCAGCAGGAATCCGGCCATGGCGGTGGCCAGGGCGGTCAGCCGCGTCCGCATCGACCAGTGCGATGGAACCCGGCGCATGACCGGTTGAGACATTCCGGCGCCCTCCCCCCGGGTCGCGCGCGGCCGCCGTTCGCCACGCCGGTTCCGCACCTGGGGGTGCGCGGATTGGAGTTCGTCTACCTTTCCTAGAGCTTGTTGTAACCCTCCCATTGCCGACGAAACCCAGGTCAGGCCATGGATGGCTGCTCCGGCGGATAGTCCGGACAACTCCCCGGAGCCTTCGGGGCACGGTGTGGCCGGGGAGGGGGAGGAGCCGCCGGTGACCGGGACGGGCCGTGCCGTCGCCGCCCCGGTCACCGGGACGATCCCCGCCGTAAGAGCGCCCCGAACGGCGGGCGGTGCCATCGTGCTCCAGATTCCCAACTAAGTCAACTTGTTAGATAGGAAATCGGCAAAGACCGATGCCCGCGCGGAACGGTGCCTCCCACCCCTGGGGTACCGACCGCGCGGACATCGCCTTCGGTGCCGCCAACCGCCTGCCCCGCGCGCCGAGGAGGATCCGACGGAGCCGGGCGGTTGCCGAACTGGAGATAACTCTGCCCTGTCCGAATGCCATCGGGGCTACATCGAGGTGACGAACACGTTTCCTGCAATCTGTGTTCATACGGCACCATACTGTGCACATGATCGGGGGCTGGGCGGACTGAAGTGACAGAAGGGGACGAGGGGTCAGCATGGACGGGCACGTGGCCGATTCCCCGGCGTACGACGTGCGCCCGCTGGAGGCGGGCGACCCGCGGACGGTGGGCGGCTACTCCCTGCTCGGCCGGATCGGCGCCGGCGGGATGGGAACGGTCTACCTCGCGCACCCGCCGGACTGCGACGGCGGCCGCGTCGCGGTCAAGACCATCCACCCGCATCTCGCCCTGGACTCGGCCTTCCGGCAGCGTTTCCGGGACGAGGCGGTCCTGGCCGGCCGGGTCGCCTCGTTCTGCACGGCCCGGGTCCTGGCGCACGGCGAGGAGGACGGCCGCCCCTACATCGTCAGCGAGTACGTCGGCGGGATGTCGCTGCAGCACCGGATCACCGCCGGCGGGCCGCTGCCGGGCGGGGAGGTGCACGGCGTCGCGGTGGGCGTGGTGTCGGCGCTGGCCGCGATCCACGCCGCCGGGCTGGTGCACCGCGACCTCAAGCCCGCCAACGTGATGCTCACCCTGTCCGGCTGCCGCGTGATCGACTTCGGGATCGCCCGCTCCCAGGACGCCCCCGGCACCCTCACCTCCACCGGAACCGTCCTGGGCACCCCCGGGTGGATGGCCCCCGAGGTGCTCGGCGGCGGGTACGCCACCCCGGCGGCCGACGTCTTCACCTGGGGATGCCTGATCGCCTACGCGGGGACCGGCCGGATGCCGTTCGGCGAGGGCGAGCCCGCCGCCGTCGCGCTGCGCGTGATGCGCGAGGAGCCCGATCTCGGCGGGCTGCCCGCCGCGCTGCTGCCCGGGGTGCGGTCCGCGCTGGCCAAGAAGCCGGGCCACCGGCCGGCCGCGGCCGATCTGCTGCTCGCGCTGGTCGAGCAGACCGAACCTCCGCTGCCCGCGCTCCGCCGCGCGAACGGGCGGCGCGAGACCAGGCGCGAGACCGGCAGGGAGGCCAGGAAGGAGGCCAAGAGGGCCGCCAGGACGGCCGTCCAGCCGGTCATCGCGCCGGACCCGGCGGCCCCCGGCGGGGACGACGAGGGCCCCGACACGGCGGCCTTCACCGTGATCGGGCATGTCGGAGCGCGCTCGACGACCCGGGTCCGCCTGCTCGCCGCCGCCGGGGTGGCCGCGGCGGCGCTCCTGGCCGGGGGCCTCATCGCCGGCCTGGCGGCCGGCCAGGACCACGGGACCGTCCCGGCGTCCTCGACCTCGGCGACGCCGCCGGTCCCCGTCACCGACGCCTCGCGCGGGCCGGCGCCGCACGTGGGGCCGGACCAGCCCCGTCCGTCCAAGCGGGCGCCCGCCCAGCGGGAGCGGTCCGGCGGCCAGAAAGGCAAGGGCGGCACCAAGGACGGCGGAAAGAACAAGGGCCGCGGCGGCGGCTGACGCCGGTCCGCGCGCTCGGGGGCTGGCGGCGCGTCAGGTGCGCCAGATGAGGACGAGGGCGCAGTCGTCGTCGCGGGCGGCGGCCATCGTCTGGACCAGTTCCCTGGCACCCTTGCGGAAGCCCTCGGGGACGAGCCGCTCGGCCTCCCCCAGCAGCCGGTCGATCCCGGCGTCCAGGTCCTGGCCGGGCGATTCCACCAGGCCGTCGGTGTAGAGCATGAGCGCGTCGCCGGGAAGGAGCCGGCCGTGCTCGGGCACGCAGCGCAGGTCGGGCACCACGCCCAGCACCACGCCCTTGGCCGTGCTGACCCGCCAGGTCCCCGTGTTCGCCTCGAACTGCACGGCGGGCGGGTGGCCCGCCGACTCGATCGTGTACTCGCCGGTCTTGAGGTCGAGCACCAGGTGCACGGCCGTGACGAAGCCCTCGTCCCAGCGCTGCCGCTGCAGATAGGTGTTGCAGGCGGGCAGGAAGTGCTCCGGCTGGAGCGATCCAAGCAGCCCACCGAACGCACCGGACAGCATCAGCGCCCGGGTCCCGGCGTCGGTGCCCTTTCCGGACACGTCCACCAGCGCGACCTCCAGCGTCTCACCGTCGCAGGACGACACCACGAAGTCGCCGCCGAACGACGACCCGCCCGCCTGCAGCAGCACGACCTGCGAGTCCCAGCCCTCCGGCAGTTCGGGCATCTCGCCCTGGTGGCGGAGCCGGTCGCGCAGGTCGAGCAGCATCGAGTCGCCGCGCAGGCCCTGCACGCCGAGCTTCTGGCGGGTGCGCGCCAGCGTGAGGGCGAGCACCGCGGTGACGCCCAGCGTGGCGATCATGCCGGGGCCGACGCCCCTGGGGTCCTTGAAGTCGTTGTAGACGACCATGGCCGCGACCACGCCGAGTAGCGCGACCAGGCTGCGCACCCTCAGCAGCAGGCCGCCGCCGAGCACGGTCAGGAACAGCGCGCTCAGCGGCGCGAAGTTCTGGGCGACCGGCGCGCTGAACCCGATCAGCAGGGTCAGCAGCGCGAGCGCGGTGAACACGTAGCGCTCGCGGGTCAGCTTGCCCCGCCGCAGCCACCTGTAAATCCGCACGAGCACGGGGATCCGGCGCAGGAAGGCGCGGACCCTCGGCGGGAGGAGGTGGACCAGACGTTGCAGCATGACTCCGGCACTGTATCGAGCATCCGCCCCAACCGGCGCCCATCCGCGCCACTGATCACCGGTTGCAACGCTCCAGGTTGGCGCCATGCCCCCACAACCCGGGCATTGATCACGCTGTGTGACATTTCCCTCTTCGCTCTTGCCGGCGACCGGGGTGCATGCGGTCCAATGAACGTTCCGAGTCGAGGGAGGGCGCGATGGGCCAGCCGGGCATGCGGATCACGGTGGACGCGGCGATGCGGGCGCGGGACGTCTCGCGGCCCCGCCCGGACGGCGAGGAGCCCCCGCCGCCCAGGCCCGCGGCCGAGCCCGAACCGGGCAGGCGCGGCAAGGCCGCCAAGAACGAGCGCCGCCGCCTCGACAAGCGCGGCGCCCGCAAGCCCGCCCCGTGACGTGACCCCGCCTACTCCGGGACGGTGCCGGTCCGCTCGTAGTCGCCGAGCATGTCGATCCGGCGGGTGTGCCGCGGCTCCTTGGAGTACGGCGTCTCCAGGAACAGCCGGACGAACTCCGTCGCGGTGTCGAGGTCGTGCTGGCGGGCGCCGACGCTGATCACGTTGGCGTCGTTGTGCTCGCGGGCGAGCCTGGCGGTCTCCTGGCTCCAGACCAGCGCGGCCCGGGCGCCCTTGACCTTGTTGGCGGCCATCGCCTCGCCGTTGCCCGAGCCGCCGATCACGATGCCGAGGGTGCCGGGCTCGGCGACGGTGCGCTCGGCGGCCCGCAGCACGTACGGCGGGTAGTCGTCGGCGGCGTCGTACTCCAGCGCCCCGCAGTCGACCGGCTCGTGCCCGTTCGCCTTCAGCCAGGCGACCAGGTGTTCCTTCAGCTCGAAGCCGGCATGATCGGTACCAAGAAAGACGCGCATGCCCGCGATTGTCCCAGCCCCGCCCGCCGGCCGCGGCCCCGGGGCGGGCGGGACGGCCCGGCCCGCGGTCAGCCCGCGATCGGGACGGGGAAGCGGAAGCCGTGGTCGACCTGGGCCTCCAGGTCCTCGCCGACGGCCCGGTTGGCCCAGCTTCGCGCGTTCTTGACGTGGAACTCCACCGCCTGCCGCCGGAACCTGTCCCAGTCGCGCTCGCGGGCGTCCAGCGCCTCGCGCATCCGCGCCAGGGCGTCGTCGTTGGCGGCCTCCAGCGGGACGTCGCCGCGCCCCTGCTCCAGGGCCCGCACGGCGGCGGACTGGCGGAGCCAGGTCAGCAGGTCGTCGCCGACGTGCTCGCGCAGGTAGGCGACGTCGTCATCGCCCTGCACCTTGTTGCCGACGACGGTGATGGCGACGTCGTAGTCGCGGGCGTAGTCGGTGTACTGGCGGTAGACCCCGACGCCCTTGCGGGTGGGCTCGGCGACCAGGAACATCAGGTCGAACCGGGTGAACAGCCCGGAGGCGAAGGTGTCGGCGCCGGCGGTCATGTCGACGACGACGTACTCGCCCGGGCCGTCGACGAGGTGGTTGAGGTAGAGCTCGACCGCGCCGGTCTTGGAGTGGTAGCAGGCCACGCCGAGGTCGTCGTCGTTGAACGGGCCGGTGGCCAGCAGCCGGACGACGCCCGCGCCCGCCTCGACGTCCCGGCCGAGGGCGTGGACGGGGTCGTCGCCGCCCGGCCGCAGCAACCGGGAGCCGGCGCCGGGCGGGGTGGTCTTGACCATGGCGGCGGCGGAGGAGATCCGCGGGTTCTCGCCGCGCAGGTACTCCTTGATCTCCGGCAGCCGGTCGCCCATCGCGGGGATCGCGGCGGCCCGCTCGTCGTCGAGCCCGAGCGCCGCGCCCAGATGCTGGTTGATGTCGGCGTCGATGGCCACCACCGGCAGCCCCCGCGCGGCCAGGTGCCGGATGAACAGCGACGACAGGGTGGTCTTGCCGCTGCCGCCCTTGCCGACGAACGCAACCTTCACGAATGCCTCGATTCGGATATGAAAACCGTTGCCATTTCAGGGAGCCGAGTCTCCCCGACCGGCCTGGCGGAGGCAAGCCGAATCCCCGAACTCCCCCGAGGGGGGCAGCGGGGGATGGCCGTGAAGGGCAGGCCGGCGACGTCGGGCCGGCGCGGGCGGGTCAGCCGCGGGAGCGCGCCGCCGCGGCCGGGTCGAACCCGAACGGCAGCTCCAGCCGGTGCTCGGCGAGCAGGCCGGAGTCGCCCAGCAGGTCGAGCGTCGGCGCGTCGGCGGCGATCACCCCGCCGGACAGGATCAGCGCGCGCGGGCACAGCTCGGCCGCGTACGGCAGGTCATGGGTGACCATCAGAACGGTCACCTCCAGCCCCAGCAGGATCTCCGCCAGCTCGCGGCGGCCGGCCGGGTCCAGGTTGGACGACGGCTCGTCCAGCACCAGGATCTCCGGCTCCATCGCCAGCACCGTCGCGACCGCGACCCGGCGGCGCTGGCCGAAGCTGAGGTGCTGCGGCGGCCGGTCGGCGACCTCCAGCATGCCGACGCGGCCGAGCGCGCCCTCCACCCGGCGGTCCAGCTCGGCACCGCGCAGGCCCAGGTTGGCCGGGCCGAACGCGACGTCCTCGCGGACCGTCGGCATGAACAGCTGGTCGTCGGGGTCCTGGAACACGATCCCGACCCGGCGGCGGATCTCCCGCAGCGCCTTCTTGTCCTTGGGGTCGACGGGCATCCCGCCGACCCGGACGGTTCCAAGGCCGCCGTGCAGGATGCCGTTGAGGTGCAGGACAAGGGTGGTCTTGCCCGCGCCGTTGGGGCCGAGCAGCGCCACCCGCTCCCCCTTGCCGATGGAGACGTCCACGCCATAGAGCGCCTGGGTGCCGTCGGGATAGGCGTACGCGAGCCCTTGCACCTCCAGGGACGGAGTCACGGCGCTCATGGCACCGTCCAGGCGGCCAGCGCGACCAGCCCCGCCGCCAAGGGCAGCGCGAAGGCGGCGGACCACTGCGCCATCGAGGCGCCGACATCGTGCAGGACGGGCATGCGCCCGTCGTACCCGCGGCTCACCATCGCCAGGTGCACCCGCTCGCCGCGCTCGTACGACCGCAGGAAGAGGGCGCCCAGCGACCGGGCGAGCACCCCCGCGTCCCGCAGGTCGCGGGCCTCGAAGCCGCGGGCGGCCCGGGCCACCCGCATCCGGCGCAGCTCGGCGGCGACCACGTCGCCGTACCGCAGCATGAACGCCGCGATCTGCGTGATCAGCTGCGGCATCCGCAGCCGCTCGATCCCTAGCAGCAGCAGGCGCGGCTCGGTGGTCGCGGCCAGCAGCACCGACGCCACCACGCCGAGGGTGCCCTTGGCCAGGATGTTCCAGGCGCCCCACAGGCCGCTCTCGCTCAGCCGCAGCCCCAGGACGGCGACCTTCTCCCCGGACGCGACGAACGGCATCGCCAGCGCGAACGCCACGAACGGCACCTCGATCACCGTGCGCCGCAGCACCAGTCCGTACGGGATCCCGGCCACGGCGGCGACGGCGGCCAGCAGCACCGCGTACACCGCGAACGCCCAGATCCGCTCGCGCGGTGTCGCCACCACGACCAGCACGAACGCCAGGAGGGCGACCAGCTTGCACTGCGGCGGCAGCCGGTGCACGGGCGAGCCCCCGGGCACGTAGAGCCGGTGCGCGTGGCCTGCGCCCATCTAGGCGTCCCGCGAGGCTTCGGCGCGTTCCCTCTCGGCCGCGCCTCCACTCCCGGACGGCTCGTCGCGGCGGCGCAGCACCCAGAAGAGCCCCCCGCCCACGGCCAGCACGGCGGCGACACCGATCACGCCGGACAGCCCGCCCGACAGCCGGGCGTTGTCGATGCCCCTGACGCCGTAGTCGCCCAGCGGGGAGTCCTTGAGCGCGTGGTCCTTCTCCTCCGCGTTGATCCCCTTGTCGCCGGCGACCTTCTCCAGGCCGTCGGGATGGGAGCTGGCGTAGTAGCTGACGATCCCCGCCAGGACGAGCGTGAGCAGCAGGGCGGCGGCGAAGAAGCGCTTGGTGGTCATGACCGTCCCTCCGCGGGCTCAGCGGACGTCGAGGCGGGTTCCCGGGCCGGGGCGCCGGTCCGGAGCGTCACGGGCTTGATCAGGTCGCGCGCCCCGTACGCCAGGTCGGGCCGGACGGCCAGCACGCTGGACACGGCGAACCCGGTGATCAGGCCCTCGCCGATCCCGATCAGGACGTGCACCCCGACCATCGCGGCGGCGACCGTGCCGACCGGCACGTCGGTCGTGCCGCCGATGGCGTAGAGCAGCGTGAAGGCCAGGGCGGAGGCGGGCACCGACACCGCGGCGGCGGCGAACGCCGCTCCGCTCGCCGCGGGCCGCGTCTTGGGCAGCACCCTCAGCAGCAGCCGGAACAGGCCGTACCCGACCGGGACGGTGACCAGGCCCATCACGGTGATGTTGACCCCGAGCGCGGTGAGGCCGCCGTCGGCGAACAGCAGCGACTGCAGGAGCAGCACCACCGACACGCACAGGACGCCCGCGTACGGCCCGACCAGGATCGCCGCCAGCGCGCCGCCGAGCAGATGCCCGCTGGTGCCGGACGCGACCGGGAAGTTGAGCATCTGCGCCGCGAACACGAAGGCGGCGGTCAGCCCGGCCAGCGGCGCGGTGCGGTCGTCCAGCTCGCGGCGGGCGCCGCGGAGCGAGACGGCCACGCCCGCCACGGCCACGGCACCCGCCGCCACCGAGACCGGGGCGTCGATGAATCCGTCCGGCACGTGCACGATCATCACCATCCAGCCGGTGTGTACGAATTAGACCAGTGTGATGGCAGGATGGTCGCAACTGCAAGATGTTCGCAATAGAAAGCCCGGTGGCGGCCCGCCGGTGCCCGCGGCCGCGGGGGCGCCGCCCCGGGCTCGGCCGCGTCCTCTTCTCAGTCGAAAATCGGGGCGCGGTCGCGGGTTCTCTTCAACTCGAAGAAACCATCGGTACTCGCGACCGCCAGGACGCCGTCCCACAGCTTGACGGCGGCCTCGCCGCGCGGGATCGGGGTGACGACCGGGCCGAAGAAGGCGCTGCCCTCGACCTCGATCACCGGGGTGCCGACCTCCTGGCCCACCCGGTCGATGCCGTCCTTGTGCGAGGCCCGCAGCGCCTCGTCGTAGTCCTCGGAGTCGGCGGCGTCGGCCAGGGCGGGGTCCAGGCCCGCGGCCTCCAGGGCGGCGGCGAAAGTGGCCTTCTCCCTCGGGAGCTTGTCATGGTGGAACCGGTTGCCGAGCTCGGTGTAGAGCGCGCCCAGCACCTCGGGGCCATATTTCTGTTCGGCGGCGATGCATACGCGCACCGCACCCCAGGCGCTCGCCAGCATCTTGCGGTAGTTCTCAGGGATGTCCTTGTCCTCGTTGAGAACGGCCAGGCTCATCACGTGCCAGCGCGGCTCGATCGGCCGCAGCGCGGCCACCTCGTGCACCCAGCGCGAGGTGATCCAGGCCCACGGGCACAGGGGGTCGAACCAGAAGTCGACGGGGGTGCGGATCTCGGGGGACGACTCGGAAGACATGACAGCCTCCTCAGACCATTCACGGACAACTCCTATGCGCCAACCCCCCGCCGGACGCCCCCATTCCCGCAGGAACGCGCCACCGGGCCCCAAGCGGCGACCCGATTGGTAGACATGGAACGACAGCATTCAGGACGGCCAAGGGAGAACATGTGGCAGGCAACCTCACGCGCGACGAGGCGCGGGAACGGGCCCGGCTGCTCACCGTCGACTCGTACGAGGTCGACCTCGACCTCACCACGGGAGACGAGCGGTTCGCGTCCACCACCGTGATCAGGTTCGGCTGCGCCGAGCCGGGCGCGGCGACCTTCGTGGACCTGCACGGCGCCGAGGTACGGGAGGCCACCCTCAACGGGACCGCGCTCGACCCCGCGAGCTACGACGCCGACAAGGGCCGCATCCCACTGCCGTCCCTGGCCGCGTCCAACGAGCTGCGCGTGGTGGCCGACTGCGCCTACTCCCGTTCCGGCGAGGGGCTGCACCGGTTCGTCGACCCGGTCGACCAGAGCGTGTACCTCTACACGCAGTTCGAGACCGCCGACGCGCACCGGATGTACACCTGCTTCGACCAGCCCGACCTGAAGGCGACCTTCGAGCTGCGCGTCACCTCGCCCCAGGGCTGGAAGGTGGTCACCAACGAGGCGTTCGACGTCAACGGCGTCCGCACCGGCACCTGGCACTTCCCGCCCACGCCGAAGATCTCGACCTACATCACCGCGCTGATCGCCGGGCCGTACCACGAGGTCCTGGACGAGTACCGGCGGGCCGACGGCGGCACCATCCCGCTGGGGGTGTACTGCAGGGCGTCCCTGGCCGAGCACCTCGACGCCGACGCGATCGTGGACGTGACCCGGCAGGGCTTCGCGTTCTTCGAGGACGTCTTCGACCGCCCGTACCCGTTCAGCAAGTACGACCAGCTGTTCGTGCCGGAGTTCAACGCGGGCGCGATGGAGAACGCCGGCGCGGTCACCTTCCTGGAGGACTACGTCTTCCGGTCCCGGGTCACGGACGCGGCCTACGAGCGCCGCGCCGAGACGATCCTGCACGAGATGGCGCACATGTGGTTCGGTGACCTGGTCACCATGCGCTGGTGGGACGACCTGTGGCTGAACGAGTCGTTCGCCACCTACATGAGCGTGCTGTGCCAGGCCGACGCCACCAAGTGGACCGGATCCTGGACGACGTTCGCCAACCTGATGAAGGCGTGGGCGTACCGGCAGGACCAGCTGCCCTCGACCCACCCGATCTCGGCCGACATCCCCGACATCCGGGCGGTGGAGGTCAACTTCGACGGGATCACCTACGCCAAGGGCGCCAGCGTGCTCAAGCAGCTGGTGGCCTATGTCGGGCGCGACAACTTCCTGGAGGGCGTGCGGCGCTACTTCGGGCGGCACGCGTGGGGCAACACCGTCCTGACCGACCTGCTGGACGCGCTGGAGGAGACCTCGGGCCGCGACCTGACGGCCTGGTCGAAGGAGTGGCTGGAGACGGCGGGCGTCAACACCCTGCGGCCCGCCTACGAGGTGGACGCGGACGGGAACTTCACCTCGTTCGCCGTGCTGCAGGAGGCCAAGCCCGAGTACCCGACGCTGCGCTCGCACCGGATCGCGATCGGCCTGTACGACCGCACGCGGGACGGGATCGTCCGGCGCGAGCGGGTCGAGCTGGACATCGTCGGGGCGCGCACCGAGGTGCCCGAGCTGTCCGGGGTGAAGCGGCCCGACCTGGTGCTGGTGAACGACGACGACCTCACCTACTCCAAGATCCGTCTGGACGGGCACTCGCTGCGCACGCTCGTCGAGGGGATCGGCGACATCCGGGACGGGCTGCCGAGGGCGTTGTGCTGGTCGGCGGCCTGGGACATGACGCGGGACGCCGAGATGGCCACCCGCGACTACATCAAGCTGGTCATCAGCGGCATCCGCGGCGTGACCGACATCTCGGTGGCGCAGACGCTGCTGCGGCAGGCCCGTACGGCCGTCCAGCAGTACGCCGCCCCGGAGTGGCGCGAGGAGGGGCTGCGCCTGATGGCCGACGCCCTGCGCGAGCTGGCCGAGGAGGCCGAGGCGGGCTCTGACTTCCAGCTCGCCTACGTGCAGGCGCTGGCGGCGTCCGCCACCACCGGCGGCCACCTCGACCTGCTGGCCGGCCTGCTGGACGGCTCGAAGGAGCTGGCGGGGCTCAAGGTCGACACCGACCTGCGCTGGGCGCTGCTGCGCCGCCTGGTGGTCAACGGGCGCGCGGGCGAGGCGGAGATCGCGGCCGAGGCGGAGCGCGACCCGACCGCGGCGGGCGAGCGGCACGCCGCGGCCTGCCGGGCCGCCGTCCCGACCGCCGCCGCCAAGGACGCCGCCTGGACGGCGATCGTGGGCGGTGAGCTGCCGAACGCGGTGTTCCGGGCGACGCTGGGCGGGTTCGTGGAGCCCGACCAGGCCGAGCTGCTGGTGCCGTACGCGGACCGCTACTTCGCCGAGGTCGGCCGGATCTGGGCGGAGTGGAGCAGCGACATGTCGCAGACGTTCGCCGAGGTCGCCTACCCGTTCCTGGTCGTGGAGCAGTCGACGATCGACCGGACCGAGGCCTACATCGCCGAGCACAGCCCGCCGCCCGCCCTGAACCGGCTGCTGTCGGAGGGCCGGGACGGCGTCTCCCGCGCCCTGCGCGCCCGCCGCAAGGACGCCGAGTCCGCGTAGCGAGGTTCGGCCGCGCGGCCGGTCCATGGGGCCGGCCGCGCGGCCGTCGGCGGTGTTGGCTCAGTAGAAGTGGGTGGGTGTGGAGACGGCACGGGACGTTCTGAAGGCACTGGCGCGCCGGCACGCGTTCGGGGACATCGAGGCGCTCGTCGGGGGCGGCGCGCCGCTGGTCGCGGAGGCGGCGCCGGTGCGGGCGCTGTGCGCGTTCGGGCAGCGGGTCCTGGACCTGGACGCCGAGGACTTCGGCATGCCGGAGGAGGTCGGCGAGGTCCCCAAGGACCTGCTCGACCGCGCCCGCGCCAGCCGGATGCCGCAGGCGCCCAGGGAACGTCCGCGCGGCGCGCTGGCGAGCCTGCGCCCGGCGTACGCGCTGCTGCTGGAGGTCATCGAGATCCGCTGGCGGCGGCGGGAGATGGCGGCGCTGGTCGCGGCGGTGCACATCGCCAGCGAGTACCTGGCGCTGCTGGCCTGGGAGCCGGTCCTCGGCCACGCGGGCGATCCGGCGCTGCTGGGCGAGTCGGTGTCGGGGCCGGGCAGCCGGTTCGGGGTGCCGCTGGAGCCGGGGGCCGCGCGCGACTGCGACCACACCCGTCCGGAACGGTCGGCGTGCGAGCGCACGCTGCGGGTCGCCGCCGAGCCTCCGTCGGGCTGGCGGGCCTACCTGGACCGGCAGCACAGCCAGGTGGCGCAGGCCCTCGGCGACTGCGCGGCGCGCTGCCGCACGCCGTGCACGGTGATGTCCCGGCTGGACGAGGGCGTGCGCGCCGACCTGGTGGGGCGCTGCAAGCTCGCCGCCGAGTTCACCGACGGCGCGCTGGTGAAGCTGCGGCACGCGGCGCCGGTCGGGCACGGCTTCGGGGTGCCGTCCCCGGAGGAGGTGCAGGGCGCCTGGGCGCGGGCGCTCGCGTCGCTGCGGCGGCAGCCGCTCGGCGAGGCCGCGCTGGCCGGCGCCGATCACGACCCGTACCCGCTGCCCGGCCTGCCGGGGCTGTTCTCCGCGATCGCCGCGGTCGAGATCGTCCCGGACACCCTGCTCGACGAGGTCTCCACCCGCCTCACCGCCGCCCTCTCCTGAACGATCTTCCGGCCCGCCGGAATTCGGCGAAACGGACGATCGCCGTCACGCGTCTCAGTGCCTACGCACCGCTCCCGATGAGGAAAGGGGACGATCCGTGATGGTGGACCGTTCCGAAACAAAGCAGGCGTTCGACGGCAAGGCGGCGTTCGACGAGAAGCGGGCCGGCGCCGGAAGGCCGTTCGGCCCCGAGGAGCAGCAGGAGGTCCTCCAGGAGATCGTCGACGGCCTCCGGTCCGCGCTGCCCCCGGGCTGGGCCAAGGCGCGGTTCCGGTGGATGGCGCTGGCCGGGGCCGGGTCCCAGACCTCGCTGACCGTGTTCGACCAGGACGGGAACAGCCCGGCGGTGAACCCGCCGTCCCAGCTCGGCGGGCCGTGCGGACGGCTGAAGCACGGGATGCACCGGCCGGGGACGGGCACGTGGATCTCCATGTCGCTCGAGCTCACCTCCGACGGGGCCGTCGACGCGGAGTTCAACCACGACGAGGAGCCCGAGGACACCTTCGGCTTCGTGCCCGAGCACTTCCGCAAGGAGCTCGTGGCGTACCCGCGCGACCCCGAACACGTTCCGAACTGGTGGCAGGAGATCCTCGACGCGGTTCCCAATTTCTACATGGGCGTGCACGCCGAGCCGGGCGAGCGGTACCGGGGCGAGATCGGGCCCGACCTGGGCGAGGTCGCCATGGCGTTCGAAAAGGCCGGCTGGACGGTCGGACCGGGCGAGTTCGCGCGCGAGTTCCGGTTCTCCACCGACTGGACCGCCCTGGAGACCCTGACCAACTTCGGGCTCGTCCGGATGGCCGGGAGGGTCGAACCGGCCGACTGGGACCGGCTGATCGGGTTCTTCCATGAGCAGGGCTGGAACTTCGGCGCCACCCTTTACGACGGGGACATCGTCATCAAGGAAGTCAAGGCCCGTCGTCAGGAGCGCGAGGCGTAAAGGTCCTGAGCGGGGCCAGAGTGGTCTCCAGCCGGGGGGCGCCGGGGAGGTCTTCCAAGAGGACGGGCTCCCCGTCGGCGTCGGCCAGGGTGATCCGCCAGTTCGGGTACTCGTCGGTGGTGCCGGGCTGGTTCTGCGTGCGCCGCTCCCCCACGGCGTCCGCCAGGGAGATTCCTATGAGGCGGGCCGGTGTGCGTACGAGGAAGGCGTGGAGCGCTGTGGCGACCTCTGCGTCGTATCGGGTCGAGCCACCGCCGGGGCCGTCGCCCGTGACGGCCTCCAGGATTTCGGCGGGCGGGGCGGTGAGCAGCCCTTCGTCGTGAAGGAGATGCAGCCAGTCGGCCAGTTTCCTGCGGTGGTCGTCCAACTCCTCCTCCGCCGGACGGGTGAGCAGGTCGAGCCGCTCACGCAACTCGACGTGGTCGCCGTGCAGGAACCCCGTGACGGGCGGCATGTCGTGGGTGCCGACGGTGGCCAGCGACATCTCGCGCCACTCCTCGGGCCTGCGCGGACGGCCTTCGGCGTCCCGTTCGAACCACAGGAGCGAGGTGCCCAGGATGCCCCTGTCGGCCAGGTCGTCCCTGACATCGGGCTCGACCGTCCCCAGGTCCTCCCCCACCACCACTGCCCCGGCCTGCGCCGCTTCCCAGACGAGGGTGGAGAGCATGGCTTCGCGGTCGTAGGCCACGTAGGTGCCCTCGGCCGGGGAGCCGCCCTCGGGCACCCACCACAGCCGGGATACCTGCATGGCGTGGTCGAGCCGGAGTCCCCCGCCGTGGCGCAGGGCGGCGGCGAGCATCCCCCTGAACGGCAGGTACGCGGCCTCGGCGAGACGGCCCGGATGCCAGGGCGGCTGGCCCCAGTCCTGGCCGCGCTGGTTGAACCCGTCCGGGGGCGCCCCCACGCTCATGCCGGGCGCGAACATGGGCCGGTACATCCAGGCGTCGGCCCCGCCTGGGTGGACGCCCACGGCCAGGTCGTGCACGATGCCGATCGGCATGCCGGACGCGCGGGCGGCCGTCTGCGCCTCCGCGAGTTGCTCGTCGAGTTGCCATTGCAGCCAGGCGTGGAACTCGACGCGGTCGGCCAGGCGCTTGGCCGCGAACGCCACGGCCGGGTTCTCCGCGTCGCGCAGTTCGGCGGGCCAGCGCCGCCAGTCGGCGCCGTGCTCCTCACTCAGGGCGCTCCACGTGGCGAACGCCGTCAGCGGCGCGCCTTCACGGTGGCGGTACCACTCGTAGGCACGCTGCCGCTCAGGGCTGCGCGGCAGTGCGTAGAGGGCTTCGAGGGCCTCCCGCTTGGCGTCCCATACGACGTCGCGGTCGAGATGCCTGGAAGCGCCGTCCCGCGCCCTTGCCGCGAGGGCGGAGAGCCGTTCCCGCTCCTTGGCGGGGAGCGCCGCATACTCCGGTACGTCCTCGACCCTCAGGTAGAGGGGGCTGGCGAAACGGCGACTCATCGGCGAATAGGGGGACGGGCCTACGGGCGTGACAGGTTCGGTCGCGTGCAAGGGATTGACCAGGATGAACCCTGCGCCGAGGTCCCTTCCGCTCCAAGAGGCCAGGTCCGCCAGGTCGTGCAGGTCGCCCATACCCCACGACTCTTTCGAGCGGACGGAGTAGATCTGGGCCGTAAACCCCCATGCCTTCTGCGGAGGCTGGAGGCGTTCGGGGGTCAGGAGCAGGGGCGTGCTCTCCTCCCGCCACTGGCCACGGACGCGAACCCGCACCCGATGCCAGCCCTCTGGGACGCCCTGAGGCAGGTGGTACTGCTTGAACAGCCCTTCCGGTGTGCGGACGCTCGTGCCGTGCAGTTCGACGGTGCCGCCGGTGGCCACGTCCAGCCACACCTCGGCCGTCCCGCGCGCGCTCCACGGAATCCGGATCGCCCCGGGACGTCCCGCCCGCTGGAAGAGGATCGGGGGCAGTAACCGGGCGCGCCGCTCCTCTTCCAACCGGGCCGACGTCTCCCGGACGGCCGCGGGCGACGAGACGTCCGCGCCCAACGCGGTGAGCACCGCCCTGAGGGTGTCGTCGGGCACCTCGATGCCCTGGCCGCGCCAGTCGGTGTAGTGGGTCGCCACGCGATGCGCCCGGGCCAGCTTGTTCAGTCCTGCGTCAGCCACGCTCTGACCCCGCCCTCGAGTCGCTACACCTGAGGCTCTGTCAAGGCTCTGTCACTTACCTCGTTCCCGCGCCCACCCCGGTCATCACTCGTTCCAGATGGGAGGCTTGCGGCCGATCCAGGGCCGGGCCTCTTCGAGCTGGGCGGACAGGGAGATGAGCGTGGCCTCCCCTCCCAGCCGGCCCGCGAGCATCACGCCGATGGGCAGACCGTCCGCGTTCCAGTACAGCGGCACGTTCACCGCGGGCTGGCCGGAGACGTTGTACGGCGCGCAGAACGGCGTGAAGTACGTCTGCCGCCGGAAGTTCTCCTCGGGCTCCTGATCGTGGAAGTAGCCGATGGGCACGGGGGGCTGGGCCAGGGTCGGGTGCAGGATCGCGTCGAACTCGTTCATCACCGGGAACGCGTCGCGCAGGGCCGCCTGCAGCATCGCGTGCGCGCCGAACACCTGCGGCGCGCTGGTCGCGTTCCCGCGCTCGCGCAGCCACCGGGTGAGGGGCAGCAGGAGGTGCTCCCGCTCGGGCTCGACCGGGGTGATGGTGGCCATGACGCCCCAGAGCGTCTCGAAGAGCGGCACGAGGTCGGGCCCCAGCACCTGGGGCAGCTCGACGATCTCGTGGCCCAGCTCCTCGAGGAGAGCGGAGGCCGCCTCGTAGGCGGCGACGCAGTCGGGGTGGACCTCGGCCCCCGGCACCACCGGCTCGCGGCTGCGAGCGATCCGCAGACGGCCCGGCGGACGTTCGGCGGCCCCGAGGTAGGTCCCCTCGGTGGGAGGCGCCAGATAGAGGTCTCCGGGCATCGGACGGGCCATCACGTCCAGCAGGAGGGCCGCGTCCCGGACCGTGCGCGCGATCGGCCCGTTGGTCGCCAGCCCGAACAGGTCCGGGACGACCGGCCCCGACGAGATCCGACCCCGGGTCGGCTTGATCCCGAACAGCCCGCAGACGCTGCTGGGGATGCGGATCGAGCCGCCGCCGTCGCTACCCTGCGCCACCGGTGCCAGCCCGCCGGCCACCGCCGCGGCCGCGCCGCCGCTGGAGCCGCCGGCGGACCGGCCGAGGTCCCAGGGCGTGCGGGCGGGGGGCGCCACGGCGTTTTCGGTGTAACAGGGCAGACCGAATTCGGGGGTCGAGGTCTTACCGAGAAGGACAGAGCCCGCTTCCCTCAGCAGTAGGACGACATTGTCGTCGGCGAAGCCGGACAGGCCGGTGAAGACCTCCGATCCGAGGGTCATCCGGACGCCGCTCACCATGTTGAGATCCTTGATCGGCACCGGCACGCCGAGCAGCGGCGGCAGATCGGCGGGATCGCCGGCCTCCAGCAGCCGTTTCTCCGCCCGCGCCGCGTCCTCCAGGGCACGTTCGGCGGTCACCGTCACATAGGCGCCGAGCCGGGGGTTCAGTCGCTCGATCCGGTCCAGGTAGTGCTCGGTCACCTCGACAGGGGACAGCTCACGGGAGCGTATCGCGGCGGCCAGCCGCATGGCGCTCAGATCGTGGGTATGGGTCTCACCGGTATGGGTCACATCGCGGAACGCTAGACGGCCGATGCCACGCCATCAAAGATGAGAGGAATGAGCACCGCCGTACCCGGGCACGGCAACATCCAACCGCGATGAACCGGCGACAAAAGTATTAACCCGACACGGCTAGTCCCCGAACGCGGAAATGATTACTCTGCGCACGGAGGATCATGTTTGCGGAGCGAAAGGAACACGGAGCGTCACTCATGGCGATCATGGAGCGGGGCAACTCACAGGAGGCGCGCGGGCAGCCTCAGCAGACCCCTGACGACGACGCCGGCGGCGGCCCGCCCGGCCGCGACGTGCTCAAAGACCCCCGGATCAAGCGCTGGCTGGTGCGCGGCGCGGTAGCGGTCGTGCTGTGCCTGGTGCTCGGCCTCGTCTTCACCCTGCGGATCGGGATCACCGTGGCGGTACTGGCCGTCATCGCCGACGTCGTCCGGCTCTCCCGCAAGGACTCCACGGTCCCCGCGTGGCAGAAGTCCTCGGCGGCCGAGCGGCGCACCGAGAAGCAACTGCGCTCGCTGGAGAAGGGCGGCTACCGCGTGCTGCACGCGCGCGCCGTCCCGCGCGACGACGAGGGCGTCAGCGACGGCCGAATCGACCACCTGGTCATCGGCCCGAGCGGCGTGTACGCCATCGACTCGGAGAAATGGGACAAGCGCCTGCCGGTGCGCACCCTCTCCCATCGCAAGCTCTTCCACGGCCCCTTCAACAAGAAGGAGCGGCTGGACGAGGCGCGCTGGGAGGCCGACCAGGCCAGCAAGATCATCGCAGGCCGGGTCGGGTTCGAGGTGCCGGTGCAGGCGTCGGTGGCCATCTACGGGCCGTCCATCCCGTGGAAGGTCATGCGGGTCCGCGACGTGGACGTCTACGCGGGCAACCGGGCGCGGGGCTACCTGCGCCGCCGTCCCAAGATCCTGACCGAGACCGACGTCCAGCGCATCTACCAGGCCGCGCAGAAAGCCCTCCCGCCCAAGTACCCCGACGCGGAATAGGGCCCCGGCTCAACGACGAGCCCCCAGCGACCGGCCCCCGAAGCCGGTGCAGTGAGGGGCACCTCGTCTCCCGGCGAGGTGCCGCTCCACTTCCCACATGAACGCCGGGACGGCGCACGTCCCGGCGTTTCGCGTTGATAGCATCGATCGATGAGCGCCGGCAGCGCCGCGATCCGCCGCTGAGCCCCGCTGAGCACGCCACAGGTTGGAGAAGTCCCAGATGCCCGCCCTCAGGTCACGTACGGTCACCCACGGCAGGAACATGGTGGGCGCGCGCGCCCTCATGCGGGCCAGCGGCGTAGCGGGGGAGGACTTCGGCAAGCCGATCGTGGCGGTCGCCAACAGCTTCACCCAGTTCGTGCCCGGCCACGTCCACCTGCGCGAGGTCGGCGACATGGTCGCGGCCGCCGTGCGCGAGGCCGGCGGCGTCCCCCGCGAGTTCAACACCATCGCCGTGGACGACGGCATCGCCATGGGCCACGGCGGCATGCTCTACTCGCTGCCGTCCCGCGAGCTGATCGCCGACGCCGTCGAGTACATGGTCAACGCGCACTGCGCGGACGCGCTGGTCTGCGTCTCCAATTGCGACAAGATCACTCCGGGGATGCTGATCGCCGCGATGCGGCTGAACATCCCGACCGTGTTCGTCTCCGGCGGCCCGATGGAGGCCGGCAAGCCGATCGAGGGCGTGCGGGACGGCAACAAGCTCGACCTGATCGACCCGATGATCGCCTCCGCGGACGCCTCGGTGTCCGACGAGACCCTGGCCGAGATGGAGGAGGCGGCCTGCCCGACCTGCGGGTCCTGCTCGGGCATGTTCACCGCCAACTCGATGAACTGCCTCACCGAGGCGATCGGCCTGGCCCTGCCGGGCAACGGCACCGTGCTGGCCACCCACGTCGCCCGCAAGAAGCTGTACGCCGACGCCGGCCGCACCGTCGTGGAGATCGCCAAGCGCTACTACGACCAGGACGACGAGTCCGTACTGCCGCTGAACATCGCCACCCGCGACGCGTTCGAGAACGCCATGGCCCTCGACATCGCGATGGGCGGCTCCACCAACACGATCCTGCACCTGCTGGCCGCCGCGCACGAGGGCGGCGTCGACTTCGGGCTCAAGGAGATCGACGAGCTGTCCCGCCGGGTGCCGTGCATCTGCAAACTGGCCCCGGCCACCGGCAAGTACCACGTCGAGGACTGCCACCGCGCCGGCGGCATCCCCGCGCTGCTGGCCGAACTCGACCGGGCCGAGTTGCTCAACCGCTCGGCCCACACGATCCACTCGGCGTCGCTGCCGGAGTTCCTGTCGGCCTGGGACGTGCGCTCCCCGGACGTGCTGCCCGAGGCGGTGGAGATGTACCACGCCGCGCCCGGCGGCGTCCGCACCACCCAGGCGTCCGGCCAGAACGCCCGCTGGGAGGCCCTCGACCTCGACCGCGAGGCCGGCTGCATCCGCGACGCCGAGCACGCCTACACCACCGACGGCGGCCTGGCCGTGCTGTACGGCAACATCGCCCCCGACGGCGCGATCGTGAAGACCGCCGGCGTCGAAGAGGAGCTGTGGACCTTCACCGGCCCGGCCGTGGTCTTCGAGAGCCAGGAAGACGCCGTCGAGGGCATCCTCGGCGACAAGGTCCGCGAGGGCGACGTCGTCGTGATCCGCTACGAGGGCCCCAAGGGCGGCCCCGGCATGCAGGAGATGCTCTACCCGACCAGCTTCCTCAAGGGCCGCGGCCTGGGCAAGGCCTGCGCGCTCATCACCGACGGCCGGTTCTCCGGCGGCACCAGCGGCCTGTCCATCGGCCACGCCTCCCCCGAGGCCGCCTCCGGCGGCGCCATCGCGCTGGTCGAGAACGGCGACCGGGTCGTCATCGACATCCCGCGCCGCACACTGGACCTGGACGTCACGCAGGAGGAACTGGCCGCCCGCCGCGAGAAGCTCCTGGCCGACCTGGGCGACTACCGTCCCCGCGACCGCCACCGCCCCGTCACCGCCGCCCTCCAGGCCTACGCCGCCATGACCACCTCAGCCTCCACAGGCGCCGCCCGCGACGTAACTCAGATTTAATTTGCTCGCGCGAGCTGCGCTCCTCGCCTGGCGGCTCGTCGCTTGTCGCGCAAGCGGCGAGCGCTGCATCGCTCCGCGATCAGCCGGATCTCGCCTTCGGCTTTGATCCGGCTGGCCTTCGGACGCGCTCGCAACGCCTAGGGTCCGTTCCGGCTGAGCAGGCGGGCTGAGGTCGTCGCGGAAGCATCGGCAACCGGCCTCAGCCCCGGAACGGGCTCGATAAGCTGAGGTGACGCCGCTTTATCCAAGGGGAACGCATGAGCCTCGGTGGCTCCGAGCAGCCGCTCATTCCGCAGCCGCCGGCTACCGTGACAGCGCTGCGCCAAGCGATCATGCAGGTCGCCCCGGCGGCGCTGCCCGCTTTTACCCGGGAACTGGACCAGGCTGCGGATGAAGCTCGCTTGGGGTCCGACCTCGGCCCTCTCCGGCGCTTTTCCGGGCAATGGGCGATCTACGTCCATATCCAGCGGCAACCGCACCTGGCGGCCCGGTTCCGTGAGCTCGAAGATCGCGCGCAGCACGGGGATGCAGACCAAGCTCGCGCGGCGGCAACGGAGCTGGGGCGCATCCTCGACGAAGCGCAGGCCGCCCTCTCCGAAGGCACGTCCTCTTGATCGCTCGATTACTCCCCGGATCACGCACATGTTGCAGGAGGCATCCCGGCCGCCGTGACCAAGGAGGTCGAGCGGCTCGCAGACCAGCTCGTCGAGCTCGCCGTGAGCTAGGCGAAGGACCCCGGTCGGTAGGCCTAAGGAGGATGAACGCCGCCAGCGGCTGGTTCTACTTCCTGGTGTCGCCGCACGACCAGCTGATCATCGTTGTGCGGATCATTCCGCCTTTCGGCGACCTGTGAGTCAGGAGCAGCAACCGCCGCCGCAGCAGCCTCCGCCGCCACCGGCGCTTGGCGGGGGTGTTGCGGCGCCGCGGCCGGTCACGGCGACCGTGGACAGCAGCTTGACGGTGTCGTCGTGGCCGTCGGGGCAGGCGGCGGGCGCGGACGCCTCGCTCATCGGACGCGACACCTCGAAGGTCGACCCGCAGGCACGACAGCGATAGTCATAACGTGGCACGCCTCCCAGGATATAGACCTGGCTGCCCGGTCAGCTACGACCTCAGCCCGCCTGCTCAGCCGGAACGGACCCTAGGCGTTGCGAGCGCGTCCGAAGGCCAGCCGGATCAAAGCCGAAGGCGAGATCCGGCTGATCGCGGAGCGATGCAGCGCTCGCCGCGAGCGCGACAAGCGACGAGCCGCCAGGCGAGGAGCGCAGCTCGCGCTTGCCAACTAAGCAGCTTCGGTTACGTAGGGGGCCCATTGGGGGTCGCCGTCGTGGATCACGCCGATGAGTCTCCAGTGCGCGCCGCGCGGGACGCCGGGCGTGATCTTGAGGGTCCAGCCGATCTCCTCGAGCAGGCGGTCGGCCTTGCGGTGGTTGCACGTGGTGCAGGACGCGACGCAGTTCTCCCAGACGTGCTTGCCGCCGCGGCTGCGCGGCTGCACGTGGTCGATCGTCTCTGCGCGGCGGTCGCAGTAGGCGCAGCGGAAGTTGTCGCGGCGCATCAGCGCGGCGCGGGTCAGCGGGACCCGGGTGCGGAATGGAATCCGGACGTACCGGCGGAGCCGGATCACGGAGGGGACTTCGATGGACATGGCGGCCGAGTGGAGCACCGCGCCGGAGACGTCGGTGTGGACGACCTCGGCTTTCTCCCGGAGGACCAGGCACACGGCCCGGCGCAGCGGGAGCGTCGTCAGTGGTTCGTATGTGGCGTTGAGGAGGAGGACCTGTCTCATCAGACGGCCCCCACAGTGTTCTGCTTCGCCTCGGTGGACGCGCTTGAACGCGCCTCGCACCGAGGCCTGAGTATTATCTCCGGCACCTGCGAACCCGCCATGAGGACCTCCCCAGGGGCGAACCGACCCGAAATCAGTGTGGCGCCTAGAGAAGGCCGTCCGCTACCCCAATAATCCCCCCAAGCGTCCCGGATCGAACGCAAAGGGCTGCTGACACCACGGAGCGTAAGTGATTCGTCTCCTGGTGTGACGGGGTGCCCGTGTCAGGGAGTGATCGCCGCGGACGTTTTCGGACGGGGTTCGGGCGCGGTTCCGGTCTCGATGACCTTGGGGCGCGGTTCGGGGCCCTCCTCCCGCTCGGGCGTGGCGCTCCCCGGTGCGGGCGCGGCGGCCGGCCGCCAGGTCACCCGGCCCTCGATCTCCACCAGGCCGGAGACGTTCGACGGCAGGTCGGCGGTCAGCATGCCCTGCTTCCGCTGTCCGGGGCCCAGCCGCTCGTAGGCGCACCTGATCCCGGTGGCGGGCGCCTTGCACGGGGCGCTGATCGAGGTCACCTTGAGCTTGGGCTTGAGGCGGTGGACGAGCGTGACGCCCTCCACGGGGAGGTCGCCGGTGTTGCGGATCGTCCAGCGCCAGACGACCCTGTCGCCGGACGGGGAGAGGACCGGGGCGGAGTAGGCGAAGACGACCCTCCCCTCTGCCTGCGCGAGGGACGGCGGGGCGGTGGCGGCCGTGCCCGCGGCGGCCGTCGCGGCGAGGACGGCGATGCGCACGCTGCTCTTCATGATCAACCCCCGTTGAACGATGTGGACGATCTCCCTTCTACCGGAGATGACCTGCGGGTACGCCGTGCGACACGTGTCCTGGCGCGGCCTTTGCCCGGCCGTACCGCATAAAGTGCAGGTCATGAGCCGACCGCCGTACCCGCCCGCAGAGCGCGCGGAGATCGTCGAGACCCTGCACGGCCACCGGGTCGCCGACCCGTATCGGTGGCTGGAGGAACGGGGCGCGGGGACCGGGGCGTGGCTGGCCGCCCAGGACCGGCTGTTCCACCAGGTGGTGGACGATCTGCCCGGCCGCGACCGGCTCCGCGGGCGGCTGCGCGAGCTGCTCGGCGCCGGCAGCGTCGGTTCCCCGGTGTGGCGGGGCGAGCGGCGCTTCTTCACCCGGCGCACCGCCGAGCAGGAGCATCCTGTGCTCTACACGGTGGATCCGGACGGCACCGAGCGCGCTCTCGTCGACCCCGTGGCGATCGACCCCGGCGGCACCACCACGCTGGACGGCTGGCAGCCCGACAAGGAGGGGCGGCGGCTGGCGTACAAGATCTCGACCGGTGGCGACGAGGAATCGCTGCTGTACGTCATGGACGTCGCGACCGGCGCGCGGATCGAGGGCCCGATCGACCGCGGCCGGTACGGCTCGGTGGCCTGGCTGCCCGGCGGCGAGGCCTACTACTACGTGCGGCGGCTGCCGCCCGAGGCCGTCCCCGAGGGCGAGGACCAGTACCACCGGCGGGTGTACCTGCACCGGGTCGGCGCCGATCCCGACGACGACATCCTGATCTTCGGTGACGGGATGGAGAAGACCAACTACTACGGCGCCGGGGTGAGCCGGGACGGGCGCTGGCTCACGATCTCGGCGTCCCAGGGCACCGCGCCGCGCAACGATCTGTGGATCGCCGACCTGACCGCGCCCGGCGGCGCCGAGCGGCCCCGGCTGCGCGCCGTCCAGGAGGGCGTGGACGCCGGGACGGGCCTGTACGTGGGCCGCGACGGCCGCGCCTATGTCTTCACCGACCGCGACGCGCCGCGCTCGCGGCTGTGTGTCACCGACCCGGCCGACCCCGCGTTCGAGAACTGGCGCGAGCTGATCCCGGAGGACCCGGAGGCGGTGCTGACCGACTTCGCGATCCTGGACGGTCCCGAGCTCGGCGACCGCCCGGTGCTGCTGGCCGGCTGGACCCGGCACGCGATCGGCGAGATCACCGTGCACGACCTGGCGACCGGCGAGCGGACGGGGACGGTGCCGGTGCCCGGGCTCGGCTCGCTCGGCGGCATCGTCGAGCGGCCGGAGGGCGGGCACGAGGCATGGTTCGGGTACACCGACAACGTCACGCCCAGCGGGGTGCTGCGCTACGACGCCCGTACCGGCGAGGTCGGCGTCTGGGCGAGGCCGCCCGGCACGGTCGAGGTGCCCGAGATCGAGTCGCGGCAGGTGACCTACGAGTCCTACGACGGCACCGAGGTGCGGATGCTGGTGCTGTCGCGTCCGGGCGGCACCGGGCCGCGGCCGGCGATCCTGTACGGCTACGGCGGCTTCAACATCTCGCTCACCCCGGCGTACTCGGCGAGCATCCTGGCGTGGGTCGAGGCGGGCGGCGTGTACGCCGTCGCGAACCTGCGCGGCGGCTCGGAGGAGGGCGAGGAGTGGCATCGCGCGGGCATGCGCGACCGCAAGCAGAACGTCTTCGACGACTTCCACGCGGCCGCCGAGAAGCTGATCGCGGACGGGCGGACCGCTCCGGACCGGCTGGCGATCTCCGGCGGGTCCAACGGCGGGCTGCTGATGGGCGCGGCGCTGACCCAGCGTCCCGACCTCTATCGCGCGGTGGTCTGCTCCGCGCCGCTGCTGGACATGGTCCGGTACGAGCGGTTCGGGCTCGGCCGCACCTGGAACGACGAGTACGGCACCGCCGACGACCCGGAGGAGCTGGGCTGGCTGCTGTCCTACTCGCCGTACCACCATGTGGAGAAGGGGGTCTCGTATCCGGCCACGCTGTTCACGATCTTCGACAGCGACACCCGGGTGGATCCGCTGCACGCCCGCAAGATGTGCGCCGCCCTCCAGCACGCGACCGCCGGGGACGGCCCGGTGCTGCTGCGCAACGAGTCGGAGGTCGGGCATGACGCCCGCTCGGTGAGCCGTTCGGTGGGGCTGATGACCGACACGCTGTCGTTCCTGGCGGCGCAGACCGGTCTGGACCTCTGAGCGGTACGTCACAGCCTTGGTAAAATCCGGGCAAATCCAATTGACGGATGGTCGAATAGAGGGATGACAGGTTCGAGGGTGCACGCGAATGGCACGGTCCAGGAACGGATCCTGGACCTGCTCGACCCGGCCGCCGCGCCGACGCCGGCGGAGGGCTACCTCGACCTGATCGGGCCCGAGGACGAGCCGGAGCCGTCCTTCGCCCAGCGGGTCATGGAGTCCACCTTCCTGCCGCACGTCTACGAGCGGTTCTGGCGTCCCGCCGTGTTCAGCCTGGCCAAGGGCTGGCCGATCGGTCCCGACGCCGCCCAGGAGCACGCCCTCGCCCGCACCTGGCTGGGCCTCGGCGCGCGCAAGCCGGACGCGACCGTGCTGGACGTGGCCTGCGGTCCGGGCAACGTGACCCGCGGCCTGGCGGCGGGCGTCGGCGCGGACGGGCTGGTGGTCGGCCTCGATCTCGCCGCCGGCATGCTCGCCCGCGCCGCCGCCGACACCACCGATCCGCACGTCGGCTACGTGCGCGGGAACGCGGTGGACCTGCCGTTCCGGGACGGGTCGTTCGACGCCGTCTGCTGCTTCGGAGCCCTTTACCTCTTCGAGGACCCGTGGGGCGCCCTCGACGGGATGGTGCGCGTGCTGAAGCCCGGCGGGCGCATGGTGATCCTCACCAGCCGGCGGCCGCCGCTCCCGCTGTCGCGGCTCGGCGCCCGGGCGCTCACCGAGATCACCGGGTTCCGCCTGTTCGGCGACGGCGAGGTCACCGGCTTCCTCCGGCGGCGACGGCTCGGGGAGATCAAACAGCGCCGCTACCCCGGCCTGCAGCTCGTGGGCGTCCGCAAGCCGGGACCGGGCTGACCCAGGGGATGGCTCCGAGGTCGCGGTGGCCCCGCACCGGGCCGCGCCGCCGGCGCGCGGCCACCGCGACTCGGGTTCCGCCGTTCCCTCAGCGCAGCGGTTTCTCCAGGTAGATGTTGACGATGCCGCCGATCACCTCGCGCCTGGTCTCCGTCCACCCGAAGCCCAGGTAGAGCGCGAGGGCCGGCCCCTGCAACTCGGTGGTGTCGGCCCGCAGCAGCCGGTAGCCGAACTCGGCGGCCCTTCGCTCCAGCGCCGCGACGATCGCGGAGCCGTAGCCGCACCGCTGCGCGAAGGGACGGACGCGCAGCCGCACCATCTCGGCCACGGCCGGTTCGGGACCGCCCAGGACGTAGCCGCCGAGGGCCCGGTCATGGCCGGCGGGGACCAGATCGGCCCTGCGCAGCCCGCCCATGGCGACGATCCGGCCGTCCCGCTCGCCGACGAGGCACTCCCCGTCGTTGCGGAGATAGATGTCCTCCATCCGGAAGAAGTCGTGGTCGTAGTAGACGCCGTCGCCGGGGCGCAGCCCGACCTGGGCCAGGCCCTCGCGGTGCAGTTCCAGGACGGTGTCGTGGTCGGCGGCGTGGTAGCGCCGCAGCCGAAGGTCGTCGAATCTCCAGACCGGGGGCTCCGCCTGGAGCCGGACGAGGGTCCGGGCCCGGGCGGCGCCGTCCGCGGCGGGCACCGCGGGAGGACGCTCGGCGTCCCCCGCGGCGCCGCCCCGGTCGGAGGCGCCGTCGAACGCCTCCATACCGGTCAGACCTGTTCGGACGGGGGCACGGCGGCCGGCAGGTCGGTGGTCGGGCTCTTCACCCGCGGCCCGGCCAGCGCCTCGTAGAAGTCGTCCAGGCCCTTGATCTGGCCGTGCTTGGCGTTGACCGCGGCGCCGATCTGCCGGGCGCGGTGCACCAGGATGTCGGAACGGTGCTCCGGCGGCAGGTCGAGGATGGCGTCCTTGCCCGCCTGCAGCGCGGCGTCGGGATTGCCCGCGTGCAACTGGCAGGTGGCGCGGTCGAGGCGCACCAGCGTGCGGTCGACCCGGTCGGTCGGCGAGTAGAGGGTGAGGGCCCGGCTCAGCACCTCGTCGCCGTGCCGATGGTCTCCGAGGTTGGTGAAGGTGTCGCCCTCGTAGAAGGCCATCTGCCGGTCGGTGAAACCGAACGCCAGGTCGCCGGTCTGCTCGGCGGAGAGCTGGTCGAACACGGCGCGGCCGCGGACCAGGGCCCGCCGCGCGCTGGGGCCGGCGTCGCCGCGCCCCCGGACCGCCAGCAGCCCGAGCGCGCGCGCCTCCACGGCGGGCGCCATGGCGGCCGCCACCCCGGGGCTGCGGCCGGCGAGGTCCTGCGCCTTGCGGGCCAGGTGCAGTGCCTCGCGCGGATCGCCGTAGTACATCGGCACCAGGGACTCGCGCACCGTCACCCATGCGCGCAGCTGCCGGTCCCCGGTCTCGTCGGCCGCGGTGCGGGCGGTGCGGAAGAACGACCGGGCGAGCCGGTGATCACCCAGATTGATCATGATCAGCCCGGACAGCCCGGACAGCTGGGCGGCGATCCGGCACAGCCGTTCCTGCAGCTCGACCGGCTGCCGCTTGTCGGCCATCCGCCGGACCTCGCTGAAGTCCAGCAGCACATCGCACAGCATCCGGAGCGACGGCGTCGCCTGGTACTGCCGGCCGTATCCGAGGGTGGTCTCCTCCCACTGGTCCAGCATGGTCGGTGACACGGTGGCGCTGACCAGCGTGTCGTCCATCTTGCGTCGTAGATTGTCCACAGCGCCGAGGAACTGGCCGTCAAGCGCCACGCCCGCTCCGGCCAGCAGCTGCAGAAGGGTTCTGCGAAGCACGATGTCCTCCTCTCCCACATCGATGGAGACGGGGCCTCCGGCGCGGTCAGGGCCCCGAGGTTGGTTGACGGAAATCCACTGAGGGTCATCCGGGTTGGGGACGACCATGCCCACCAGGGGCTGATCGGCCATCGGGGCGGCGAAACGCTCGTACGCGCGTTCCGGTGCGCCCCCGTTGGCGCGCTGCGGCGGCGCGGCGGTGGCGCCGGGCACGGTGGCGTGCCCACGTCCGCAAATGCAGGGACTCTGGTAGCCGAGTTCGTCGGGTTCGACCCGATACACGGCGCAGAGATAGTGAAGGTACTCAGGCCCCGGCCGCTTGTAGCCGCTCTCGTACGCCGACAGCAGCGTCTCCCCGAGCTTGGGCAGGGGCTTGCCGTCGACCTCGTAGAGCGCCTTGACCTGGGCGACGATGTCGGACAGGGCGACACCATGGGACAGCCGGTGGGCCTTGATCCGGCTGGTCCCGAAAAGCGGCCCGCATTGATCGTGAATTTCTTCCGCGATCTCCGCGGCACAGCGACCTCGAGCCAGGCCATACGCACGTATTCGGCGCGCTATGTCCGTTTCTTTCCGAGGGGTGTCCGACATCGGTTCCGGCCTCCTCACCGCAGAGCCCGGAAACGGTCGAAAATCACCGTCTCAGGTCACGGCGACCGGTTTTCTAGATGGCAACGACAGATAATGTGGTGCGCACAGAGCGTAACTCTCGCAACGGGGCCGGCCAAGCCATTCCAGGGAATCGCGGGCGGTTCGGGGGAAGCCTCCCGATCCTCGGGTAGAGATTCTTCCTCCGCACAGGGGCAAATCTCCCCCGGCGGAGGTGCTGGCCCAACCGGCTCCTGACGGCCCTCTTGACCGTTCGCGTGAGAGTTGCAATTCTCGCCGCGAGTAACAGAACGGACCCGGAGAGTTCGATCATCACAGGGTCCGGCGGAACGGCCGCTGCGGCCGCGACGGACCCGGTGACACGAACGACGGAGGGGGTGCGCGAGTGGTCATCGACAGGCGCACGGGCTACCTGGAGGAACTGGAGCACGAACTCGACACGCGGGGACTGGTCGCCCGGGTGGTGCGCACCCGTTCGGGCCCGGTCTTCCTGCGGGTGGTCAACCCCGACGCGGCGAGCCTGGCGGAGGACGTCACCTGCGCCCCCGCCCCCGAGTCGCACGATCACTACTACTGGTGGTCGTGGGGAGAGCGCATGCACCGGGTGGACGACCCGCGCGGCGCGGCCGTGAAGCTCGCCCGCGTCCTGCAGCCCCACCACGCCCAGGCGTGCGTCCCGCTCCCCGCCGAGACCCGCCCCCTGAAAGCCCGGCCGCCGGAACCGGCGGCCGTGGAGCGGCCCGTAGGCCTCTCCTGAGAAGCCGGGCGTGTCCCGTGAGGTCGCGGCCGGAACGGCGCGGCAGCCGCCGGCCTCACGGGACACGTTCGCCCGGTGCGAACCGGCCCATCCCCCACCCCGGCAGGCTCGACCCGTCCGGCCGGGCGGGCATCGGCGCGGCAGGCCTCGAGCCGCCGCACCGGCCCTGCCCTCGGCCCGGACCAGGCCCCGGTGGCGGGACGTCCGGGCCGCATCAGGCACCTGCTCGTGCCCCGGTCGGCCACATGGCCGGTCCGCCGCCACGGCCGTCCCTGCCGGGCGGGCGGAACCTCGGGGCCCGGGGCACGAGCAGGCGGATCACCCGGGTTCCGTCGTCCCTACGCCGTCTGACGGTGTCATCAGGGAGAGGAGGCCGTTCAACAAGGTCATGACTTGGTGACCGCCGGCGGCGATGGACGCGCGAAACGGGCCCGGCCCCTCCCTTCGTCCAGGCCGACGGTCCCAGGTCTCCCCAGGTCCGGCCCCTCCCCCGGCCCGACCCGCCACTCGCCGGGCACTGTACGATCCGCTCGTCACGGTCCCCTACCATCGGGCTCGTACAGATACAGGTCAAAGGCGAGTCAATGCGACACCCAAAGCCGGCCTGGGAGGGTCCGCACCATGTCACTCACCCTTGTGCCCCTGCTCGCCTCGGCCGTGCCCTGGGCCACGGAAGGCACGCCCGAGACGGCATGCCGCACCCGCACCCCCAGCGTCGCCTGCCGGGTGGTGTGGAACGTCTCGCACAACGATGACTTCACGCGCTTCTTCCGCAACTGGCTGGACCGGCCGCTGACCGTCCTCATCGGGATCATCGTGACACTGGTGGTCGCGCTGATCGTGCGGGCGCTGGCGCATCGCATGATCACCAGGATCACGCTGCGGATGTCCGAGGGCACCATGTCGGAGAAGGTCCGCGAGCGCAGCCGGACGATCTTCGACGGCAGCCCCGCGCTGCTCAACCAGCGGCGCGCCCAGCGGGCCAGGACGATGGGCTCGGTCCTGCGCAGCATCGCCTCCATCGTGGTCATGGGCACGGCGCTGTTCAGCGTCCTCGGCCAGATGGGGGTGAACCTCGCCCCCGTGCTGGCCAGCGCCACCGTCATCGGCATGGCGGTCGGGTTCGGCGCGCAGAACATCGTCAAGGACTTCCTCGCCGGGCTGTTCATGCTGCTGGAGGACCAGTACGGGGTCGGCGACGTGATCGACGTCGGCAGCGCCAAGGGCACGGTCGAGGCGGTCACGCTGCGGGTCACCCGGATGCGGGACGTCAACGGCGTGGTCTGGTACGTGCCCAACGGCGAGATCAAGAAGGTCGGGAACGAGTCCCAGAACTGGGGCCAGGCCGTGCTGGACATCCCGGTGGACATCGGCGAGGACGTCGAGAAGGTCAAGCAGCTCCTCAAGGACACGGCCGACGAGCTGGCGGTGGCGCCCAAGTGGGACGAGCTGATCCTGGAGGAGCCGTCGGTGTGGGGCGTCCAGGCGCTGGCCGGCGACGCGGTGGTCGTCCGGCTCGTGCTCAAGACCGCCCCGGGCCAGCAGGCCGACGTGTCCCGCGAGCTGCGCGAACGGGTCAAGAAGTCGTTCGACGAGGCGGGCGTCGTGGTGGCCACCCCCGCCGCCGCCCCCTGATCGTCGGCGGAACGGTCACGCTCTCACATAGGGTGTACAACGCTATGGCTGAACAGGTGACCTTCTACGAAGCGGTCGGCGGCGAGGAGACCTTCCGGCGCCTGGTGCACCGCTTCTACCAGGGAGTCGCGGACGATTCCGTGCTCCGCCCCCTCTACCCCGAGGAGGATCTCGGGCCCGCGGAGGAGCGTCTGCTGCTCTTCCTCATCCAATACTGGGGCGGCCCCAACACCTACAGCCGGCAACGCGGGCACCCCCGTTTGCGGATGCGGCACGCCCCCTTCGTGATCGGCCAGGCCGAGCATGACGCGTGGCTGCGGCACATGCGGGACGCCGTCGACGAGCTGGCACTCCCCGAGCAGCTGGAGAAGATGCTCTGGGACTACCTCGTGATGGCCGCCCGGAGCATGGTCAACGCCCCCTCCCTGTAAACGGCTCCGCCGCTCTAGAGCGGCGGGCGCTGCAGCTGGAGCGGGTCGATCGCGTCCGCCGGCGTCCGGGAGAGCACCTTCGCGCGCGGGCTGACGTCGGCCCAGCGGAGCAGGTCGTTGATCGCCTTCTGCCGTTGCGCTGCGGGCAGCTTGTCGATGAGCCTGCCGCTGTGGTTCATGCCGGGCGCCTCGTACACGGCCGAGTCCCTGCTGCCCCGTCCCAGGCGGAACCGCTCCGAGCCCCACGGGTCGTTCTCGCCGTACAGGAACATCAGGCGGCCGCCGTGGTCGCGGACCCAGCGGTCGATGTCGCGCATCGCCTTCCCGCCGTCGAACCGCATCGGGATCTCGCGCGGCACGTACGTCCGCGGCTGGTAGCTGCTCTCGTAGCGCAGCAGCGGGCGCAGGTGGGTGAACTGGGGCGCACCCCAGCCGAGCTGCGTGCCCGCCTGGTAGTAGTACGGGATGTACGGCTCAAGGCCCTGGTCGGTGTAGAAGGAGAGGCCCGCGATCGCGTCCAGGCTCTTGTAGAGCGCGTCGTCGGAGGCGTCCAGCGGAGGCAGGGCCGCGCAGTCGGACTGCAGCTTGTACTGCCAGAAGCCCCACTCGTAGTCCATCACCGAGTTCTCGAACGCGCGGTCGGGGTCGCGCAGGAGCGAGAACGTCCAGCCGTTCGCGGCGGCGTCGGCCTTGAACCTCTCCAGCATCGCCGGACGGCGCTTGAGGAACTCGCGTGCCAGCCCCTTGATGTGCGCGCGGCACTCGGCATCGGTGCCGACGGTGGCGAAGAACCTGTCGTACCGGCTGTCCTCATCGTTCTCGACGTCGTTGGGCGCCACGTACACGACGCTGCCGTCCACGTCGCCCGGGTAGAACCGCTTGTGGTAGACGGCCGTCATCCCGCCCTTGCTGCCGCCGGTGGAGATCCACCGGCCCTGGTAGATCTTCTTCAGCGCGCCGATCAGCCGGTGCTCGTCGGTGGCCGCCTGCCAGATCGTGTCCTTCGTCCAGTCCGCCGGCTCCGGCCTGGACGGGGTGAAGTAGCGGTACTCCACCGAGATCTGGTTGCCGTCCACCAGCGCCGTCGGCTCCGACCGGAACATCGCCTCCGGCGAGTCGTAGCCGCTGGTGTAGAGCACCATCGGCCGGTCCGACGCCTTGTGCTGCAACATCACTCGCTGCTCGAACCACTGCCCCTTGGGACGCTTGTGGTCCACCGGCTGCCGGTAGCTCAGCCAGAACCACCGTTGGCCGGGCAGGGTCGAGGGCTTCTCCTCGACCTTCATGCCGGGAATCGCCTTCAGCCGCACGGCGATGTCCTCCGCCGCCTGGACGGCCTGCCCCGTCGTCCCGGTCATCCCGGCCGCCAGCAGCAGGGCGAGCACCCCTTGTGAGACGCGCCGCATCTTCTCCCTTTCGCGTGGGATCGCCACAATTCGCCAGGTGACACTAAAGGGAGAAGTGCGGCCAAAACGGATTGCTGTTGCGCTTGTTACCCGTCCGTGACCAGAGGGTTGTCCCCACTCCCCGCATCGGCATAGCGTCGAAGTCAGACGCGGTATCTCATCGGGGGAGAGACACCATGTTCATCCAGACCATCCAAGGCAACATCACCGGCGACACCAGCGAGCTGAAGGAGGCCCTGGACCACTGGAAGCGCGACCTCGGCCCAGGCGCGCAGGGCTGGCTCGGCAGCACCGCGGGGGTGACCGACCAGGGCACGTTCATCTGCCTCGCCCGCTTCGAATCGCCCGAGGCGGCCCGGCTCAACAGCGAACGTCACGAGCAGCACCGGTGGTGGATGGAGACCTCGAAGCTGTTCGCCGGCGAGGTCCGGTTCCACGACTGCCGCGAGACCGACGTCTTCCTGGACGGCGGCTCCGACGACGCCGGTTTCGTCCAGATCATGCAGGGCCGCATCAGCGACCTGCCGGGCCTGCGCCGCTACCTGGCGAGCCTGGACGAGTCCGCGATGCGCGAGTTCCGTCCCGATCTGATCGGCAGCGTCGTGGCGATCCAGGACGACGGCGGCTTCACCGAGGCCGCCTACTTCACCTCGGAGGCCGCGGCCCGGGAGGGCGAGCGCAAGGAACCGTCACCCGAGATGCGGGACGAGATGCAGAAGATGATGGCCTACTACGAGGGCGAGTGGACCTACCTCGACCTGAGAGACCCCTGGCTCTACTCACCCTGAGCCGCAGCCCACGGGTCCGGGCACGCGAGTGAACGCCTCGGTCGCGCAGGCCGCCGAGTAGCCCGCGAAACGGCTACGCAGCGGCCTGCGCGCGGGGCGGGACGCGGGCAGCGCTCAAGACGGCGCCAGGTAGCGCCCGATGAACTCGCGTTCCTCCCGGGTGAAGCGACGCAGCCGGTTCGCCTCGACGTCGAACGCGACCAGCATCGACACCGCCTCCGCGTACACGTGGTCGTCGTCACGCACCTCGTAGGCGAGCTTGAATGACGCTGCCCGCGCCTCGGTGACCCACGTCTCCACCCGGAGCGGGTAGACCGTCGGCAGCAGCGGATGCCTGTAGTCGATCTCATGCCGGGCGATCACCATCCCGCGAACCGGCTTCTCCCCCTTGCGGACGGGGTCGCCGTGGAACATCTCCAGCCGCGCGTCCTCCAGGTACCCGAGGAACTTGACGTTGTTGACGTGCCCCTGCGAGTCGATGTCACCGAAGCGGAGGTTGAACTCGTAGACATGCCGGTATTCGGACGGATCGTTGTCGGTCATGTCCTTGCCTGGGCTCGCGAACAGATCGCGCCGATGTTACCCGCCCCGTCCCCACCCCAGGTCACGCCCACCCCGAGGTGAAACCCTTCTCACACCACGCCCAGCACACCTCCGCCCACACCCCGCAGTGTGGTTCCCGCCGACCCGGAGGCAGGGCGGGGCTCACTCTGAGTGAGAGGCGTGGCATGCAGGCCGTCGGCGCTCGCCGCTTCTCGTGGGACGGCCCGGCGGTTTCACCGTGGGTAATGGACGGCCGGGTGAATGATCGGAAATTCTCAGATTCGAGAGTGCGGCGGGCCGAGGAAGCAAGATGGGCGAATTCCGCTCGATGACCGAACCTTGGTTGGGACATCGCATGGATAATTGGGACAAATCGCTCAGCACTCGTGATGGCTGAGGTTCGCGGTACCGGTGGGAATCCGAGCCACCGGAAAACGCGGGACGCCGCGCCCCGAATCGGGGGCGCGGCGTCGTGAGAACGGCAGATCAGTCGCGCTTGAGCTTGCGGTGCGTGACGCGGTGCGGACGGGTGGCGTCGGCGCCCAGGCGCTCGATCTTGTTCTTCTCGTAGTCGGCGAAGTTGCCCTCGAACCAGAACCAGTTCGAGCCCTCCTCCCACGCCAGGATGTGGGTGGCGATGCGGTCCAGGAACCACCGGTCGTGGGAGGTGATGACCGCGCAGCCCGGGAACTCCAGGAGCGCGTTCTCCAGCGAGCTCAGCGTCTCGGTGTCGAGGTCGTTGGTGGGCTCGTCCAGCAGCAGCACGTTGCCCCCCTGCTTGAGGGTCAGCGCCAGGTTCAGCCGGTTGCGCTCGCCGCCGGACAGCACGCCCGACGCCTTCTGCTGGTCGGGGCCCTTGAAGCCGAAGGCCGCGACGTACGCGCGCGACGGCATCTCGACCTGGCCGACCTTGATGTGATCGAGGCCATCCGAGACGACCTGCCACACCGACTTGGACGGGTCGATCCCGCCGCGGCCCTGGTCGACATAGGAGATCTGCACGGTCTCGCCGACCTTCAACGCCCCCTCGTCGGGCTGCTCCTCGCCGACGACCATCCGGAACAGCGTGGTCTTGCCGACGCCGTTGGGGCCGATCACGCCGACGATGCCGTTGGGCGGCAGGTTGAACGACAGGTTCTCCATGAGGAGCCGGTCATCGAAGCCCTTGGTGAGGTCCTCGGCGACGATCACCGTGTTGCCCAGGCGCGGACCCGGCGGGATCTGGATCTCCTCGAAGTCCAGCTTGCGGGTCTTGGCCGCCTCGGCCGCCATCTCCTCGTACCGCTGCAGACGGGCCTTGCTCTTGGTCTGGCGGGCCTTGGGGTTGGACCGGACCCACTCCAACTCTTCGGTGAGGCGCCGCTTGCGCTTGGCGTCCTTGTTGCCCTCGACCTTGAGCCGCTCGGCCTTCTTCTCCAGGTAGGCCGAGTAGTTGCCCTCGTAGCCGAAGAGGCGGCCCCGGTCGACCTCGCAGATCCAGCCGGCCACGTTGTCGAGGAAGTACCGGTCGTGGGTGACGGCCAGGACCGTCCCCTCGTACTTCTCCAGGTACTGCTCCAGCCACTGCACGCTCTCGGCGTCAAGGTGGTTGGTGGGCTCGTCCAGCAGCAGCAGGTCGGGGTGCTCCAGCAGCAGCTTGCACAACGCGACGCGGCGGCGCTCGCCACCCGACAGCGTGGTCACCGGAGCGTCGCCGGGCGGGCAGCGCAACGCGTCCATGGCCTGTTCGAGCTGGCTGTCGAGGTCCCAGGCGTTGCGATGGTCAAGCTGCTCCTGCAGCTTGCCCATCTCCTCCATCAACTCCTCGGAGTAGTCGGTCTCCATCTTCAGGGCGATCTCGTTGAACCGGTCGACCAGCCCCTTGGTCTCGGCGACGCCCTCCTCAACATTGCCGAGGACCGTCTTCTCCTCGTTGAGCGGCGGCTCCTGCTGCAGCATGCCCACCGAGTAACCGGGCATGAGGCGGGCCTCGCCGTTGGAGGGCTGCTCCAGGCCGGCCATCATCCTCAGCAGCGTCGACTTGCCCATCCCGTTGGGGCCCAGGACGCCGATCTTGGCGCCGGGCAGGAAGCTCTGGGTGACATCGTCGAGGATGACCTTGTCACCGTGTGCCTTGCGCGCGCGCTGAAACGTGAAGATGTACTCCGCCATGGGCTCAAGCCTAGGGGGTGTCGGACACCATTCGTTGCAGCCTCCGCGCCCTCACGAGATCGGCTCGTGGCCAGCGAAGATCATCGCCTGAGCACCATCCTCCAACGATCAAGCCCCGGACGCCCTCGGCGCCCCAACCCCAGACGAACAAGCCCGGCCACGTCCGAACCACCTGCCCCACAGAACACAAAAACCGACCCGAGACCGACAGTCATCACCCCCGGACAGCGCCCCGAATGATCAAGCCCCAACGCCCTCGAACCCTCAACAGCGATCAAGCTCCGGAGGCCTTCGGGCCCTCGACCGCGGGTAGGCAGACGCGGTCGCGTCCGGACTGCTTGGCTCGGTAGAGCGCGAGATCGGCCGCGGCCAGCAGTTCGATCAGGTCCTGTCCGTGCATTCGGAAGAGTGCGACCCCAACGGAGATCGTCACCCCGACGGTGCCCTCCTCCGCGGGCACCGCGAGCCGGCGCACGCGGCCCCGCAGTCGCTCGGCGACCCGGCACGCCTCCACCGTGTCGGCGCCGGGGAGCAGCACCACGAACTCCTCGCCGCCGAACCGGCCCACGACGTCGTAGTCGCGGAGCTGGCCGCACAGCGTGTTGGCCACGCCCACCAGCACCTGATCGCCGACCAGGTGACCGTGGGTGTCGTTCACCCGCTTGAAGTGGTCGATGTCGATCAGCAGCAGCGCGAGCGGGTCGTGGGTGCGCTGGGTGCGGGCCAGTTCGGTGTCGGCCTCGCGCTGCCACGCGGCGGCGTTGAGGAGACCGGTCTTGGCGTCGGTACGGGCCGCCGCCTGCAACTGCTGATGCATGAGGCTGCGTTGCAGCAGCACGACCGGCGGCAGTGCCAGCAGCAGCAACGCCAGTGACAGGGTGCTGAGGATCGCGACCGTCACGCCCACGCACAGTTCCACCACGTCCAGGAGCAGGCTCTCGCGGTTCCACAGGACGTCGCGCCAGCGGCCCTCGGGGTTGGCGGCGTGCGCCGCGATCGCCACCAGTACGGTGTTGAGCACGGTGAACAGCACGGCGCAGCCCACGGCGACGAGCAGTTCGGGAAGCCCTCCGATCACCCATAGCGGGCGCCCCGCCAGCGGCGCGGGCACCGCGAGGTGGAAGACGCCGGACGCGCACGCGCCCGCCAGGCCGTGCGTCGCCATGACCAGCACCCGCCGGTACAGCAGCGTGCGCCGCACCCGGAACTGCAGCAGCAGCTGTATCGGAATGGGGATCAACAATGCGAACACCGGCGGCAGCAGCAGCGCGACCGGCAGCCACCAGGCCGACAGCATGTCGCGGGCGACACCGGCGGGCATCCCGAGCCGCCGGGACGCCTCGATGCACACCGCGCCGCAGGCCAGCAAAGCGGCAAAAGTCAGTAGATCGTTGGGCCGCGGAACGGTGCTCAGCAGCCCGGCGACGGTCAGTGCCAGATGCAGGGCCACGACCACCGGCACGTAGACGGCCAGCAGGGATGGACGCATCGCGAACGCCCGCCGCCGGGGCCTCCGGGCCAGCTCTCCGCCGCGATCCTCGGCGGACGACTGCACAGCCGTCATCGTTCCCCCTAAGCCTCACGTTGTGTAACACGATAATTGCAACGTGTGCGGAGCGGGCTGGAAACCGGTACCTTCGATAGCGCACAAGTGGGTATCCGAGACGTGACCCACCGTAGGACCAGCGAAATCGCTGTCCGCCGCACATCCTGAGGGGGAATACACCATGCGCGGCGTCTCCTGGATATAACGCGGCCGCCACCCCGATGGAGCGGGGGCGCCAGCCGGCTCCCCAGCCGGCCACCCGCCGATGCCCCCGCACCCGGCCCCTCCCCCTCACCTCCCGCGACTTCACCACGCCGCCAGAAAGCCCCACTTGTCCCGGACTCACCGACCGATCGCGAAGCCCTCCGGCGCTACCACCACCACAGTCATGCAGCCACTCCCGGGCTTGGGGGTCAGGCGGCTTTGGGGGTGTCTTCGTCTTTGGGGTCGGCGGTCAGGGCCCATTGGTCGGCTACCTCCTGGGCCTCGCGGCGGTCTTCGTCGCTCGGGGCGCCGCCGCGCTGGACAGGGCGGAACGCCGCGGTGCCCCGGGAGAGGTCATGGCCGAGTGTGGTCGCCTCGATCTCGGCGGCGAAGCGCCACTGGCCGTCCTTTTCGTACTGGCGGATGCGCAGGCGGCCGGTCACGACCACCGGATGGCCGCGCCTCAGGTCGGAGGCGTTGACGTTCTCGGCCAGGCCGCGCCAGCAGTTGACGGTCATGAACATCGTGTCCGCGTCCTGCCACTGGCCGGCCTGGCGGTCGTAGCGTCGCGGGGTGCAGCCGACTCGTAACGACAGGAACGGGGTGCCGTTGCCGGTCACGGTGAAGTACGGCTCGCCGGCGATCCAGCCGATCACGGTGATCTGGGCTTCGTTCACATCTGCTCCACTCTCGCTGAGGTGCTCGCCCTCAACGGTGGCGCAGGATCACGGTCGGTGAAAAGGATGTGTGCGAACTGTGGATAACTCAGCGGGCGAGCAGGGTGGTGATCTCCGAGCGGTAGTGGGCGTAACGGTCCAACTCGGCCGCCACGGGCTCCAGTACCTTCTCGTCGGCGATCCGTTCGATGCGCTCCCGCATGTGGGTCTCCATCCGCTGGCCGTGCTTGGCCGAGGAGAGTGCCACCAGGTTGCGGCAGGCCGCCCAGGTGAGGACGCCCATCCCCAGCGTGCAGACGACCAGGACCAGCACGTACGGGATGAGGCCGGTCTCGCCCAGCAGGGAGTTCGAATCGCCGCCGACGACGCCGTACACCAGGAGCAGGGCGATCCACAGCGCGCCCAGGGCGCTGACCAGGACGAGGAAGTACTGCCACGTCTTGACCAGCCACCACCAGCCGGGGATCTGGTTGAACGTGGGCAGCGCGTCCATGAGGGAGGCGCCGAGGGCCTCGGGCAGTTCGCCGGCGTGGGAGCGGGCGGAGGTGCGGACCGAGCGGGCCCAGGGTTCGGGCAGGCCGGCGGTGATGCCGTCGGTGACGGCCAGCAGCGCGGTGTCGATGTCGCCCTGCTGGGCGCCGACGGGGCCGGTGAAGGCGTTGCGGAGCTCCTCGCGCAGTTCGGTGAGGCGCATCCGGCGCAGCGGGTCGCTGCGCAGCCGGGTGACCAGGGCGTTGACGGGCCAGCCGACGAAGTCGGTGGCGCGCAGCTCGTAGGCGCTTTCCATGGCCTCGGCGACGGCGGGCGCGCCGGCGGCGTCGGTGAGGGCCTGGACGAGCTCGGTGCGGCGGTCGGCGCCGACGCCGGACGGCGGCTCGGCGGGGCCGCGCACGGTGGCGAGGCGTTCGGCGACGTGGTCGATGTCGGCCTCCAGGCGGGTGCCGCGGGCGCGCCGGGCGGAGACGGTGTCGACCAGGACGTCGCGGAGCCCGCGCACGCCGCGCTCGCTGATCGCCGAGGTGGTGACGATGTGCGGGTCGGCCAGGCCCTCGGCCTCCAGCAGGCGGCGCAGGTCGTCCACGCAGTCGTCGACCTCGAACGACTGGAGCCGGTCCACCTGGTTCAGCACGATCAGGGTGACCGCTGCGTGCCGGGCGAACGGGACGATGTAGTTGCGGTGCAGGGCGGCGTCGGCGTACTTCTGCGGGTCGACGACCCAGACCAGCAGGTCGGCGATGCCGACGAAGCGGTCGACCTCGGCGCGGTGGACGGCCTGGATGGAGTCGTGGTCGGGCAGGTCGATCAGGACCAGGCCGTGCAGGGAGCTGTCGGCGCGTTCGAGGTCGAGCGCGCTGGCGCGGGCGTAGCGGTGCCGCTTGTCGACGTCGAGCCAGTCGAGCAGGGGGCCGGCGCCGTCGAGACCCCAGACGCAGGCGTGCGCCTTGGACGTCATCGGGCGGCGCATGCCGGTGGGCGACAGTTCCAGCCCGCAGACGGCGTTGAACAGGGAGGACTTTCCGCTGCCGGTGCCCCCGGCGAGGGTGACGACGGTGTGGTCGCCCGACAGGCGCAGCCGTTGCCCGGCGCGGTCGAGCAGGGAGCCGGCCTCGTCGAGGAGGTCCTTGTCGAGCCGGCCGGTGCCGTACTGGATGACGCGTTCGAGGCTGTCGAGCCGGTGGGCGACGCCGCCGGCGGTCTCCGTGGCGGGTATGGCGGGTGTGTCGGCGGGGCCCGGCGCGTTCGCTGGGATGGCCGAGGTGGTCATCGGGCGACCTCGAGGTTGTAGGTGGCCTGGTAGAGCTGGACGGGAACGTTCTCGTCGGGGATGCCGGCGGCGTCGATGGCCTGCCCGTAGCGGATCGATTCCTCGTCGAACAGCATCCCGATGCGGCCGCGCAGGTCGGCGCGGGCCTTGGCGCCCATGCCGCGCAGCGACTCGGCGCCGAACAGGGCCTTGAGGAGGCGCTGCGGGACGGCGCTGGTGCCGCCCTCGACGGCGACCTCGGAGGTGCCGTAGCCGAGCAGCCCGATCATGAGGACGAGGGAGACGGCCTCGGAGTCGAACGACACCACCTTGGCGACCGAGCGTTTGGTGACGCCCTCGGTGCGGATGAGCTCCAGGACGTGGTCCTGCCAGGCGCTGACGGTGCGGGTGACGTGGCGGGACAGTTCGGGGGAGGCGTGGCCGAGGCCGGCGGCGGGGCCGGCGAGCACCTGGCGTCCGGCGGGGTGCTCCCGCCAGCGGACGATGACCTGGTCGGCGGCGTGCTCGGCGGACGACATGATCAGCGATTCGAGCCCGCCGCGCAGCGCGGCCTTGAGCGCCCGGACGCGGGTGGGGCTGTGCCGCTTGCTGCGGCTGGCGCGGCGTCCGGGCCGACCGCGCTGGACGCGCAGGGAGCGCAGCAGGTCGCCGGTGCCGGCGAAGTCCTGCCAGCGGGCGAGGACCTCGCCGCGCAGGAGGGAGCCGTTGCGGGTGGCCTCGTCGAGTTCGGCGAGGGCGGTGCCGTAGGCGGACTCGACCTCGCGGGCGAGTTCGGCGCGCTTCTCGACCTGCGCCTCGACCTGCTTGGCCAGTTCCGGGACGCGGGTGCGGAAGCTGTCGAGCACGCCGACCAGGGTGTCGCCGATGACGACGGTGCGGTCGTCGGCGTTCTCGGCGACGCCGACGAGCCATTCGCGGACGTCCTCGGCGGCCTCTTCGGGGAGCCGGCTGTCCTCGACGCGGGTCTCGGGGACGGTGAAGCGGCGGGCCTCGCCGACGCCGTGCTCGGCCAGCATCTCGCCGAAGTGGTCGACGATGTCCGATCCGGCGCCCTGCGGGACGCGGGAGAGCACGACGCCGATGGTGGCGCCGTTCTCGCGGGCGCGCTGGAGCATCTCCCAGACCTGGGCGTCGGCGTAGCGGGCCGCGGTGGTGACGCACAGCCACAGGTCGGCGGCGGCCATCAGTTTGGTGGCGAACTCGTAGTGGTCTTCGAAGACCGAGTCGAAGTCGGGGCTGTCGAGCAGGGCCAGCCCTGGCGGGAGCGCGTCGCTGCCGATGATGACGAGCTGGTCGCCGGCGATGGCGTCCGGGGCGGGGCCGCGGACCCGGCCCATGCCCGGCAGCATCGGCCCTTGCAGGAACCAGTCGGTGAAGTCGGGGTGGCAGACCAGGATGGGGCTGCTGGTGGTGGGACGGAGCACGCCGGTGGCGCTGACCCGAGCCCCGACCAGCGTGTTGACCAGGGTGGACTTGCCGGCGCCGGTGGAGCCGCCGAGGACCACCAGCATCGGCGTGCCGGCGGCCTGGATGCGCGGCAGGACGTAGTCGTCGAGCTGGTTCTTCAGCTCCAGTTGCGCCTCGCGGGCCTCCTCCACGCCGGGGACCTCCAGCAGGAAGTCGAAGGCGCCGAGCTGGTCGCGCAGCCGGGTGAGGGCGCGGATCAGCTCGCCCTGGCGTACCGAGATGCCGTCTTCGTCGAGCCCGCCCCGGGTGCCGCCCGCGGCGGCCTCCGGACGGCCGGATGCCGCCTTCGCCGTGCCCGCCTCCTCGTCGTGAACCGCGCTCTGCTCTGCGGGGGGTGTCACGGATCCCGTCCCAAGTCCGCTCGAATCATGTCGATCTCTCGTGCCACGTTGACCACGTCACCCACGACCACGATCGCCGGCGGCCTTACCCCGGCGGCGGACATCTCGTCGGCCACCGTGCCCAATGTGGCCGTCAGCGCCCGCTGGCCCGGGAGGGTGCCTTCCTGGACCACGGCGACCGGCGTGTCAGGGGACCGACCATAGCGCATGAGGGCCTCGGCGATGAGTGTCACGCGCTCGACCGCCATCAGCAGGACGAGGGTGCCCTGGGAGCGTCCGAGGCCCGGCCAGTCGACCGTGGAGGCCGGGTCGTCGGGCGCGACGTGCGCGGACACCACGTGGAACTCCTGGCTGACGCCGCGGTGGGTGACCGGGATGCCGGCCGCCGACGGCACGGCGACGGCGCTGGTGATGCCGGGGACGACGGTGACCGGGATGCCGTGCCGGGCGCAGTGCAGCACCTCTTCGGCGCCGCGGCCGAACACGAACGGGTCGCCGCCCTTGAGGCGGACCACGAACCTGCCCTGCCGGACGTGCTCGACCAGGTAGTCGTTGATGCGCTCCTGCGTGACCGTCCGCCCGTAGGGGATCTTGGCCGCGTCGATGACCTCGACGTCGGCGGGGAGCTCGTCGAGCAGTTCGCGGGGGGCGAGCCGGTCGGTGACGACCACGTCGGCCTGGGCGAGCAGCTGCCGGCCGCGCACGGTGATCAGTCCGGGGTCGCCGGGGCCGCCGCCGACCAGCGCCACGCCGACGGGTTTGTGCCGCGAATGCCGGGCTTCAAGGGTGGCGTCGCGCAGCCCGTCGACGACCGCGTCGCGGATCCCGGCGGCGCGGCGCGGGTCGCCGCCCGCCAGCACGCCGACGGTGGTCTCCCCCACGCGTCCGCTCGCGGGCGTCCAGGCGGGGGACGCGTCGGCGTCGTCGGCGCGCACGCACCAGACGCGGGCGGCCTCGGCCTCCGCGGCGACGGCGGCGTTGACCTTGGCATCGTCGCTGACGGCCTGGACCAGCCAGGCGTCCCGGCAGTCGCCCTTCCGGTACGGCCGGCGCTCCCAGGTGAGCGTGCCGGCGGCCGCCTTCCCGGCGGACGGCGCGGACGGCGTGACCAGGTCTTCCAGCGAGGGCGTGATCTCCGGGGCGACCAGCACCACGTCGGCCCCGGCGGCCAGCAGTGCCGGGACCCGGCGCTGCGCGACCCGGCCGCCGCCGACGACGAGCACGCGTCGGCCGCCGAGCCGCAGGCCTAGCAGGTACGGGGGCACGTGGGTGTTCTCTCGGTCGGGGCCATGGGGCCGTTCGCTGACGCCGGTGACGGACAGGCGTCCGTGCGGACCAAAGGTACTCGGGTTGAGGAGTTCATGGAGAGGCCTCCCAACCAGTCGATAGCCGAGCGGTACTCATTCCGTGATCATGCCGTGATGCTGTGTCGTGGCCTTGCCGCTGACCCCGGCCGAGTCGAAGGTCGCGACCTCGTGGAGGACCCGGACCGCGCCCTGCACCAGCGGCAGTGCCAGCAGTGCGCCGGTCCCCTCCCCCAGCCGCAGTTCGAGGTCGATCAGCGGGCGGAGCCCCAGGTGATCCACGGTAGCGGAATGGCCCGGCTCGGCCGAACGGTGCCCCGCCACGCAGGCGCGGACGGCGTCCGGGGCGAGCTCGGCGGCGGCCAGCGCGGCGGCCCCGGCGATCACTCCGTCGAGCACGACGGGCAGGCGCAGCGCGGCCCCGCCGAGGATGAAGCCGGCCAGCGCGGCGTGCTCGAACCCGCCGACCGCGGCGAGCACCCGCAGCGCCGCCTCCCGCCCCTCCCGCGGGCCCGGCGGGCCGGTGAGGCCGTGCCGGACGAGGGCCGCGCGGACGACCTCGATCTTGCGGGCGTGGGTCGCGTCGTCGATGCCGGTCCCGCGGCCGGTGACGCGTTCGGGCGGCAGCCCGGTGAACGCGGCGATCAGGGCGGCGGACGCGGTGGTGTTGGCGATGCCCATGTCGCCGGTGAGCAGGCAGCGGGCGCCCGCCGCGGCCAGGTCGCGGGCGACCTCGATGCCGGCGGCCACGGCCCGCCGGACCTGGTCGCCGGTCATCGCCGGGCCCGCGGTCATGTCGGCCGTGCCGGGGGCGATCTTGCGGCGGAGCAGGCCGGGCGCGTCCGCCAGGTCGGCGGCGACGCCGACGTCCACCACGGTGACGGTGGCGCCGACCTGCGCGGCGAAGGCGTTCACGACCGCGCCGCCGGCCAGGAAGTTGGCCACCATCTGGGCGGTGACCTCCTGGGGCCACGGGCTGACGCCCTGGGCGTGCACGCCGTGGTCGGCGGCGAAGACGGCCACGGCGGCGGGCTCGGGCAGCGGCGGCGGGCACGTCCCGGCGAGGCCGGCGAGCCGCACCGGCAGGCCCTCCAGGAGGCCGAGCGCGCCGGGCGGCTTGGTGAGCCGGGCCTGGTGCTCGCGGGCGGCGCGCATCGCGGCCTCGTCCGGCGGGCCGATCGCGGCGATGGCCTCCTCGATCGTCGGGTCAGATTCCCAGGTCACCCAGCACCTCCAGGAGTGCGTCGTTGTCCGGCCGGTCCCGTACGGCGATCCGCAGCCAGTCGGGGCCGAGTCCGGGGAAGGTGTCGCCGCGCCGTACCGCGTAGCCGCGCTGCCGCAGCAGGGCGCGGATGCCGAGCGCGTCCGGCACCCGCAGGCACAGGAACGACGCCCGCGCCCCGGGGACGACGTACAGCCCTCGCCCGGCGAGTTCGGCGGCCAGGCGGTCGCGTTCGGCGGCCATCCCGGCGGCCCACTCCGCGGCCTCGGCGACGGCGGCGGGCGCCGAGCACGCCTCGATCGCGGCCAGCGCGGGCGCGGACACCGCCCACAGCGGCTGCGCCCCGGCCAGTGCGGCGATCAGCCCGGGCTCGGCCAGGACGTATCCGGCGCGGAGCCCGGCCAGGCCCCAGGTCTTGGTGAGGCTGCGCACGACGATCATGCCGCCGGGCAGCCGTCCGGCCAGGCTCTCCGGCTCGCCCGGCGCGCAGTCCATGAACGCCTCGTCGACCACGACGGTGCGGCCGGGACGGGCGAGAGCGGCGACCGCGGCGGCGGGATGCAGGACGGAGGTCGGGTTGGTCGGGTTGCCGATCATGACCAGGTCGGCGCCGGCGGGGACGGCGTCCGGGTCGAGCGTGAAGTCCTTGCCCAGCACGACCCGTTCGACGGCGTGGCCCGCCGCGCGCAGGGCCGCCTCCGGCTCGGTGAACTGCGGGTGGACGACGACGGCGCGGCGCGGCCGCAGGGCGCGGGCGATCAGCACGAACGCCTCGGCGGCACCCGCGGTGAGCAGCACCTCCTCGGTGGCCCGCCGGTGCCGCCGGGCCACCGCCCGCCGGGCCGCCGCCGGGTCGGGGTAGGCGGCCAGGTCGGCCATCGAGGCCCGCAGGCGTTCGGCGAGCCATTCCGGCGGCATGCCCGTGCGGACGTTGACGGCGAAGTCGCGGAGCCCGTCCCCGACCTCGGCGTCGCCGTGGTGCCGCAGGTCCACGTCCTGGTCCGATCCGGCCGCGGTGCTCACCGTCGGCTCCCTTCTTCAGCGGGCGTGCGCATGGGCGTGCCCGTGACCGTGCCCGTGCCCGTGCCCGTCGGCGGGGTCGTCGGGGTGGTGGTGGGGCGTCTGGGGGGCGCCGACGCGGTCGGCGAATCCGGGGAGGGCGATCCGGTAGACGCAGGTGTCGCAGTTCATCCGGATGTCCCCGGCGAGGGCCTCCTCGTACCGTTCGGCCACCACGTCGGCCAGGCCTTCGCAGTCGCCGATCACCTCGGCGCAGACGACCTCCAGGGCGGGATGGCCGGCCCCGTACGCCCGTGCCTCCTCCGCCACGCGGTCCGGCAGCACGCCCCTGAACAGGAAGTACGGCAGCACCACGACGCGCCGCGCGCCCAGCCTGCGCAGCCGTTCGAGCCCTTCGGGGACGCTCGGCCGGGCCAGCGAGACGAACGCCGGCTCCACGGCCGTCAGCCCGTGCCCCTGCTCCGGCCCGCCCGCTCCGCGGCCCTCCCAGAAGAGCCGGGCGACCTTGTGGACCTCGGCGTTGGCGTCGGGGTCGGTCGAGCCGCGTCCCACCAGGAGCACGGCCGTGGGCTCGTCCCGTGAAGCCCCGGGGAGGGGCGCCAGGGCCGCCGCCATCCGTTCCTCCAGGAGGGCGAGCAGCGTCGGGTGCGGGCCCAGCGGGCGGCCGTAGGTGTACGACAGCCCCGGGTGGCGGACCATCTCGCGGGCCATCGCGCCCGGGATGTCGCCCTTGCCGTGGCCCGCGGCGACCAGCACCAGTGGCACGGCCGCGACCCGCCGGTGCCCGTCCCCGTACAGGCCGGCGACGGCCTCGGTCAGCGGGGGCGGCGACAGCTCGATGAAGCCGCCGGCCACGGGCGGCCGCATCCGGGCGCGCAGCCGCTCGACGAACCGGCCGAAGTCGGCGGCGCCGTTCTCGTCGCGCGTGCCGTGCCCGACCACCAGCAGCGGCGGCGCGTCCTCGGGCTCGATCATCCTCGCTCCCCCTCTTGGTCGAGCTCGTGGTAGAGCAGGGCGTTGGCGGCGGCCGCGGCGACCGCCGAACCGCCCTTCTCGGAGACGTTGCTGACCTGCGGGAGCCCGCTGGCGCGCAGCGCCTCCTTGGCCTCGGCGGCGCCGACGAAGCCCACCGGAAGCCCGATGACCAGGGCGGGCGCGACCCGGCGGTCGATGATCTCGAACAGCGCGGTGGGGGCGCAGCCGACCACCCAGACGGCGCCGGGGCCGACCTCGGCGAAGGCGAGCCGGACCGCGGCGGCCGAGCGGGTGATGTCCGCCGCGCGGGCCGTCTTCGCCGCCGCCGGATCGTTGACGTGGCAGCGCGTCTCGCGGGCGGTGATCCCGGCGGCGACCATGGCGACGTCGGTGACGATCGGCGCGCCGGAGCGCAGCGCGGACCAGCCCCGTTCCAGGTCCTCCTCGCTGGTCCGCAGGTCGACGGCGTACTCCAGGTCGGCGCTGGCGTGGATCACGCGCTCGGCCACGGCCCGCCACAGCGGCGGCATCGGGGACAGGTCGACGCGCGACCGCAGGATCTCGAACGAGCGGACCTCGATCGGATGGGGCAGGCGAGCGGTCACGGGCACTCCTCGCGGCGGGGCGGTGGGGAACAGCGGGAAGTCATGCCCATCGATACCCCCTGGGGGTCACAAATCGCCCGGCCACCGTGCGGCTGCGGCTCGAACCGACGAGCACCACCGTGACCATGTCGACCGCCGCCGGGTCGACCTCGGCGAGCGTGCAGACCGTGACGGTCTCGTCCGGACGGGAGGCGTTGCGGACGAGCCCGACCGGCGTCTCCGGCGGCCGGTGCCCGGCCAGGATCTCCAGCGCGGCGGGCAGCTGCCAGTCGCGCGCCCGGCTGCGCGGGTTGTAGAAGCAGACGGCGAAGTCGCCCTCCGCGGCGGCCCGCACCCGGCGCTCGATGACCTCCCACGGGGTGTGCAGGTCGGACAGCGAGATGTAGGCGTGGTCGTGCCCAAGGGGCGCGCCGAGCAGGTTCGAGGCGGCGACCGCGGCGGTGATCCCCGGGACGCCCTCCACCTCGATGTCGTCCGAGGCGAACTCCAGCGCCGGGCTCGCCATCGCGTACACGCCCGCGTCGCCCGACCCGACGAGCGCCACCGCGCGTCCGGCCGCGGCCTCCTCGACGGCGGTGCGGGCCCGTTCCTCCTCCTGGCCCAGGCCGCTCGACACGATCCTCGTCCCGGGACGGATCAGGTCGCGCACCTGGTCGAGGTACTGGTCCAGGCCAACGACCACCGACGCGCGCCGCAGCACCTCGTGCGCGCGGGGGGTGAGCAGGTCGCGCGCCCCTGGGCCGAGCCCGACGATGCTCAGCCGTCCCTTGGGCACGAGCCTGGCGACGGCCGCGGTGGCGCCGGCCGACTTCTGCTTCTCGGCGACGAGTTCGGCGCTCCGGCCGTACGAGCGGGCGGCGTACAGGGCGGCGGCCTCGGCGACGCTCGGCGTGCCCACCTCGGCCCGGACGACGTCCGACGGGTTGGGCACCTCGACCCCGGCCAGCGCCTCCGCCGGAAAGGTGACGACCTCCCAGCCGCGCTCCTCGGCGGCCTTGAGGATGCCCTGCTCATCGGCCTTGAGGTCCACGGTGGCCAGGCACCGCACGGACTCGGGCGCGAGGCCGGCGTCCGCCAGCGTGCGGTCGACCAGCCCGCCGACCTCGGCGGCCGGGACGCCGCGCGCCGACCCGACCCCGACCACCAGCGACGGGGGCCGGTACACCAGCCGGTTGCCGAACCAGCCCTCGTGGCACATGCAGGAGATCTCGGCCTGGTCGGTCACCACGATCCCCACCGAGGGCTCGTCCCCGGAGTCGCTCGACCGGACGACGTTGGGCGGAAGGGCGGGCAGCGGCCAGCCGTCCGCGCCCTCCAGCAGGACCGGCTCGCCCGACAGCACCGCCGCGCCGGCATGCGCGAGGAGATCGGGGTTGTGGACGGTGAAGCCGAGGTCGGCGCCGTAGGAGTCGAGCGGGGCGGTCCCGGTGCGGTCGCTGGCGGTCGTGACGACCGGCTCGCAGCCCAGCACCCCGGTGAGCCGCCTGGCCAGCAGGTTCGCGCCGTGGTGCCCGCCCAGGACGGCCACCGCGAACCGCATGCCCTCGTCCACGCACACCACGGCCGGGTCGGTGGTCTTGTGCTCCAGCAGCGGGGCCAGGACGCGCACGGTCGCGCCGACCGCGAGGAAGCTGACGATCGCGTCGCAGGTCCGCCACGCCTCGCGCAGCGCGTCCGCGGCCCGCCGGTCGGTGAACGAGCGCACCTCGCCGGGCCAGGCCGCCTCCAGCGCCTCGGCGGCGGAACGGCCCCCGGCCGTCGCCGCGACGACTCCGATCACCGCGCGCTCCCGCTCGTCGGCTCGCCGGCGTCCGTGCCGGGCAGCTCCGCGATCGTCACCCGCACCTGCCGCGACGACGCCTCCCGCTTCCGCGCGTCGGCAGGGGGCGCGGGCTCAGGGCGCTCCCCCCACACGAGGTAGACGGCACCCGACGGCGTCTGCGTCTGTGTCGACGTCGGGGCGCCGAACGGGGCCGCGGTAAGGCCGACCGCGTGCGCGCTGAGCGACTCGCCTTCGAGCGCGTCGACGGCCCCCTGCACCCGGCCGGGTTCGGAGACGACGACCACCACGCTGCGCAGGGCCTTGGCGGCGCAGGCCCGCGCCACCTCCGGTCCGCCGCCGCCGACGAACACCGCGTCGGGCCGGGGCAGGTGCTCCAGGACGGCCGGGGCGGTGCCGCGCGACACCGCCACCTTGACGCGGTGGGCGCGGACGTTGGCGCGGATGCGGTCGCAGGCGGCCTCGTCCCGTTCGACGGCGACGGCCGCCGCGCCGAACCGGGCGCACTCGATCGCGATCTCGCCGCGGCCCGCGCCGACGTCCCAGACCAGGTCGCCGACCCTGGGGCCCAGCCTGGCCAGCGCGAACGCCTTGACCTCGGGCGGCAGCGCGGACGCGCCGTGCGCGAACTCGTCCGCCGGGAGCGCCCACCGCGCCGGTCCGGGACGCGCCCCCGCGATCCAGCCGCGCCCGCCGGAGCCGGGCCCGGTCGCCGGTCCGCGCGGGTCGAGGACGAGCACCACGTTCGGTTCGCGCCAGGGCCGGGTGGTGGCCTCGGCCGGGCGGACGTGCACGACCCGTTCGCGCGGGCCGCCGAGGTCCTCGCACACCACGAAGGCGCGGGGCGTCTGCGGGAACAGCTCGCGCGCCAGTTCGGCCGGGCCCGCGCCCGGCGCCGTCAGCACCGCGACCTTGGGGTGGGCCCGGCACGCGTTCACGGCCCGGCGCAGCTCGCGCCCGTGCGCCGAGACGACGAGCGCGTCGTCCCATGGCAGCCCGGCCCGCGCGAACGCCTGCGCCACCGACGACAGCGCCGGCAGCACCCGGGGCCGGTGCCCGCGCTCGCGCAGCGCCCGGACGATCCCGAAGAACCCCGGGTCGCCGCTCGCCACGACCACGACATCGCCTCCGCCGCCGGCCTGGCCGAGTTCGGCGTCGATCGCGTCGAGGGCCGCGCCGACATCGCCCATGACGACCGTCCGGGCGCCCTCCGGGACGGGCAGGGCGGCCAGGTTGCGCTCGCCGCCGGCCACGAGCGCGGCGCGTTCCAGCAGTTCGCGGGCCTCTTCGGGGAGGGGCGAGCCGTCGTGCCCGAGCACGGTGAGGGACGGCTCGGGGGGCGGGGAGGTCATCGGCCCAGCCGCCCGTACATGCCGACCATGCGCTCACCGCCGGGATCCATCAGCACCACCTGCGCCGCGATCGGGCTCCGGTCCGCACCGGTGGACGCGGCGGCGGCGAGTTCGAGGCCGTCGGCGACGCGGCGGCACAGTTCCCGTCCGCACTGGCCGAGCAGCCCTGCGCCCTCCCATAGCTCGTAGGCGCGCCGCGCGGAACCGGCGGCGGCCACATCGGCGGCCAGCGCCGGGGTGCCGCCCATGTCGGCGGTGATGCCGCCGAGTCCGTCCGCCGGGTCGAGTGCGGCGAGATCTTCGACGGTGGCGAGGAGGACCAGCCGGTCGAGAGCGTGCCCGGCCGCCTCCAGCGCCGCCTCCCGCACGCCCCCCGCCGCGTCCGCCTGGACGAAGCAGACTTCGGGCAGGCGGGGCAGCATTCGCGCGGCCACGTGCCCGGCGAGCCCCTCCCCCAGAAGCACGAGGGTCTTCTCCCCGGACGCGGCGATCGTCGCGACCGCGGTATCTGATCGTGTCATGGCCGACGAGCCTCCCTGAGCCGCCGCCGCGCCGACGGCTCGGCGCGCCGATGTCCGTGGAAGTGGCCCGGGTGGTACAGGTGCGAGCGGGTGCCGCCCGCCGCCAGCGCCGGTCCGACCAGCACCAGGGTGTGCTTCCACAGCTTGTGCTCCTTGACCGTCTCGGCCAGCTCGCCCAGCGTGCACCGGACGATCAGCTCGTCCGGCCAGGTGGCCTGGTAGGCGACCACGCACGGAGTGTCCGCGGGGTAGCCGCCCTCCAGCAGTTCCTCCTGCAACTGGCCGGAGCGGGCGGCGGACAGGAACAGCGCCATCGTCGTGCCGTGCCGGGCGAACTCGCGCACCTCCTCGCCCGGCGGCATCGGGGTCTTGCCGCCGCCGAGCCTGGTCAGCACGACCGACTGCGCGACCTCGGGGATGGTCAGCTCGCGCTCCACCGCCGCCGCGACCGCGCTGAAGCTGGAGACCCCGGGGACGACCTCCGTCTCCAGCCCCAGCTCCTTGCACCGGTCGAGCTGCTCCTGCAACGCGCCCCACAGCGCGGGGTCGCCGGAGTGGATCCGGGCGACGGTGAGCCCTTCGGCGGCGGCGCGCTCGTAGTACGGCAGCACGCCCTCCATCGGGAGCCGCGCCGAGTCGACGATCTCCGCTCCGTCGCGGGCGTGCTCCAGGACGTCCGGATGGACCAGGCTGGCCGCCCAGACCACCACGTCGGCGGCGGCGATCGCGCGGGCGGCGCGGAAGGTGAGCAGGTCGGCGGCGCCGGGACCGGCGCCCACGAACAGCACCCGGCCGCGCGGGCCGGACGGCGGGGTCATCGGAGCCTTCCTCCCCGGCCGCCCTCGCGGCGGCCCGGCACGATCAGCGTGGACAGGTAGGGGACGGGACCGGACAGCTCGCGCGCGGGCCCGATCTCCTCGCCGGGCAGGCCGAGCCGGGCGCCGTAGCGGGCCCCGTCCAGCCGTCCGGCGTCCTTGAGCGCCTCGACGACCTGCTCGGCGACGGCGCCGAACTTGTACGCCACGACGGTGTCGCCGGTCTCCAGCGCGGCCCGGAAGGCGCGCAGCGCGTCCGGGCCGCCGGCCAGCGGCAGCAGGCCGATCGACTCCGCCCCTTCGGCGAGCACGGTCCCGGAACGGGCGGCCAGGTCCTGCATGGCGGTGATGCCGGGCACGGTCGCGATCCCGGTGCCCGGCCGCAGCCGCCGCACGGTCTGGGCCAGGTAGGTGAAGGTCGAGTAGACGTTGGGGTCGCCGATGGTCGCGAACGCGACGGTCGCGGCGCCCTCCTCGAAAGCCCGGACGACCCGTTCGGCCGCGGCGTCCCAGGCGGCGGCGCGGCGCTCGGTGACGCCGCCGCGGTCGTTGAGGGCGAACACGACCCGTTCGGCCTTGCCCGTGTACGCGCGGACGACCGACTCGGCGCGGCCCGCCTCGTCCAGCGCCATGACCGGGACCAGCACCACGTCGGACTCCCGCAGCACCCGCACGCCCTTGGCCGTCACCAGCTCGGGGTCGCCCGGCCCCACCCCGACGCCGATGAGCGTCCCCGGCCCCGGCGCGCTCCGCCCCGTGCCCTCCAGAACCGTGCCCTCCAGAACCGTGCCCTCCAGAACCGCGCCTTCCAGGTCGGCGGCGATCAGGCCGAAGACGTGCTGGTCGACCGGGCCGCCGGGACCGGTCTCGACGGCGCGGAGCACGCCCTCGTGCCGGAATCCCGCCTTCTCCGCGACCCGGACCGAGGCCCGGTTGGCGACGTCGATGCGCAACTCGACCCGGTTGAGGCCGCCGCCGCCGGCGTCCAGCGCCCAGCCGGCCAGCGCGCGGAGCGCGTCGGTGGCCAGCCCGCGCCCGCGCGCCGCCGGACGGATCCCGTAGCCGGCCTCGGCGGAGCGGGCCGGCCAGTCGACCCGGAAGAGCCCGACCGTGCCGCTCAGCGCGCCGGTCTCGCGGTCCGCCACGACCAGGTGCAGGCCCCAGCCCGAACGCGGGATGTCGTGCACCCCCTCGGCCAGCCACCAGGCCAGGCCGTCGCCGCCCGGCGGGACGTTGGGCGGCAGGAAGTCCTCGCCCGCGGCCATCGCCTCGGTCAGCACATCGGCGTCGTCCGGTCCGTAGGGCCGCAGCCGCACGCGCCCGCCCTCCAGGACGGGCACCGCGTCGAAGGTCGTCACGCGTCCCCTCCTCCTTCGCCGCGGCCCGTCCCGCTCCGGGAGGCCGCCCGCACCAGCCGCTCGGCGAACAGCGGTTCCCCCGCCCAGTGCAGATGCAGATACGACGCGACGCAATCCCCCTGGACGAAACCGTCGGGGCCCGCGGTCGTCCACTGCCACGCGGCCGTCTTCCCGTGGCGGGGGTCGGTGACGGTGCGGTGGAACTCGTGGCCCCGCACGCGTTCCCCGGTACGGGCCACCACCGAGTCGGAGACCGCGACGGCCGACCGGTAGCCGAGCGTCAGCCGCGGCGCCATGGTCGCGGTCACCTCGTCCAGGACGCCGCACATGGGCCTTCCGTCCAGCTCGCGGCCGAGATAGAGGAGCCCGGCGCATTCGGCGTACACCGGGCCGCCGCCCGCCGAGAAGGCGGCGAGGGCGCGGCGCAGCGGCTCGTTCTCCGACAGTTCGGACGCGTACATCTCGGGGAAGCCGCCGCCGATCACGACGCCGCGGGTGCCGCCGGGCAGCCGCTCGTCGCGCAGCGGGTCGAACCGCACGACCTCGGCGCCCGCCGCCTCCAGCAACTCCTCGTTCTCCGCGTACCCGAAGGTGAACGCCGGACCGCCCGCCACCGCGATCCGGGGACGGGCGCTCGCCGGAGCGCCGGCGGACACCTGCCCGCCCGGTTCCCACGGCTCGGCCCGCAGCGCCGGAGCGCTCCGGGCGAGGGCCAGCACGGCGTCCAGATCGCAAGACGAGGCGACCAGGTCGCCGAGCCGCCGGACCGTCTCGACCGCCTCCGCGCTCCGCTCCGCCGCCGGGACGAGTCCCAGATGGCGGGACGGCGTCGCCACGTCCTCGCGGCGGCGCAGCGCGCCCAGCACCGGGACGCCCAGCTCCTCGACGGCGTCGCGGCACATCCGCTCGTGCCCGTCCGAGCCGATCCGGTTGAGGATCACCCCGCCCAGCCGCACGCCTTCGTCATAGGTCCGGAAGCCGTGCACGGTCGCCGCCACCGAACGGCCCGCCGCCGCCGCGTCCACCACCAGCACCACCGGCGCGTCCAGCAGCCCGGCGACATGGGCGGTCGAGGCGAACCCGCCCTGCTCGGCGGCGCCGTCGTACAGGCCCATCACGCCCTCGACCACCGACACCTCGGCGCCCGCCGCGCCGTGCAGGAACAGCGGGACGACCAGCTCCTCCGACGTCAGCCACGGGTCGAGGTTGCGGCCCGGACGCCCGGTGGCCAGCGCGTGGTACCCCGGGTCGATGTAGTCGGGGCCGACCTTGTGCGGCGACACGGCCGTCCCGCGCGCGGCCAGCGCCGCCATCAGCCCGGTGGCCACGGTCGTCTTGCCGCAGCCCGACGCGGGCGCGGCCACCACGATCCGGGGAGCGCGAATCACCACTCGATGCCCTTCTGGCCCTTCTGGCCGCGGTCCATCGGGTGCTTGACCTTGCCCATCTCGGTGACCAGGTCGGCGACCTCCAGCAGCCGCGGGTCGGCGTCCCGGCCCGTGATCACCACGTGCTGGGAGCCCGGCCGGTCCCGCAGCGCGGCGATGACGTCCTCGACGTCGATCCAGCCCCACTTCATCGGGTAGGTGAACTCGTCCAGCACGTAGAAGCGGTACGTCTCGGCCGCCAGATCGCGCTTGATCTGCGCCCAGCCCTCCCTGGCGTCGGCCTCGTGGTCGGCCTCGGTGCCCGGACGCTGGATCCACGACCAGCCCTCGCCCATCTTGTGCCAGGTCACCGGGCCGCCCTCGCCGCCGTCGCCGAGGACGCGCAGCGCCCGCTCCTCGCCGATCCGCCACTTGGCCGACTTCACGAACTGGAACACCCCGATCGGCCAGCCCTGGTTCCAGGCGCGCAGCGCCAGCCCGAACGCCGCGGTCGACTTGCCCTTCCCCGGGCCGGTGTGCACGATCACCAGCGGCCGGTTGCGCCGTTCCCTGGTGGTCAGCCCGTCCTCGGGCACGTACTCCGGTTTGCCCTGCGGCATCGCTCGCTCACGCCACCTTCCCGGCCGTGTTCCTTCTGGACGCGCGGACGACCCCGGCCAGGTCGTCGGAGCCGAGCTCCTCCAGCCGCACCGTCTCGGCGCCCAGCCGCTCGCCGAGCCCGGCCGCCAGGCCGAGCCGTACCGGGCCGGACTCGCAGTCGACCACCACCGACGCCACCCCGGACGCGGCCAGCAGCCCGGCGGCGGCGGACGGGTCGGGGCCGTGCGTGGCACGGCCGTCGGTCACCAGCACCAGCAGCGCGCGGCGGGACGGGTCGCGGACCTGCTCGACCCGCAGCGTCTCGGCGGCCCGCAGCAGCCCGGCCGCCAGCGGCGTCCGGCCCCCGGTGGGGAGCCGCTCCAGCCGCCGCGCCCCGGCCTCGACCGACGACGTCGGCGGCAGCGCCAGCTCGGCTCCGGTGCCCCGGAAGGTGATGAGCCCGATCTTGTCGCGGCGCTGGTAGGCGTCCAGGAGCAGGCTGAGCACGGCGCCCTTGACCGCCCGCATCCGCCGCCGCGCGGCCATCGAGCCGCTGGCGTCGACCACGAACAGCACCAGATTGCCCTCGCGGCCGTCGCGGACGGCCTCCCGCAGGTCGTCCGCGGCGATCACGATCCCGGGACCGGTACGGCCGCGGGCGTGCTGGTGCGGCGCGGCGGCGTGCAGCGTGGCGCTCAGGTGCAGGCCGCGGGCGCCCGGCCGGGCCCCGGAGACCCGCCCGAACGGGGTGCGCGCCTTGGAGCGGCGGCCGGGCGCGCCGACGCCGGTGCCGGGCACGGTGAACAGCCGCGGCCGGAACGTGGCACCGGCCTGGGCGGGCTCGCCCTCGCCGGCGTCCGGGTCCTCGGCGGGGACGCGCTCGTCGGCCGGGCGCTCGCCGTCGTTCACGGACTGGCCGTTCAGCAGCGCGTCCAGGGCGCTCAGCACGTCGCTTCCGCCGTCCAGGCCGCCGGGACCGCCGCGCGGCCCGTCGCCGGGACCGTCGTCGTCGGGCCCCTCGTCGGGACCGTCGTCCTCCGGCCCGTCGTCGGCCCGCGACGGCTCCGGCTCCGGGGCGGCCTCGGGTTCCGGCTCGGGCTCCGGCGGCGCGGTCTCCGGAGGCCCGGCGGGATCGGCGTGCTCCTCCAGGATCCGGTCGAGCTTCTCCTCGTCCAGGCCGGGCGCGTCGAACGGGTCGCGGCGGCGCCGGTGCGGCAGCGCCAGCCGGGCCGCGGTGCGCACGTCCTCGGCGGTGACCACGGTGCGCCGGTGCCAGGCGGCCAGCGCCATCGCGGCGCGGGCCGTGACCAGGTCGGCGCGCAGCCCGTCCACCTCGAACGCGGCGCAGACCGCGGTGATCTGGCGGAGCGCGGCGTCGGTGAGCTCCACCCGGGGCAGCCGCGACTGCGCCGAGGCGATCCGCGCGGCCAGCTCCGCCTCGGCCAGCCGCCAGCGGGCGGCGAACCGGACCGGGTCGTGCTCGTAGTCCAGGCGCCGCCGCACCACCTCGGCGCGCTCCTCGGGGGCGCGGCTCGCGGCGACCTCCACGGTCAGCCCGAACCGGTCGAGCAGCTGCGGGCGCAGCTCGCCCTCCTCCGGGTTCATGGTGCCGACCAGCAGGAAGCGCGCGGCGTGCCGGACCGACACGCCCTCCCGCTCGACGTACGACTCGCCCATGGCGGCGGCGTCCAGCAGCAGGTCGACCAGGTGGTCGTGCAGCAGGTTGACCTCGTCGACGTACAGGACGCCGCGGTGCGCGGCCGCGAGCAGGCCGGGCTCATAGGCCTTCACGCCCTCGGTCAGCGCGCGCTCGATGTCCAGGGAGCCGGTGAGCCGGTCCTCCGACGCGCCTACCGGCAGCTCGACCAGCTGGGCGGGCCGGTGGGGCATCCCGGCCGGCTCGCCGGCGGGCCGGGCAGGGTCGGCGGGGGCCGGTTCGGCCCGGACGGTGATCGCGGGCTCGCCGTCCTCGCCGCCCTCGCCGAGCTCGTCGAGCCCGTCGTCCTCGTCCGCCTCGGCGTCGAAGGCGGCGTGCGGGCCGTCCGGGCAGCCGGGGTCGGGGTCGCGGGGGTCGCAGGAGAAGCGGCAGCCCGCCACCACCGGCACCGATGGCAGCAGGTCGGCCAGCGCCCGCACGATCGTCGACTTGGCGGTGCCCTTCTCGCCCCGGACCAGGACGCCGCCCACGCCCGGCGAGACCGCGTTGACGAGCAGGGCCAGCTTGAGATCGTCCATGCCGACGACGGCGGAAAAGGGGTAGCGCGCCCGGTGGGTCCGCCGGTCGGCGCCCGCGCGGCTCATCGGCCCATCAGATAGGGCATGCCTCATCGTCCTTCCCTCGGGTGTCCACGCCCGTGGCTGTCCTTCCAAGGGACGCCCCCCAAGGCTTGGCGGTGCCCGCGTCCCTTCGACGGCCGGAGTCTCCTGGCTCCCGGATCGCCACTCCTCCTCAGCCTTCCAGCGTCGCCGCCGTGGCTGTACGTGAGGGGAGCTCCCCATGGTCACAGTTGCGGGACAGCCCCGGATTCGCACCGGGTTCCTCCGCTTCCGTCGCCTGCACAGGATGACATACAGGCATAAACGACCCAAGCCGCGGAGGGGTGAGAGTGCTCCGGCGCCCTTCCCGGACCCCACGTCAAGAACGTGTTCTACAAAGGCCTGTCTCGACGTGGCCCCAGGTACCGCGCGAGCGCGCTACCTGGCCGGTGCGGCGACGCCGGAGGCGAGCTGCACCGGCCAGATCGCGAAGCGATGTCGCGCTCGCACCAAGCACGGTCAGGGTGCGAGCCGCCAGGCGAGCGTCCTGGGCCGGGATTGCATGAACACAGCGCGTCAGCCGAGCGGCGGCACCGCAGTGGCCGGGAGGGGCACGATCTTCCCGTTCGGCGGGTGGAGCAGTTCGGCCGGGAGGTGGACGACCGCGGGGATCGCGAACCAGACGGCCTTGCCGCGCACCCGCGGCACGCACCGCGACAGCGTGCGGAGTATGCCCCAGCGGCCGTCCGACAGCTCCCGGACGATGCTCAGCCCGCGGCCGTGGTCGCCGGAGGTCCACGAGTAGGCGGGCAGGCGGCCGGCGGCCTGGCGGTCGAAGACCGCGCACCGCACCTGGCCGGGGACGGCGCCGGTGCGCTCGCCGGGCGCACCGGCGTAGAGCCACAGCTCGTGCGGGCCGTGGCCGGGCGCGTGCTGGAAGGCGTTGGTGGCCAGCTCGCTGGCCATCAGCCGCGCGTCGGCGATGGCGGCACGGGGCGCGCCCGCCGCGGCCAGCGCCTCCCCCAGCACGGCACGGGCATAGCCCGCGCACTCCGGGCCCTCAGGGAGCACCCAGACGCACCCGAGCGGCGGCCCGCAGTACACCGGGACGACCGGTGCCGCCGCCTCCCCTGGGGCTCCCTCCCGGGCGCGCGCGCCGGTGGAACGGGGCGTCGGGGGCCCACCTTCGGGATCGTCGGCACCGGCGATGCCCCGGACGGCGCCGACCGTCTCTGGCGAGGTCTTCACAGGACCCTCCTGCCACCGTTACGTTCCGCTCACATGCGGTCACATTTCCTCAGCTTTGCGTGAGAATCTCAGTCACGCAACATCCTTCGGCAGATTGCCGTTACCGGCATGGTCATTTGTGTTGTACGGAACGGACCGAATCGGGAGACTCTCGGCTCATGACCTATCGGCCCACGGTGCGCGGTCGCCGGCTGGCGCGGGAGCTTCGCAGGCTGCGAGAGGAGCAGGGGCTCACCCTGCAGGAGGTGGCGGACCGGCTGGACTGGTCGCGGGCCACCGTCTCGCGGCTGGAGACGGGGCAGACCCGGCCCAAGCCCAACGACATCGCGGACATACTCAACCTGTACGGCGTGCCCAGCCCCGGGCGGGACGCCCTCATCAACCTGGCGCGGGAGGCGGGCCAGCGCGGCTGGTGGACCGCCTACGCGGACGTGTTCACCGGCAGTTACGTGGCCCTGGAGGACGAGGCGTCCCAGATCCGCACCTGGGACCCGCAGCTGATCCATGGGCTGCTCCAGACGGAGGATTACGCCCGTGCCGTGATCACCGCGGGCCGGCTGCTGCCCACCCCCGAGGACATCGAGCGCCGGATCGACGCCCGCAAGGCCCGGCAGGCGCTGCTGGACCGCGAGCAGGCGCCGCGGGTGCACCTGATCTTCGACGAGAGCGTGCTGCGCCGTCCGATCGGCGGGCACGAGGTCATGGCGGCGCAGCTGGCCGCGCTGGCGGAGGCGGCGGACCGGCCCGAGATCACCCTCCAGGTGCTGCCGTTCGACATAAGGGAGCATGCCGGACTTGACGGACGTTTCACGATCCTTTCGTTTCCCGACCCCGCCGACCCCGATATCGCCTACGTAGAGGGGACGATGGGCGACGTTTATCTTGAAAGCGCCGAGGCAATAGCATCACATGGGGATCGTTTCGCCCGGATCGCGGCGGCGGCCCTCGCCCCCGAGGAATCCGCGCACCTCATCGCCGAGGCAGCAAGGAGCAGCCCGTGAACCACCCGTCCGACGATCTCACCCGAGCCCGATGGCGCAAGTCCTCCCACAGCGGGAGCGGCGATCAGTGCGTCGAGGTCGCCGCCCTGAACGGCGACCGCCGGGCGGTGCGCGATTCGCAGGATCCGCACGGCCCGGCCCTGAAGTTCTCGCGGGCCGAGTGGGACCGGTTCCTCACCGCCGTCCGGAACGTCTGACCGGCGATCCGGACCGCGTCACGCGGTGTCTCCCCGAGGGGTCGCGGCGATCACGCGCGGCCCCTCGGGCCGTCCACGGGCGGCCCGGCCCGGCCCCGCCCCTGCACACGAAGTAGAACGTGTTCTAGTATCGCGGTGCGTCGATGAGCGGAGGGCGACCGATGACCGCGGAACTCAAGCTCGGCATCCACGTCGGGTACTGGCAGCGCGACCCCGAGGACCACACCGAGACGGTGCTGGCCGCCGAACGGCTCGGCTACGACTCGGTGTTCACCGCCGAGGCCTACGGCTCGGACGCCTTCACCCCGCTCACCTGGTACGCCGCCCGCACGTCCAGGATCGGGCTGGGCACCGCCGTGGTGCAGATGTCGGCCCGCACCCCGGCCGCCACCGCCATGCACGCCCTCACCCTCGACGCGCTGTCGGGCGGACGGGTCGCCCTCGGCCTCGGCGCGTCCGGGCCGCAGGTGGTCGAGGGCTGGTACGGCGTGCCCTTCCCCAAGCCGCTCGCCCGCACCCGCGAGTACTTCGACATCCTCCGCAAGGTCTGGCGGCGCGCGGAGCCGGTCACCAACGACGGCCCGCACCACCCGCTGCCGTACCCGGGCGGCACGGGCCTCGGCAAGCCGCTGAAGTCGATCGTCCATCCCGTGCGTCCGGAGATCCCGCTCTACCTGGGCGCGGAAGGGCCGAAGAACGTGGCGCTGGCGGCGGAGATCGCGCAGGGCTGGCTGCCGATGTTCATCGACCCGGCGCAGGTGGACACCGTCTACGGCGAGTCGCTCGCGGGCCGCCCGGACGGCTTCGAGATCGCCGCCACCGTCACCACGATCGTCACCGACGACCTGCCCGCCGCGCTGGAGTTCGCCAAGATCCCGCTGGCGTTCTACATCGGGGGGATGGGCGCCAAGGACCGCAACTTCCATCTCGACCTCATCGGCCGGCTCGGGTACGGCGAGCAGGCCGCGCGGGTCCAGGAGCTGTTCCTGTCCGGACGGCGGGACGAGGCGATCCGCGCGGTGCCGGACGAGCTGGCCGACTCGATCTCGCTGCTCGGCCCGATCGGCCGGATCAAGGAGCGGCTGCAGCTGTGGCGCGACAGCCCGGTCACCACGCTGCTCCTCGGCGGTGTCAAGGACGAGCCGACGCTGCGCGCCCTCCGGGACCTGGTCCGCGGCTGACCCGCGCCGCGGGTCGATCCCCCTGGACCGGGCATGGGGAGCGAGGGAATGAGCGGTCCCCCGCCGGTGCTGTAGCCGATGCCCACGAGGTCGAGGAAACGGGAGGGGACGACGATGTCCGCGCAGGCAGGCGCCGCCCGGCTGCTGGTCCGCACGCTGGAGGCCGAGGGCGTCGAGTACGTCTTCGGACTGCCCGGCGAGGAGAACATCCACTTCGTCGACGCGCTGCGCGACTCGCCGATCCGCTACGTCCTGGTCCGGCACGAGCAGGGCGCGGCGTTCATGGCCGAGATCTACGGCAGGCTGACCGGCAAGGCCGGGGTGGCCTCGGCGACGCTCGGCCCCGGCGCGATCAACCTGCAGCTCGGGGTGGCCGACGCCACCACCAACAGCACCCCGGTCGTGGCGATCTCCGCGCAGGTCGGGCTGGACCGCATCTACAAGGAGTCGCACCAGGTCGTCGACCTGGTCTCGCTGTTCCGCCCGATCACCAAGTGGGCGGAGCTGGCGCCCACCGCCGAGGCGCTGCCGGAGATGGTCCGCAAGGCGTTCAAGACCGCGCAGACCGAACGGCCCGGCGCGGTCTACCTCGCCATCCCCGAGGACGTCGAGAAGGCCGCGGTGCCGTCCGGGCTGGGCCCGCTGCCGGTCAACGTGGTGCGGCCGCAGGAGCCGTCCCCGGCGCAGATCGCCCGCGCCGCCGACGTCATCGCGCTGGCCCGGCGGCCGATCGTGCTGGCCGGGCACGGCGCCGCCCGCGACGGCGCGTCCCAGGCGCTGGTCGGGTTCGCCGAGCAGCTCGGGGTGCCGGTGGCGACCACCTTCAACGGCAAGGGCGTCTTCCCCGACGACCACCCGCACGCGCTCGGCGCGGTCGGGTTCATGCGCCACGACTACGTCAACTACGGCTTCGACGAGGCGGACGTGCTGATCGCGGTCGGGTACGAGCTGCAGGAGTTCGACCCGGTCAAGGTCAACCCGGACGCCGACAAGAAGATCATCCACATTCACCGGTCCGCCGCCGAGGTGGACGACCACTACCCGGTCGAGGTCGGCATCCAGGGCGACATCTCGCGGTCGCTGCGCGCGCTCGCCGAGTCGGTGCACCGCCGGTTCGACGTCAACGGCACCGGCCGGAAGATCCGCCGGATGCTGCGGGAGGAGCTGGAGCGGGGCCGCGCCGACGACGGCTTCCCGCTGTCGCCGCTGCGGGTGGTCTCCGACATCCGGGAGGCGATGGGCCGCCACGACATCGTGCTGGCCGACACCGGCGCGGTGAAGATGTGGATGGCCCGCACGTACCCGACCTACGAGCCGAACACGCTGCTGGTCTCCAACGGGCTGTCGTCGATGGGGTTCGCGGTACCGGGCGCGATCGCCGCCAAGCTGGCCCGTCCCGACCGCAGGGTGCTGGCCGCCACCGGCGACGGCGCGTTCCTGATGAACTCCCAGGAGCTGGAGACCGCGGTCCGGGAGAACGTCCCGATCACCGTGCTGATCTGGGAGGACGGCGCGTACGGCCTGATCGAGTGGAAGATGGACCTGGAGCTGGGCCGCAGCACCGCGATCAAGTTCGCCAACCCCGACTTCGTCAAGTACGCCGAGAGCTTCGGGGCCAAGGGGCACCGGATCGGCGCCGCCGGCGAGCTGCTGCCCACGCTGCGCAAGGCGCTCGCCGGCGACGGCGTCTCGGTCATCACGGTCCCGGTGAACTATTCGCACAACTTGAAGCTCACCGACGCGCTCGGCGAGCTGACCGGCCCGTTCTAAGCGGCGACGACGGCCGCGTCCAGGAACGGCAGCACCGCCCCCAGGAACCGCGCCGGCGCCTCGGCGAACGGCGCGTGGCCGGTCGGCATCGTCCGCCAGGTCGCGCCGGGTATCGCCCTGCGCACGCCGGGGGCGTCCATGCCGACCATCGGATCGAGGGCGCCCCAGACCAGCAGGGTCGGCGCGGTGATCGTCTCGGCGCCCGCCCGCAGGTCGTGCTCGGGCGCGGCGAAGCTCCGCCAGAGCGCGGCCGCCACTTCGTTCGCGCCCGGGTCGCGGCGGCGGGCGACGTCCCGGGCGATCATCTCGCGCACCACCGGGGTGCGGCGGCGCAGGTAGAAGCGGGGCAGCCGGCCCGACAGCAGCCGCATCGACACGGTGGTGCCCATCAGCCGGATGAAGCCGCGGGTGGCGGGGTTGAGCGTGGTGAACCCGCCGCTGCCGACCAGCACCAGCGCCGACACCCGGTCCGGGTGCTCGATCGCGAACCGGGCCGCCGCGTAGCCGCCCACGCTGCTGCCGATCAGCGCGACCGGGTCCGGGCCGAGCGCGTCGACGATCTCCGGGACGATCTCCGCGAACGCCATCGCCGACGGCGTCCTCTCGGGGCGGGCCGAATCGCCGTACCCGGGCCAGTCGACGCCGTAGGTGGTGTACCGCTGCGACAGCGCGGGGACGACCGCGTCGAAGTCGCGGTGGCAGCCCGGATTGGCGTGCAGCAGCAACAGGGGCGGCCCCTGGCCCGCCACGGTCACCGCCACCGCCCCCAGCGCGGTCTCGACCCGTCTGATCATGTCGTTCCCCTCCCCAGATAGCGCCGTAGCGCGGCACGCAGCCCGTCCAGCGCGGCTCCTGACTCTGATTCGGCGACCGCGACCTCGCGGACCATCACAACCCAGAGCCGGGCGGACTCGGGCGGGTGCGGGCACCCCATCGCGGCGAAGTCCGGCTCGGCGATCCGCGCGAACATGCGGCCGCGGCGGGCCGCCTCCACCACGATCGCGGGCTCGGCCTGGGCCTCGACGAGCAGCGCCCGGGTGGCCCGCTCGCGCAGGCAGCCGTCCAGATAGGCCCGGGTGCCGGTGAGAAGCCGTCCCGCCCCCGGCTCGGCGCCCGCGATGGCCGCGGCGGTGCGGGCCGCCAGCCGGTCGTGGAAGCCGCGGTGCAGCTCGATCAGGTAGGACGCGCGGTCGCCGAAGAGGTGGAAGAAACTGCCCTTGGCGATGCCCGCGGCCGTGACCACCCGGTTGACGCTGAGCCCGCTGAGCCCGTCCCGTTCGGCCAGCGCCAGCCCCGCCGCCACCAGCGCCCGCCGCTTGCCCGCCGGGTCCCTGGTGCGCATGGGGCCGACCGTAGGCCGCTATCGACCGTGCGGTCAATAAAACGGGCGTTCCGGTCATTCTGGACCGTCATTTCCGGCAGAGGATCTCGCCGTGGACGACCGCGAACCAGCCGTCGTCGGCGGCCGCCCACTCCTTCCAGCCCGCGCGGATCCGCTCCAGCTCGTCCCGGGTGGCGTGGCCGCCCGCCACGGCCCGCTCCGCCACGTCCGAACTGACCATGCGGCCGCCCCACGATCCGCTCCACCACTCGCGCTCCTCCGGCGTGGAGTAGCACCAGGCGGAGGCGCTCGCGGTGACGTCGGTGAAGCCGGCGGCGCGCGCCCACGCCACCAGCCGGCGGCCCCCCTCGGGCTCCCCTCCGCTCGCGCGCGCCACCTCGCAGTAGACGGGGAGCCAGTCGTCCATGCCGGGCGGACGGGGGTACCAGACCATGCCGCCGAAGTCGGCGTCGCGCACCGCCACCACGCCCCCGGGACGGCACACCCTGCGCATCTCGCCCAGCGCGCGTACCGGGTCGGGCACGTGCTGCAGGACCTGGTGGGCATGGACGACGTCGAACGCGCCATCGGGAAAGTCCAGCGCGTGCACATCGGCGACCGCGAACTCGACGTTCTGAACACCCCGCTCCGCGGCGGTACGCCGCGCCTCCTCCAGGATTTCGGCGGCGGCGTCGACGGCGGTGACCGTGCCGGGCGCGACGCGCTCGGCGAGCCCCGCGGTGATCGTGCCGGGGCCGCACCCCACGTCCAGGACCTCGAGCCCGGCACGCAGGTGCTCGATCAGGTAGCCCGCCGAGTTCTCCACCGTGCGCCACTGATGGGAGCTCAGGACCGTCGCGTGGTGGCCGTGGACGTAGGCCATCGGGATCACCCCTCACATCTCGCCGATGCCCCGACATTAGACCGGCCGCCCACTATTCGAGAAACATGTCTTGCCATATGAGACGGCCAGGCAACGAAAAGGGGAGGGGCGGAATCTCCACCCCTCCCCACTGCAAGCGGGTCGGACTCCGGGCGGGTGCGGCGTCTAGGCGGCCTCTGCCAGCACGGTGCGGTGCGCGGGCCGCGGAGTGCGCAACCTCTCGACCACGGCCAGCAGCGCGGCGGCGTCCTCCGCGGTGACGACCTCCGCCTGCGCCACCTCGGCGTAGGCGTTCATCGTCTGATGGGCCGGCTGGGTGAGCCACGGCTCGATGACGGTCCGCTCGGCGGGCCCGTACAGCCGCGGGTGAGAGAGGTGGAAGGTGCCGGTCGCTGCGCTCACTGCCACTACCCCTTTCTGCGACCCGGCGGACGCGCCCTCCCCCTGAGGGCCCGCTCCGCCGGAACGGGATGTACCCGGAGGTACGCATCGAACAAGCTCACCGGTTCGACGCTTATTCCGGTGTGTACCCCGAATCACGCTGCTAACTTACGCCCCGCCACCGACATTTTTTCGAACGCATGTTCCCCCACCCCGCCCGTCACCCTCGGTCACCCAGAGACTGATCGGCGATGACAGAGCGCAGCACCGGGCAACTCGGCACCCCCACCCCGAGCGCCCCCGACGGCCGTGACCGCGAGCAAGGCCGGCGCACCGGCCCAGGGCACGGCGCCGGTCGTCACACAATCAACACTTCGCGGACTCAAAGTCACCAAACAAAACGACATTTTTGCACTTTTGTACACACCCTTGAGATTCTTCGGATGACATACCCCAATCCGTCGAGTAATGCTAGAAAGGGAGCGGCTCACCAAAAGACAAAAAGAGAGGAAGGGTCTACATAAAGGGGAACGAATGAATATCAGGCGAACCATGACCTCAGCTACCCCCGACAGGCGTGGTCAACGCCAAGCCCTTCCACGGGATGGTCAAATCCAGGACCAAGTACCCCTACGCCAAGAAGCAACCCCGGCAAGGGACGGTTCACCACCGGTCGGATGGGGTGCATGATCCGAGCCGGCGCCCCGAGGCTCGACATAAAGGGGGGTAAATGAAAATCAGGCGGGTCACGACCACGGGACTGGCCGCCGCTGGGATCGTCACAGCGAGTACGGCGGTGGCCTTGCCGACCTCGGCCGACACACAGGCATACTATGAGGGCTACGGCCCTCATACGGTGCGGAAGGAGGGGGCCAAGGGCAAGGAGGTCCTCGCCCTGCAATTGATGCTCAACTGTAGCGGCTACCGCATTCCAGGGAACCCGCAGCTGAACGGGAACTTCGGATCCAACACCGCGAAACAGGTCGTGAAGTACCAGACGAACCAGGTGGCAGGGCACGCGGAGCACGCAGCGAAGGCGGACGGCAAGGTGGGCGCGGTCACCTGGCACAGCCTGTACATCGACAACGCGAGCAAAATTCGCTACGGCCAGACGAACAACTGCGTCAAGGCTGTGCAGGTTCTGCTCAGCAAGCGGTACGCCCAGCAGACCACCGGCGCTTTCGGCAAAGAGACCAAGAACAACGTGATGAGCTTCCAGAAGAAGACTTCCGGCCTGAAGTCGACGGGGACGGTCGACGCCAAGACCTTCCACAAGCTCGTCGTCGCCAAGGCCACGCGGCGCTAGGGGGCAAAGTCGAAGCCGCATCGGGGCGGCCAGGGTAATGGCGGTGCCGCAAGGCGTGCTGGTTCTGCACCATCCAATACCCGTCCCCGGAGCCCGCGACATCGGGCGCGGGGGCCGGAAGGCTCGGTGATCGGCCGAATGGCCGATCCGCGCGTCGGCGCCGGGTCGTAGCCTGCCTGCCATGGACGAGCGGGGATCCCGCCTGGAGAGGGTCGGGTCGGTCGGCGGGTGCCTGCTGCGCGCCGCCGCGGGCGTCTGCACGGCTCTGTACCTGTTGCTGTGCGCGATCGCCATCGGGACGGACCAGCCGGGCGAGGGCGCGTTGATCGTCTTCTCCGGGTTCGCGGGCGCGGGGGCGCTGGCGGCGCGCTGGACGGAGCACTGGACGGCGACCGCCGCCGCGCTGTCGCTGGCGGTGACCCTGCTGATCAAGGCAGCCGACGCCCCGATGGGCAATGCGAGCGTCGTGATCGAGCTCTTGGCGCTGCTGGTGCTGACCGCCCGGGTGGTGTGGCGGTCCCCGCCGCGGCGGCTGGTCCCGCTGGTCGCGCTGTCCGCGCTGGCGGTCGTGGCGCTGCCGCTGCGCATCACCGTGAAGGCGTTCATACTGTTCTCGGCCCCGCTGGCCGTGCTGGTGGGGGTCGCCCTGGGCGTCGGGCTCTACCTGCGGGCGGTGGACGCGCGCCGGACCCGGACGCTGGCGGACGCGCGCCGCGACGAGCGCCTGGAACTGGCCCGCGACCTGCACGACTTCGTGGCCCACCACGTGACCGGGATCGTGGTGCAGGCGCAGGCCGCGCGGTTCACCGCCGGGACGGACGCGGCGCACGACCCCGAGCGGCTCGTCCGGATGCTCGGCGATATCGAGGCGGCCGGCACCGAGGCGCTGACCTCCATGCGCCGGATGGTGGGGCTGCTGCGCGAGGCCCAGCGGGACCCGGGCTCCCCCGCCGGCGCGGGGACCCGTCCCGTCGCCGGGCTGGCGCAGGTGGAGGAGCTGGTCGCGCGGTTCTCCGATCCGCCGGCCAAGCTGACGCTGGACCCCGGCCTCGGGGACCTGCCCCCGGAGGCGGCCACGTCGGTGCACCGGGTGGTGCAGGAGGCGTTGACCAACGCGCGCAAGCACGCCTCCGACGCCACCGCCGTGCAGGTGAGCGTGACCCGGCCGTCCCCTGCGGACGGCGCGGTGGAGGTCGCGGTGCGCGACGACGGCCGGGGCGGGGGCCGCCGTCTGCCGTCCGGCGGGTTCGGGCTGGCGGGCCTGTCCGAACGGGTCGAGGCGATCGGCGGGCGGCTGCGCGCCGGGCCGCGTCCCGAGGGCGGCTGGGAGGTCGTGGCGGTCATCCCCGCCCGCGGCGGCCCGGGCCCCTGAGAGAATCGGTGCCGTGACCATCCGCGTGCTGATCGCCGACGACCAGGAGATGGTCCGGACCGGATTCCGGATGATCATCGATTCGCAGCCGGACATGGAGGTGGTCGGGGAGGCCGCCGACGGGGACCGGGCGGTGCGGCTGGCCCGGCGGCTGCGCCCGGAGGTGTGCCTGTTCGACATCCGGATGCCGCGGATGGACGGGCTGGAGGCGACCCGGCTGGTGGCCGGCCCGGAGGTGCCCGATCCGCTGCGGGTGGTGATCGTCACCACCTTCGAAATGGACGAGTACGTCTACGGCGCGCTGCGCGGCGGCGCGACCGGCTTCCTGCTCAAGGACGCCGGTCCGGCGCTGCTGGTCGAGGCCGTTCGGGCCGCGGCCGGCGGCGGCTCGCTGGTCTCCCCGTCGATCACCGTCCGGCTGCTGGAGCGGCTGGCCGTCCCCGCGCGGCCGGCGCCGCCCCGGGACGCGCTCACCGGCCGCGAGCTGGACGTGGTGCGGCTGGTCGCGCGGGGCCGCACCAACGACGAGATCGCCGCGGAGCTGTTCGTCTCGCTCTCCACGGTGAAGACGCACCTGGGCAGTGTCCAGCGCAAGCTCGGCGCGCGGAACCGGGTCGAGATCGCCGCCTGGGCCTGGGAGTCGGGCCTCATGCGCTGACGCCCGCTCATCGAACGTACGAACCGGATACGGGGAGGGGTCGGCGCCGGTGCCGGAGTCGTTCAACGGCGTGCCCGTGGCGGTCCTGGTCCTCTGGCTGCTCGCCGCCGCCGGCTGGTGCGCGGTCGCGGCGGGCCTGCGCCGCGGCCTGTCCGGGTTCGTCCGCCGGACGGCGCTGCTCGCCCACGCGCTCACCGCACCCGGGGTCCTGCTGTACTGCTCGGTCCTCGGCTACGGCTCGCTGCACGGCACGATCGCCCTCGCCGCCGAGTGGTGGGCGCTGGTCGCGGTCACCGGGCTGCGCCCGGAACGGCTGCTCCGGGCCGGTTCGCTGCCCCGCCTGACCGCCTGGTCGCTGCTCGCCGCGATCGGCGTGGCGGCCGCCACGGGCGCGGTGACGCACGGCTGAACCTTGAACCGTCGGTGGGCGGCGCGGGTCAAAGGTACGTAGGATTTCGAACATCGGGCGGCAAAGACCGCTCGTCCTCGGAGGTGTCGATCATGCCGTGTGCGCTGTGCGGCGACATCATCCCGACCGAGGTCGCCAGGTGCCCGGCCTGCGGGGCGTGGGCGCGGCGCCGGGACTTCCGGTCGGTCGGCGTCGCCGTCTTCATGCTGCTCGGCTTCAACGCCTTCGTCGCGCTCGGCTCGGGGTTCAGCCTGATCCGGCTGCTCGAGCCGCTGCACGAGGCCACCCACGACACCTACGATCCGGTGGTCGCCGAGCACGCGCTGGCGCCCTACACCGACGTCTTCCTGATCTGCGCGATCATGGCCGGGGTGACCGGGCTGCTGTACCTGGGCTGGCTGTGGCGCGCGTACGGCCAGTCCCCCGGCCCGCACCGGCACGGCCGCGGGTGGGTGCTGTTCGGGTGGATCACCCCGGCGGCCAACCTGTGGGTGCCGCCCCGGCTGGTGTACGACGTGTGGGTCAACAGCGGCCGGTTCCGGACGGCGCAGCGGCATCTGGTCGCGACGGTCGTGGCCGGGTGGTGGGCGTTCGTCCTGTTCGGCGTGGGCCTGGCCCGGCTCTTCGCGGTCAGCGGCGTGCAGACGCTGGCGGAGGCGCGGTTCTCGGTGCATCTGGGGGTGGCCGCGGCGGCCTGCGACGCGCTGGCCGCCGCGCTGTGCATGGCGTCGGTCTTCGAGATCACCCGCCTGCAGATCGGCCGGGACGCGTAAGCCCCGCCCCCCGGCTCAGGGCGGGACGGGCCCGGAGCTGCCGCCGCTGGCGTGCCAGAGCCGGCCCGGCGGCCGCTTGACGGCCTCGCCGGCGTGGCCGATGTCGGAGTAGGGGGACATCGCGAAGCCGTTGGCGTACAGGACGCGGCGGACGGCCGGCCGCGCCGGGCCCTCCCCCTGCCGCGCGGGCGCCATCGCCCGGCGCAGTTCCTCGTCGCCGCCCTGCCGCCACGCCTCGTACAGGGCCGCCAGGTCCCAGCAGTCGGCGCCGGTCAGCGACACCGCCCGTCCGCCCGGACGGCGCAGCCTGCCCCGCACGACCAGCAGCCACGACCCGAAGACGGTGGCGGCGCACCGGTCCTGCACCGACTCGAAGAAGGCCAGGTCGACCGGGCCGGTGGAGTCGTCGAGGGTGGCGAAGATGACCCGCTGCCCGGACCGTACCGCCGGGGTCTGGGTGGCGACCTTGACGCCCGCGACCAGCAGTTCCTCGCCGGCGCGGCGGCCGGGCAGGTCGCGGGCGCGGACGACGCCGAGCCGGTCGAGCAGCCCGGCGTAGAAGCTCAGCACGTGCCGGCTGACGTCCATGCCGAGGATCTCCAGCTCCGCCTCGACCATCTCGCCGGGGGTCATCGGCGGCAGTTCGCCGATCGGGAGCGGTTCGAACGTGCCGGCCCCGTCCCCTTCCGCCATGGTGTCCTCCAGGGGCAGCTGCCCCTCGACCGCTCCGCCGCCGGGCCGCGCCGATGAACGGTCGAGCGCCCCGACCCGGACGAGCAGGTCGCGGCGGGACGGCACGCCGTCCACCGGGGCGGGAGAGGCGCCGATGCCGTAGCGGGCGTCGAAGGCGCCGGCCAGCACGAGGCGTTCGGTGACGGGCCGGGAGACGTGGGCGCGCCGCCAGAAGTCGGTCAGCGAGCGGTAGGGGCGCCCGGCGAGGATGCGTTCCGTCTCGGCGCCGCTGATGCCGCGCACCTCGCTCAGCGCGACCCGGATGCCGAAGCCGTCCGGGGAGCCGGGGGCGGGTTCGATCCGCCAGGCGGCGGCGGAGTGGTCGACGTCCAGCGGCAGGATCGGGACGCCGAAGTGCCGGGCGTCGTCGAGGATGACCCGCTTGGGGTACATGCCGGGGTCGTGGGTGAGGACGCCCGCGTAGAACGCCGCGGGATGGTGCCGTTTCAGCCAGGCCGACTGGTAGGTGGGGAGGGCGAACGAGGCGGCGTGCGCCTTGCAGAACCCGAACGCGCCGAACGCGGTGAGCGTCTTCCACACCTTCGCGACCGTCGTCTCGTCGTAGCCGCGGTCCAGGGCGCGTTCGCGGAACCATGCGCCGACCTCGGCCTGGCCCCGCTCGTCGGCCAGGGCGCGGCGGGCCGCCTCGGCGTCGGACAGGCCGCAGCCGGTCATGGTGTCGAGGACGCGCAGCACCTGCTCGTGGAACACCACCACCCCGAGGCTCTCCCGCAGCGGCCCGACCAGGTCGGGGTGCGGGTAGACGGGGTCGCGGCGGCCGTGCCGGGCCTCCAGGAACGGCGAGACCATGTCGGAGTTGACCGGCCCGGGGCGGAACAGCGAGATGTCGATGACCAGGTCGCCCATGGTGCGCGGGCGCAGCTTGCCGACCAGCTCGCGCTGCCCGGGCGACTCGATCTGGAAGCAGCCGAGCGTGCGGGACGTGCAGATCATCTCGTAGGTGGCGGCGTCGTCGTGCGGGACGGCCTCCAGGTCGACCCGGCCGCCGCCGGTCCGGTCGATCTCGGCCACCGCGTGCGCCATCGCCGACTGCATCCGCACCCCGAGGACGTCCAGTTTGAGCAGCCCCATGGCCTCGACGTCGTCCTTGTCGAACTGGCTCATCGGGAAGTCGATCATGCTGCGCTCCAGCGGCGTGCGGTCGCGCAGCGTGCTGTTGGACAGCAGGACGCCGCAGGGGTGCATCGCGATGTGGCGAGGCAGGCCGTCGAGCCGCTCGGCGATCCGGAACAGCACCTCCAGCCGCCCGTGCGCCAGGCCGCTCTGCCGCAGCTCGGGCAGGTCGTGCAGGGCGGTGCGGATCTGCCGGGCCCGGACCTGCGGGAACGCCTTGGCGATCGCGTCGATCTCGGCGGGCGGCAGCCCGACCGCGCCGCCCACGTCGCGGATGGCGCTGCGCGCCCGGTAGGTCTCCATCATCGACACGCAGGCGACGTCGTCGGCGCCGAACCGGTCGAACAGCGCCCGGTAGGCGTCCAGCCGCCGCGCCGACTCCACGTCGAGGTCGATGTCGGGCAGGCCGGGCCGGCTGTCGGCCAGGAACCGCTCCATCACCAGGTCGTGCGCGAGCGGGTCGAGGTCGCCGATGCCGAGCAGGTAGTTGACCAGGCTGCCGGCGCCGGAGCCGCGGATGGCGCAGCGGATGCCGAGCGAGCGGATCAGCCGGGCCGCCTCGGCGACGGTGAGGAAGTAGGACGCCAGGCCCTTGCGGGCGATGATGCCCAGCTCGTGCGCCAGCCGCCGGGCCGCCTCCGCGGAGCGCTCCAGCCCGCGCCGCGCCAGCCCCTCCCCGCACCGCGCCACCAGCCGGCCGTGCGGGTCGTCGCCGGTGTCGGGCAGGTGGACGCGGTCCATGCCGAGGTCGCGGCCGGGGTCGAGGGCGCAGCGCTCCGACAGCCGCCGGGTCTCCGCCAGCAGCTCGGGCGCGGCGTCGGCCCCGCAGACCAGCTCCGCGACGCGGCGCATCTGCGGGATCGACTTGAGGTAGGCGTGGCCGGTCTGGTCGTCCAGGTGCCGGCGGTGCAGCGGGGCGAGCCGGCGCGCCACGTCGAGCACCTGCGCGACCGGGTAGTCGGCCGGGTCGAGGTAGCGGACCGCGTTGGCCAGCACCGCCGGGACGCCCGACTCCCGGGCCAGGGCGAGCATCCGCGCCGCGCGGTGGCCCTCCCCCTTGCCGTGGTGGTCGACGATCTCGAGCACCGTCTCGGCGGTCTCCCGCCAGGCCGCCAGCCGTGCGGCGGCCAGGTCGGGACGGCGCATGGCGATGGCGCGTCCCACGTCCGACCGGGGCCCGAGCAGGACCACCAGCCCGTCGGCGTGCGCGCCGACCAGCTCCCTGGTCGTGACGGGCCGGCCGCGCTCCCCCGCCAGGTGCGCCGCGGTGACCAGGCGGCACAGCGAGGCCCATCCGCGCTTGCCGGTGGCGAGCACCACGATCCGCTCCTCGCCCTCCGGCGCGCCGGCCCCGGTGTCGGGCGCGACAGTGAGGTCGGCGCCCAGGACGGGCCGCAGCCCCGCGTCCCGGCACGCCCGCACGTGCTTGACCGCGCCGTACAGGCCGTCGCGGTCGGTGAGGGCGAGGGTCTCCATGCCCAGCTCGGCGGCGCGCGCGGCGAGCGCGCGCGGCGGTGCGACACCGAAGCGCAGCGAGTAGGAGGAGGCGACATGCAGGTGCACGGCGCCTCAATCCCACACCCGGGACAGCATCCACCCTTCGGTGGCCGCGTCGTAGCGCAGCTCGTACACGCCGATCTCCCGGTCGGGCGTCGCCTCGACCCGCCAGAACTCCCGCTCGCCCGTCACCTCCGCCTCCGGCTGCTGTTCGCGCCACCAGTCCCGGGTGGTGACCCAGTGCTCCAGCACCCGCCGGACGCTGTAGAGCCGCCCTCGCCAGACGAACCGGACCGGACGGCCGTCGGTCGTCCAGACCTCGACCGGGTCGCCGAACACGCGCGTCATCTGCCTCCCCCGCCCTCTGCGTCGTGTCGATCACCGCACAGGGGAAGGCATGCGGTCTGTCTCGAACATACGTTCGCAGTCGAGTCTAGGGAAGGCGACCCCCGCGAGGCAAGGCGGGATCACCCCGGGCTTGATCCGCGAATACCCGCGAAAGCCCAGGTCAAACCGGCGATGCCGGACACGCCGGGGCGGCCGCGGAATGGGCGCGCGAGGTGCCGGGACGGCTCAGCCGAGCAGCCGGGCGAGCCGGTCGGCGACGGCCGCGACCTCGCCCACGTCGGCGATCCCGCCCCCCGTCCACAGGTAGCTCCAGCCGTCCCCGGCAGGGGTGGCCACGACCATGGCCCGGCGGCGGGTCCGCGGACCCAGCACGGTCAGCACCGACTCCTCGGGGCCGGCCAGCCGCCACAGCAGGCCGCGGGCCTCGACCTCGTACGCGAGCGCCGCGAGGTGATGGCGCCGGACCTCGGCGAACTCCTGTGCACCGACTACAGCCACGATCATCCGCCTCTGGTGTGAAGCCCGGGCCGTCCGGCGACGTGGGGTATCCGGACGGCGACAACCGGCGACCACCTCCAGCATGCCCGAGACGGGAGATCGCCTCGGGTGTTCCGGGAAGGTGGGCGCACCCACTTCCTGCCCTCACTTTCTGTGATCTGCTCGTTACAAAGGGTCATGACATGCTTACGCCCACCCCCACCTGGCGCCCCACCAGGCACTCCGGCCCGCGGGAGGATGCGCCCGCGTGATACACAACCCCCTATGCGGCGCGAGCTGAAGAAGCGGCGGACCAGGACGGCGCTGGTGGACGCGGCTCTCGACCTCTTCCTCGAACGGGGCTACGAGGCCACCACGATCGACGAGATCGTGGCGGCCGTCGAGGTGTCGCAACGCACCTTCTTCCGCTACTTCGCGACGAAGGAGGACGTGGTCACCGGCTTCCTGGCCGGTTACGACAAGCTCATGGCGGACGCGCTGGCCGCCCGTCCGCCCGACGAGCGGCCCCTCATCGCGCTGTACGAGTCGCTGCGCGCGGTGCTGGCGGCCGTCCACGCCGGCGACCCGGCCGCCGCCGTCCGGTTCCGCAAGGTCCACAAGGTGATCGAGGCCAACCCGCCGCTGATGGCGGCGCAGATGGCGCGGCACTCCGCGGCGGAGGGCCAGTTGGTGAAGCTGATCGCGGAACGGCAGGGCGTCGATCCGGACGCCGACATCCGGCCGCGGCTGCTGGTGGCGTTCCACGTCGCCGCGGCCCGGGTGGCGTTCGAGGACTGCGCGCGCCGCGGCCTCCAGGACGCGGCCGAGATCTCCGCCCGGGTGGAGCGGATCGTGGCGATGGCCCGCGAGGACCTGCCGGGCTGGCTCTGAGCTCACCCATACAAGCACGACATACCAGGACTGCCGCTAAGGTTTGTGGACGATGACCACGCATCTGGGCGAGAACTCCGGGGCCCTGGGGCCGGAGGATCCGCGCGAACTCGGTGACTACCGGCTACTGGCCCGGCTCGGCCGCGGCGGCATGGGCACGGTCTTCCTGGCCGACGACACCTCCGGGAACCACGTCGCCGTCAAGGTGATCAACCCCGAGCTGGCCAGCGAGGACGCCTTCCGGCAGCGGTTCCGGCGCGAGGTGACCGCGGCCCGGCTGGTGCGCCGCTTCTGCACCGCCCCGGTACTGGACGCCGAACTCGACCGCGAACCGCTGTACGTCGTCACCGAGTACATCGAGGGCCCGAGCCTGGAGAGCGCGGTGGCCGAGCGCGGCGCGCTGCGCGGCTCCGACCTGGAGGGCCTGGCGGTCGGGGTGGCGACGGCGCTGGCGGCGATCCACGGCGCGGGGATCGTGCACCGCGACCTCAAGCCCGCCAACGTGCTGCTGTCCGCGACCGGCCCGCGGGTGATCGACTTCGGGATCGCGCGGGCGCTGGACGCCTCCGACGGCCCCACCCGCACCGGGCAGTTCGTCGGCACCCCCAACTACCTGCCGCCCGAACTGCTGCGCGGCGAGGCCGTGACGCCCGCCTCGGACGTGTTCTCGTGGGGCTGCGTGGTGGCCTACGCGGGCACCGGCCACGCCCCGTTCACGGGCAGCACCGTCCCAGAGATCTTCTACCGGGTGGCGCACGACCCGCCCAAGCTGGACGGCCTCGATCCCGCGCTGAAGGACGTGGTCGCCGCCGCGCTCGACAAGGACCCGCGCAACCGCCCCTCGGTGCAGGAGCTGCTGGCCCGGCTGGTCGGGCACGCGCAGGCCGACCCGGAGCGGCTGGCCGAGACCGTCCAGTCGAGCTGGCACGGTCCGGCCGCGGACCCGCCGGGCGCCGGGCCCACCCGCGACGACGTGGTGCAGACTCCGTTGTGGCAGCAGCCGCCCGCGCCGCCGGCCGCGCCGGCCGCGCCGCCGCCCTCGTCCCGGCACGGCCTGCACTGGCGCCTCCCGCACAAGCGCCTGACCATCGGCGGGGCGGCGGTCATGGCCGTGGTGGCGGCCGTCGTGCTCCTGGTCACGGTCCTCGGCTCGGACCCGCCGCCCGAGAAGGTGGCCACCGAGTTCGCCGACGAGTTCTCCGACTCCGACTCGGGCTGGGGCGGCGGCTCCACGTTCACCGGCCAGTACGGGTATAAGGACGGCAAGTACCGCCTGGACACCAACAGCGTCGACCAGTCGCGCGTGCGCTTGGTCCCCAGGGAGCGGGCCGACTCGATGCCGCAGCGGATGCTGGTCACCGCCACCGCCACGGTCGTGCAGGGCGGTCCCGACAGCCGGTACGGCCTGCTGTGCCGGGGCAACGAGAACAGCAGCGCCAAGTGGATGTACGCCTTCCTGGTCCGCAAGGACGGCAAGGGCGCGATGCTGCGCAAGCAGGCCGGTGCGCAGGGCACCAAGGAACTCTCCAACGTCGATGAGGTGCCCGGCTTCAAGGAGAAGGGCCCCAACCGGCTGCAGATCGCGTGCGAGCCCGGCAAGGACCACAAGGAGATCAAGCTGCGGTTCTGGGTGAACGGCGAGCTGGTGCTCGACCACACCGACACCGACCGTCCGCTGTCGCACGGCTGGGCCGGGTTGATCATCGAGCGGGGCGGCAACGCGGCCCAGCAGAACGTGACCGACTTCGACGACTTCGACCTGTCGAAGATCCTCGACTGATCAGCCGAGGTAGCCGGTCATCCAGCGGTCGAGCTCGGCGAAGACCCGCTCCCTGACGGGCTCGGCCGACAGCACCAGGTCGTGCAGCCCGCCCTCGATCCGCACCAGCGTCACATGGCCGCCCAGGCGCGGCGCCCAGCGCGCCATGTGCTCCACGTCCAGGACCGCGTCCGCACTGGACAGGTCGGCGACGCCCGGCTTGGGCTTGACGCTGCGCTCCGACGCCATCACCAGCACCGGCACGTCGATGCCGAGCCCGGCGTGCAGGCGCAGCTGCCCGCGCCGCACGGCGGCCAGCCACCCGGCCCGCACCGGGAAGCCCAGCAGCGGCTTCCACTCCAGATCGAACTCCCACTCGCCGTCGTGGTCGCGGTGGATGCTGCGCGGGTAGAGCTCGGACACCCCGGCGGGCAGCTTGACCTTCGGGAACCGCCGCCCCAGTGCCCTGGCCAGGCCCGCGCCCAGCTTCCGCATCACCAGCGGCTCGTTGAGTTCCACGAAGGGGCTGTTGAGGAACACCCCGTCGACCAGCCCGCGCCCCTTCACCCGGTCCGCCCACAGCGCCGCCACAAGGCCGCCTGTGGAATGGCCGTTGAGCAGCAGGACGTCGTGCCCGTCCTCCTCCCGGACGATCCGCACCGCCTCATCGATCTCCGGAAAGTAGTCACTGAGGCTCTGCACGACGTTGGGCGTCTGGTGGGGCCGCAGCGACCGCCCGTACTTGCGCAGGTCAAGGGCGTAGAAGTCGAAGCCCCGCTCGACGTAGAAGTCGGCCAGGTGCTTCTGAAAGAAGTAGTCGACGAAGCCGTGCACGTACAGCACGGCGCGGCGGGAGGGATCGGTGCGGCGGCGCCGCACGAGCGTGGCGACGACGTCTCCCTCGGCGTCCTCGCCGAGCGGCAACTCGATCGCCTCGTACCCCGGCCCGAGCACGTCCGTCGTCACGTCCATGGCCCCTCATCTAACCACCTGCTAACGTGCCGAGATCACATGATCGTCCCGGGACCAGGGAGGTTGATGAATATGGCCGCCGCCGGCCGTCATCGGCATGCCCTTTCCCGGCCCGTGCGAGACTGACGCGGCCCGGGTCGTTCCGGAACGACCAGGAGATCATGTGTCCTCCCAACCCTTGACCACCGCCCGTCTCGTCCTGCGAGCCTGGCCCGCCGAGGACATCACCGCCGTCCTCGAAAACGTCCGGCTGCCGCACTGGGCGACGGACTTCCCCGCCGAAGGCGACCGCGTCATCGCCGGGGTCGTCGCCGAGCACCCCGACGGGCAGCACCAGATCGTCGAACGGGACACCGGCCTGGTGGTCGGCTCCATCGGGCTGTTCTGGCCGCCCCGCGACGGCACCCTGGAGATCGGGTACGGCGTCGTCCCGTCCCGGCGGGGCCTCGGCTACGCCCCCGAGGCCGCCCGCGCCCTGGCCGGGCACGCTCTGACCGTCCCGGGCGTCCACACGGTGTACGCCGATGTGGAACTCGCGAACCCGCCGTCGATCCGGGTCCTGGAGAAGGCGGGATTCGATCGGTTGAACGCAAACGAGGAAACCGCCCGCTACCACCTCAGGTAACGCCGAGGGGGCGGCGGCCCGCCGCCGCCCCCGCACGGTCAGCGCCGGTAGCGCAGCAGCACGACACCGGACCGGAACGGCCGGGCCTCCACCATCCGCAGCTCCGGAATCCCCTCGCCTTCGAACAACCGCGCGCCACGTCCCAGCACCACCGGATGCACAAAGAGCCGGAACTCGTCGACCAGCCCGGCGGCGATCAACGAGTGGACCAGCGTGATGCTGCCGGTCGTGACGATGTCCTTGCCCGGCCGCTCCTTGAGCGCCCGGATCTCCTCCTCCAGCGGCCCGCTCAGCACGGTGGAGTTCTCCCACCCCGGGTCGCCCATCGTGCTGGAGACCACGTACTTGGACACCCTGTTCAGGTAGTCGCTGACGCCCGTGGTGTCGTCGGCCTGCTCGGGCCAGTAGCCCCGCATGTCCTCGAACGTCACCCGCCCGGTCAGGAAGGCATCGGCCCCGTTCGACTGCTCGGCCAGCGCCTCCACGATGTCGGACTGATCGACACCCTCCTCACCGGCGACGCTGAACCAGCCCCCTGCAGCGTCGATGACCCCGTCCAGCGTGATGTTCTCGGTGACCACCAGGTCCCGCATCTCTACCCCTCAGCAACGTTGTACGCGTTCAGCGAAGAGGACCGGGGCAACAACCGAAACTCATCGGTCCCGGTAGAGGAGCGTGCGGGATGTTGCTGATCGCCCACCGACTCGGAAACAGCGGTGGTGCAAACCCCGCCCGGACCTCTTAGCGGGGTGTGACCGCACGAGGGAAGTATGTCAACCAAGGTTGACAGCCCCATGGTGTCAACTTACATTGACACCATGGGGTTCCAGTCACGGACGTTGCTGTTGTGCGGAGCGATCGCCGGCCCGCTGTTCACGCTCATCTATCTCGCCGAAGGCGCCACTCGCGCGGACTACGACCCGCTACGCCATCCGGTGAGCTCGCTGGCCCTGGGAGAACGCGGCTGGCTACAGATCCTCAACTTCCTCCTCGCCGCCGCGCTGACGATGGCGTTCGCCGTCGGCGTGCACCGTTCGTCGCAGCGCTCGGCCTGGGGACCGCTCCTCATCGGCCTGTGGGCGACCGGCCTGCTCGGCGCCGGCATCTTCGTGGCCGATCCGATCGGCGGCTACCCGCTCGGAACCCCCGACCGGCTCCCCCAACCCACTACGCATGGTGTGCTGCACGACTACCTCTCGCTGGCCGGCTTTATCGCACTCACTGCCGCCTGCTTCGTGTCCGCACGCTCGGGCCCGCCTCTTTGGCGGCTCTGCTGCGGTCTCAGCGCCCTTGGCTTCGCGACGGCCATGGTGGTCTCCAGCGTCACCTTCGGTCAGGCGGGAGACCAAGGTGATCTCGCGGGGCTGTTTCAGCGCATCGCCATCACGATCGCTTGGTCCTGGCAGGCCCTCCTCGCATTCCGCTTCCTCCGGCAGGGACAGCATGGCGGAGCGGAACGAGCCGTCCTTCACGCCTAGTCGTCTCTCGCGCGGTGGTCGGCGAGCTGGACGGACGCGGCTGATGAGCAGTCTGTGTCACGCCCTTCAGCCTGGGACGGCAGCGGCGCTGAAGGGGGCTGAGCCCGGTAGCCGAGCCCACGCCTGTGGGGGTGATCTGCCTCACGCATGTCACAAACGATCGGTCATGCGGTGTCTTGTGCCTGAACCCCCTGGAACGGAGTAGACACCATGACCGGGAACACCAAGGTGGTCGTGATCGGCGGCGGGTACGCCGGCGTCATGGCCGCCGATCGCCTGACGCAGCGCGACGACGTGACCGTGACGCTGGTCAACCCGCGCCCGACCTTCGTCGAGCGGGTCCGCCTGCACCAGCTGGTGGGCGGCTCCGACGACGCGGTGGTCGACTACCGAGAGATCCTGGCCGAGGGCGTCCGGCTGGTGGTCGACACCGTGACGCGGATCGACGCGGCCGGGCGCAGCGTCACGCTGGAGACCGGCGACCCCCTCGAATACGACTATCTGATCTACGCGGTGGGCAGTGTCAGTGCTGACCCGGGCGTGCCCGGAGTGGCCGAGTTCGCTTATCCGCTCGCCGGCTTGGAAGAGGCGCGGCGACTGCGGTCCGTCGTCGACGGCGCACCCGCTACCGCCTCGGTGACGGTGGTCGGTGGCGGTCCGCTCGGTATCGAGACCGCTGCCGAGCTCGCGGAGCTGGGCCGCACCGTGACGCTGGTGTGCGGCGAGCAGCTCGGCCCGTACCTGCATCCGCGGGGGCGGCGCTCGGTGGCCAAGGGGTTGTCCGAGCTCGGTGTGACCGTGCTCGACGGCCCCGGCGCGAAGGTGACCACTGTGACACGCGATGCCGTGCGGCTCAGTGACGGCCGCGAGCTGCCGAGCACGGTGACGATCTGGACCGCAGGCTTCGGCGTTCCGGCCCTGGCCGGCCGCAGCGGGCTGAGCACCGACGTTTTGGGGCGCCTGCTCACCGACGAGACGTTGACGAGCGTGGACGATGAGCGGATCGTCGCGACCGGGGATGCGGCGGCCCCATCAGGCCTGCCGTTGCGGATGAGCTGCCAGGCCGCGCTTCCTCTGGGCTCGCACGCCGCCGACACGGTCCTGAGCCGGATAGCGGGGGAGCGACCCGCGGATTTCAGCAAGGGGATCGCCGCCATGTGCGTCAGCCTGGGCCGCCGGGCTGGCATCTTTCAACTCGCCCACAGGAACGACACCGCGACGAGGCTTCACCTGAGCGGCCGACTCGGCGCCAAGCTCAAGGAATCCACTTGCAAGAGCACCATCAAGCAGCTGGCGGACGAGGCACGCAAGCCCGGTTCCCACACCTGGCCGGTCAAGGATGCCAAGCGCCGGCAACTGCTGCAGGGCAAGCGCGGCGAGGCGCCGGCCACCCGCTGAACGGGCCCTAGCCGGTCCCGTCCGGACTGCATGTCGTGCGGCGGCGCCCGCGGCAGGGGCGGCGCCACACGACATCCGGTCATCGGCTCGATCTGTCACAGCCGCGCACCGGGTGGTGTCTCACTCTCGACCGCTCCAATCGGATCGAATGGCTACCAACGAAAGAGGACCCTGCTGTGGATGCGGCGGCTACTGAGGAGAGGGCACGAGATGTGAGCGAGCACGGCACCGACCCGGCGACCGAGACCTTCGTCGCCCACCGCAATCTGCTGTTCACCGTCGCCTACGAGATCCTCGGATCGGCCACCGACGCCGAAGACGTCCTGCAGGAAACCTGGCTGCGGTGGGTCAAGGTCGACCTGGCGCAGGTGCACGACCAGCGCGCCTACTTGGTCCGGATCACGACCCGCCAATCGCTCAACCGGCTGCGCACCCTGAAGCGCCGCAAGGAGGCATATATCGGGCAGTGGCTGCCCGAGCCGCTGCTCACCACGCCGGACGTGGCCGAGGATGTCGAGCTCGCCGAGAGCGTGTCGATGGCGATGATGCTCGTCCTGGAGAGGCTCTCGCCGACCGAGCGGGTGGTGTTCGTGCTGCGCGAGGTGTTCGACGTCGGCTACGGCGAGATCGCCGAGGCCGTCGGCAAGAGCCCCGCGGCCGTCCGCCAGATCGCGCACCGCGCCCGCCGGCACGTCGAGGCCCGCCGCCCTCGCCAGGTGGTCTCCCCAAGCCAGACCCGGGCGGCCGTGGAGGCCTTCCAGCGCGCGTTCGAAACCGGGGACCCGCAGGGCCTGCTCGACGTGCTCGCCCCGGAGGTCGTCCTGATGAGCGATGGCGGCGGCGTCAAGCGGGCCGCGCTGAAGCCGGTCATCGGCGCCGAGAAGGTGGTCCGCTTCTACCTCGGCGGCACCGGCAAGACCGAGGGCACGATCACCTGTGATTCCACCGTGGTCAACGGCAACCCGGCACTCCTGGTCCGCCTGGACGGCGAGCTCGAGGGCGTCCTGGCGATCCGTGTCGAAGGCGCCCGCATCACCGGCCTCTACTTCGTCCGCAACCCCGAGAAGCTGACCCACCTTGAATCCGAGACCCCGCTCACCCTGCGATGAAGCGGCAGCGCATCGATGCGGTCGCCGCCGTCGGCATCTTCAGCCATGCTTCATTGTGCAAGCGCCCGGCTGGATGGTCGACGCGTTTTCGCGCCGCGATCGGCCTCCATGCCCGGTCCAGGAAACCGTCGATGAGTGGGCCGATCTGCGGCAGGCGGGTCTCGAGGGCGAAATGGCCGGTGTCCAACAGGTGGAGTTCGGCGTCCGGGACATCGCGTAGGTGGGCATGGGCGCCGGGCTCCGGGAAGAACGCGATGAGCGCTGCGGCAGCCGCGTCCGCGTCGCGTGCCACTATCAACACCGCAAGCCGGCCTGAGCTAGGGGGGGTGTTTCATAAGCCTGCTGTCCTGCTGCGCGACGGACAAGACTTATGAAACACCCCCTGGCCCGGCGGTTACGTGCCGACGGGTATCACGCTTCGAAGGGTGATCGGGGACGTTCGGGTTTGCGGCGGTCGCCTTCGGGTGTAGGTGAAGGTCTCGCTGAACGGGCCGTCCCCGAAACGCACGGCGAGGATGACGGCTTCATCGCGCTCGGGCGGCCAGGTGCCGTTCCACAGGTGGAAGAAGACGATCGGGTCGTCCGGGTCCTCGGTCAGGTAGGCGAGCACTTTTCCGGCCTACGGCTTAAAATCAAGCGTTTTGGCAGGCCCCGGGATCACATCAGGAGTCGCGAGGACATGACCACGTCGGGCGGACTCGCGTCTGCGACCGAGATACGCGCCCACCTCATCGACGAGATGAACCTCGCTCTGCGGCGTCCTGGAATGTACGGCGGCGAACCGGCCCTGACGCTCAGGGACCAAGGGGTGCCCGCGAAGCCGGGCGGGACGCTGGCCGTCCTGCTGGAGGCCATGCGGGACGGGGCCGGGGACCACCTGAGCGACGGCGTGCGGCGCGCCATCGGCCGCGAGCCCCCGCCCGTTCGCCGACTACGTCGAACGGGCCGCCGCCTCCGGCGCCTGGGACTGAGTCGGACCTCGGTCACCGGCCGAGGGCCCGCCTGATCGCGGTCTCGACCGGCGACCCGCCGCCGTCGAGACGGAGCGGGCCGGACGGGTCCAGCTTCGGTTGGCCCAGGAAGCGCGGATGGCGTCCCAGGTGGGGCTGGCCGGCGTGCACCAGGAACGGGTGGCACAGGTAGACGTCTCCGGCACTGCCCGTGGCGTGCGCCGTCGGACGATGCCTGCTGGCGGCCTCCGCACGCCGGCCGAGTTCTATGGCGTCCAGGCCGTCCTCGCCTTCGGGTTCGAGGGCGCGTGCCACGTCCAGGTGGGAGCCGGTGCGCAGGCGGGTGGGCGCGTCGTCCTGGGCCACGTCCGAGAGCAGGAAGAGCATCAGCAGCGCACGGTCCCTGGACGCGACGTTCGCACGCCAGGTCAGGTAGTTGTACGGATCGGAGGCGGGGCCGGGGAAGCTCACGTCGACATGCCAGTTGTCGACGGCGGCCGGTTCGCCGCCGGGAAAGCGGATCACGAAGCCGCCCAGGCTGGCGGGCGGCGTCCAGCGGTCCTTTCCGACAAGGGTGTCGAACGCGGCGTGCAGGCGCGGGGTGTTGGCCGCGGCCAGGAACGGCGCCTGCGCGTAGCCGGGGCGCGCCGCCACGGGCCGCGGCCAGGTCGCCGGGTCGTCGGGGTCGGCGCTGAGGTCCCGCCAGATGATCTCGCGGCATTCGTCCGCGAGCCGGCGGGGGAACGCGTTCTCGATCCGGATGAAGCCGTCCTCGATGAAGGCGTGCGCCTGCGCGTCGTCGAGCATGGTCACAGGATGCCGGGCGGGGCGGCGGCACCACCAGTCGTTTTCCGGCCGCAACGAACAGGGGCGGCCGGCCAGGAGTTCCGGGAATGGGCCGAGGAGAACGCCGGCACGTTCGCTTGAGCCCTCCTCGCCGGTAAATCGCACCGGAAAGGGGTAATCCGACCGCTGTCACGTCGAGGAGAGGAGCGGGCGATCGTGCCGCACTGGGACTTGAGCAGGACGTACCGCAGCACGTCGGGGACGGTCCGCTGGGACCGTCTCGGAGACCAGGGCGGCGAGCCGGTGGTGCTGCTGCACGGGACGCCGTTCTCCTCCTACATCTGGCGCGGCGTCGCCCGCTCGCTGGCCCCTGGCCACACCGTGTACGTGTGGGACATGCCGGGCTACGGCGCGTCGGAGAAATCCCCGGATCAGGACATCTCCCTGGCCGCCCAGGGCCGGGTGTTCACCGAACTCCTCGATCATTGGGGCCTGTCCGGCCCCTTGGTGGTGGCGCACGACTCCGGCGGCGCCGTCGCGCTGGGGGCGCACCTGCTGCACGGCGTCCCGTACCGGCGGCTCGCGCTGGTCGACGCCGTTTCGCTGGCGCCCTGGGGAAGCCCGTTCTTCTCCCTGGTCGGTGAGCATGCCGAGGTGTTCGACCGGCTCCCGCCCGCGCTGCACGGCGCCCTGGTGCGCGAGTACGTCAACTCGGCCAGCAGCCCCGGCCTGCACCCGTCCACGCTGGAGGCGCTGGTCGCGCCGTGGGTCGCAGGCGGCGGCCAGTCGTCCTTCTACCGGCAGATCACCGCGCGCCTGGACGACCAGCGGTACACCGAGTCGATGCAGGACAAGTACGCGACCATCGGCGTTCCCGTAGTGGTGTGCTGGGGCGAGGACGACAGCTGGATCCCCGTGGACAGGGGCCGTGAACTCGCCTCGCGCATCCCCGGCGCCCGCCTGCGCACCTTCCCGGGGGCAGGCCATCTCATCCAGGAGGACGCCCCCGCCGAACTCACGGCCGCTCTGATCACCTTCCTGCACGAGAGCGAAGTATGAGTGGCAGCCGAGCACTCACAGGAGCCGGGCTGCGGGCGTCGATCTGGTCCGGAAACAGCGCCCCGTCGACCGGCTCGACGTGGAGACGCCGCTGTCGCTGGTCTCGCGACGGTCACCGCGCGGTGGACCGACCGCCTGCCCGAGTAGACGGAGGGGGGTTCGTGCCCTGGTCAGGGGTGGTCCGGAGCATCACTAGAGTGGATCCGGCCGTTTCCGGCTCGCAGAATCAGCCGTAATTCCTGACCAGAAAGACGGACATGCCCGAAACCGAGGTGGCCACCCGCCAGGACGGGCTGCGGGCGGGGCTGCGCCGCCGCCACATGACGATGCTCGCCATCGGCGGCGCGGTGGGCGCCGGGCTGTTCGTCGGCAGCGGCGCGGTGATCAACGCCGCCGGCCCGGCCGCGGTCCTGTCGTACGCCGCGGCCGGGCTGCTGGTGCTGCTCGTGCTGCGAGCCCTCGGCGAGATGGTGGTCGCCCGCCCGGTCGCCGGATCGCTCGCCGAATACGCCCGGATGGCGCTCGGACCGTGGGCGGGCTTCACCATCGGCTGGCTCTACTGGTACCTGTACGTCGTCCTGGTCGGCGCCGAGGCGGTCGCGGGCGCGGCGATCCTGGCCGAGTGGACCGGGCTGCCGCCGTGGCTCCTCGCGGCGGGGCTGCTGATGGTGATGACCGCCGTGAACCTGGTGTCGGTGCGGTCGTTCGGCGAGTTCGAGTTCTGGTTCGCCTCGATCAAGGTCGCCGCGATCGTGGTCTTCCTGGTGCTGGGCGCGCTGGCCGTGCTGGGCCTGTGGCCGGACGCCCGGCGGCCTGGGCACGCTCACCGGCCGGGGCGGGCTCGTCCCCAACGGCGTCACCTCGATCTTCTCCGCGATCGTGGCGGTGATGTTCGCCTTCGGCGGCACCGAGATCGTCACCATCGCCGCCGCCGAGAGCCGCGAGCCGGGCCGCGAGGTGGCCCGCGCCACCGGGAACGTGCTGTGGCGGGTCGCGCTGTTCTACGTCCTGGATGCTGTTCATGCCGGACCAGCGCTCCCAGCTCCTCGCCTCGGCCGCCAGCCTCGCCCTGGCCGCCGCGCTCTACCCGCTGCGCCGCCGCTTCGGGAAGCACCCGCCGGTGACCACCGTGCGGGTGATCGACCGCTCACTCTGACCCCGCCTCCAGGTCTCCTTCGAGCGCCAGGTAGGTCTCCTTCAGGCGGTTCAGAACGTCCGGATCCGGCTCGGCCCAGAGACGGCGCTCGGCGGCCTCCAGAAGGCGTTCGGTGATGCCGCGCAGGGCCCACGGGTTGGACTGCTCCATGAACTCCCGGGTCTCGTCGTCGAAGACGTACTCCTCGGCGAGGGTCTGGTACATCCAGTCGTCCACGACGCCGGCGGTGGCGTCGTAGCCGAACAGGTAGTCGACCGTCGCGGCCAGCTCGAACGCGCCCTTGTAGCCGTGCCGCCGCATCGCCGCTATCCAGCGCGGGTTCACCACCCGCGCGCGGAAGACGCGGTGCGTCTCCTCGGCGAGGGAACGGGTCTTCACCTGCTCGGGAAGCGCCGAGTCGCCCACGTAGGCGGCGGGGCTCTTGCCCGTGAGGGAGCGGACCATGGCCACCATGCCGCCGTGGTACTGGAAGTAGTCGTCGGAGTCGACGATGTCGTGCTCGCGGGTGTCCTGGTTCTTGGCGGCGACCGCGATGCGGCGGAACGAGGACTCCATGTCGGCGCGGGCCTCGCGGCCGTCCAGGCCCCGGCCGTAGGCGTAGCCGCCCCACACCGCGTACACCTCGGCCAGGTCGGCGTCGTCGCGCCAGTTGCGCGCGTCGATCAGCGGCAGCAGCCCGGCCCCGTACGCGCCCGGCTTCGAGCCGAAGATCCGGGACGTGGCGCGCCGCCAGTCGCCGTGCCGGGCGTGGTCCTCGGCCGCGTGCCGGCGCAGATAGTTCGCGTCGGCCGGTTCGTCCAGGTCGGCGACAGCACTGATCGCGTCGTCCAGGAGCGCGATGACGTGCGGGAACGCGTCCCGGAAGAAGCCGGAGATGCGGACGGTGACATCGATCCGCGGCCGGCCCAGCTCCGCCGCCGGGACGATCTCGAACCCGGTGACCCGGCGGGAGGCGTCGTCCCAGACCGGGCGGCAGCCGATCAGCGCCAGCACCTCGGCGATGTCGTCGCCCTGGGTCCGCATCGCCGCGGTCCCCCAGACGGTGAGGCCCACGCTGGACGGGTACTCGCCGGTGTCCGCCAGATGCCGTGCGATCAGCGAGTCGGCGAGGGCGACGCCGACCTCCCACGAGTTGCGCGACGGGATCGCCTTCGGGTCGACCGAATAGAAGTTGCGGCCGGTCGGCAGCACGTTGACCAGGCCCCGGGTGGGCGACCCGGACGGCCCGGCGGGCACGTGCCCGCCGTCCAGCGCGTGCAGCACGGCGCCGATCTCCCCCGAGGTCGCCTCCAGCCGCGGCACCACCTCCGCCGCACCGAACGCCAGCAGCCGCACCACGTCCGGGACCTCGCGGCCGAACACCGCCTCGCAGACGCTCTCGGCGGTGGCGACGTCCCAGCCCGCGCGCTCCATGCCCTCGACGAGCCCGCGGGCGACCCGCTCCAGCAGGTCGATCACGTCCGAGGCGGTGCGGGCCGGGCCGTCCGCCAGCGCCGTCAGCCCGGTCAGGTCCTCCTCGACGCGGTGGCCCGGGTCGGCGAGGAGCCGCTTCTCGTCCAGGCCGAACTCGGCCGCCAGCGCCGACCGCAGCCCCGGCATCGCACCCGCGACACCGCCCCACACCTGGGCGGCGCGCAGCACCGCCAGCACCAGGTTGACGCGCGCCTCGTCCACCGGCTGCCGCCCCAGGACGTGCAGGCCGTCGCGGATCTGCACGTCCTTGATCTCGCACAGGTACCCGTCGACGTGCAGGATGAAGTCGTCGAACTCCGACTCGCCGGGCATCTCGTCCTGGTGCAGGTCGTGGTGCAGCTGGGCGGCCTGCACCAGCGTCCAGATCTGCGCCCGGACGGCCGGGAGCTTGGCCGGGTCCAGGTCGGCGACGGTGGCGTACTCGTCCAGCAACTGCTCCAGCTTGGCCAGGTCGCCGTACGACTCGGCGCGCGCCATCGGCGGCACCAGGTGGTCGACGACCGTGGCGTGGCCGCGCCGCTTCGCCTGCGTGCCCTCGCCCGGGTCGTTCACGATGAACGGGTAGACCAGCGGCAGGTCGCCGAGCACCGCGTCCGGGGCGCAGCCGTCCGACAGCCCGAGGCCCTTGCCGGGCAGCCATTCGAGCGTGCCGTGCTTGCCGAGGTGCACCACCGCGTCCGCGCCGAACTCCCGGTCGAGCCAGCGGTAGGCTGCCAGGTAGTGGTGCGACGGCGGCAGGTCGGGGTCGTGGTAGATCGCGACCGGGTTCTCGCCGAAGCCCCGCGGCGGCTGGATCATCAGGATCACGTTCCCGAAGCGCAGCGAGGCCAGCACGACATCGTCGCCGTCCACGTACAGCTCGCCGGGCGGCTCGCCCCAGTGCCCGCGGACGCCCTCGCGCAGCCCCTCCGGCAGCGCCTCGAACCAGCGCCGGTAGTCGTCCAGGCGGACCCGGGCCGACGCCCGCGCCAGCTGCTCCTCGGTGAGCCACTCCACATCGTGCCCCCCGGCGGCGATCAGCCGGTGGATCAGCGGATCGCCGTCGTCGGGGTCGCGCCACAGCTCGTCGTCGTCCCCCAGGTCGTAACCGGCCGCGCCCATCTCCCGCAGCAGCTGGACGGCCGACACAGGCGTGTCCAGCCCGACCGCGTTGCCGACCCGCGAATGCTTGGTCGGATAAGAGGACAGCACGACCGCGACCCGCTTGTCCCCGTTCGCCTTGTGCCTGAGCCGGGCGTGCCGCACCGCGATGCCCGCGACCCGGTCCGCGCGCTCCGGATCGGCGACGTAGACGGGCACGCCGCCGGGCCCCTCCTCCTTGAACGAGAACGGCACCGAGATCAGCCGGCCGTCGAACTCGGGGATCGCGACCTGCATCGCGGCGTCCATCGGCGTCAGCGCCCCGTCCGACTCCCGCCAAGCGGCCCGGCTCGACGTCAGGCACAGCCCCTGGACGACCGGAACGTCCAGATCCGCCAGCGCGCCCGCGTCCCAGGAGTCCTCGTCACCACCCGCCGACGCGTCCGCGGCCACCGCACCGCCGCCCGCCAGCACCGTCGCGACCAGCGCGTCGACCCGTCCCAGAATTTCCAGCAAACCCTCGTCGGCGCCGCGCAGCGAACCGCAGAAGACCGGCAGCGCGTTGCCGCCCTGCGCCTCGACGCGCTCGCACAGCACGTCCACGAACGCCGTGTTCCCCGACAGCTCGTGCGCCCGGTAGAACACGATCCCCACCGTCGGCCTGCCCGGCTCCACCCGATGATCGCCGTGCACTCCGTACGACGGCATCGAGACCGGCGGCGCGAAGCCCTCACCCGTCAGCAGCACCGTGTCGCTCAGGAAACGGGCCAGCTCCCGCAGGTTGGCGACACCGCCCTCGCGCAGGTAGTCCAACGCCTCCGCCGCCACGCCCGCCGGGACGGTCGACAGCGCCATCAGCTCCGCGTCCGGGTCGGCCTCCCCGCCCAGCAGCACCAGCGGCACCCCCGCCTCCCGCAGCCGGTCGACGCCCTCGGGCCAGGTCTTGCGCCCGCCCAGCAGCCGCACGACGACGACATCGGCGTCCCCGACCAGCCCGTCCAGCTCATCGAGCCCGATCCGGACCGGGTTCGCCGTCGCATACCCGGCGTCGGCCGCGCGCGCGGCGAGCAGTTCGGTGTCGGCGGTGGACAGCAGCAGGGCACGCATCGGCAAGCCTCCCCCGGGGTCTCCGCGCCCCGGCTCGGTGAAGAGGTCACGACGGCGCGGAGTCTCCTGACTCCCGGATCGACGTCGCGCCCTCGGCCTTCCAGCGTCACCGCCGTGGCCGCGAACGAGGGCGTACTCCCCGGTCACAGTTGCGGGACAGCTCCGGATTCACACCGGATTCCTCACCCGCCGTCGCCGCCATCGTAGCCCGCGCCCTCCGGGGTGCAGCGGGCTGCACCCCCGTTCCCGGGAGCGCACCCGTGGTCCGCCCACGCACCGCCCGGCCCAGCGGTACAAATCCGCCCCTGTCCCACGGAAGGGGTGCGTCCCGGGGAACCGTGGGTAGTCCAGCGGTAACGCCACCGAAGACGAGGATGGATCCATGTCCACGCATGCGGGTCCGCCCGCGACCGAGCGTCCGGTCGTCGGGTCCTACGACACCTACGCCGCCGCCCAGCGTGCGGTCGACTTCCTCTCCGACGACAAGTTCCCGGTCGAGCGGACGGCCATCATCGGCTCCGACCTGAAGATGGTCGAGACCGTCCTGGGCCGGCTCACCGTCGGCCGCGCCGCCATGGCCGGCGCCGGCAGCGGCGCCTGGTTCGGCCTGCTGGTCGGCCTCCTCCTCACCCTGTTCACCCGCAACCACAGCGAGGTGTTCCCGCTGCTGCTGGGCGGCGTCGTGTTCGGCGCGGCCTTCGGCGCGATCTTCGGCGCCATCGCCCAGGCCCTCACCGGCGGCCGCCGCGACTTCACCTCCCGCAGCCAGATCGTGGCGAGCCGGTACGACGTCGTCGCCGACGCCGAAGTCGCCGAGGACGCCAAGAACCGCCTGATCAAACTCTCCTGGCGAGAGGACTGATCATCCACCGGCGAGATGATGCGTATCATCCCCACGATGGAGATCAATGAGCGCGTCGTACCGCCGGACGACCAGCTGGCGGACCTGGCGCTGTGGCTGCGCGACTCGTCGACCGGGGACTGGAGCCACGACACTCTGCGCCGGCTGGTGAAAACGCGCGGCTGGGCCACCGGCGACGACGATCCCACGCTCGTGCGCACCGGCCTGCCCACGGGCGACGCACGCCTCCTCCCGGCCGGCCTAGCCGTCCCGGTGGGGCTCGCCGCCCCGTCCCCCCTCGCGCAGGCGGACTGCTTCCGTCACGTGGCCCAGGTGGTCAGGAACGCGCTAGGCCCCGCCTCCGTCGCGGGAAGCTACGGAGAACACCGTCCTTTCAATGCCCACGGACCCGCCTGGGGCAACCCCTACCTTCGCTGGCTCCGCCCCGCCCAAAGCGTCGAGCTGCGCGCCGGCGCTCACGGCCCGGAAGTCGTGCTCACCCAGACCGACCAATGGGCGGAGTGGCTGATTCGCCAGGGGCAGGGCCGACCTATGGACGTCACGGGATTTCTGGGCCGGCTCCAAACGAACGATTCCGCCCACAAACCCAACCCAGCGAATCTGCTGCTGCCCAGCCCGTGGCTGGCGCACGACTGGGACGTCTTCGAACGCGCCTTCGCCGCGTGGCTTTCGACCGTCTCAGCAGAGCAGCACGCGCTCGGCATGCGTCTCGTCCCCGCCATTCACGGAGCCACCGGCCTCCTCCTAGACATCTATCCCCACAAGGATCGGCTGCTGATCGCCGGCGCCGCCCGCTCCGTCGACCTCCCCGCCCTCGGCTGGACCCCAGGGCCCCTTCCTGACGACCCGTGGGACGACTACCCCGAATGGCGCCTCATCGGCGGCGGCATCGGCCGGGTGGACGGGAAGGCCCTCGCCAGGACGGCCGTCGACACCGCCCGCGCCGTCGGCCTTACCTCCCCGACGGAACTCAAGATCATGCACGGCGCCCAAACCGAAACCTCAGAAGGCGACGAGTACAGCCTCACCTTCTACGGCCTCGGCATCCACTCGCGAGGCACCAGATGAACCTTCCGTTCCTGACGCGGAGGGCTGATCAACCGTCAGAGTGACGCTGAAATGCGGGCAACGGTGAACGGCCGGCCCCACGCCCCTCGAGTGCCTATAGCAAGATGCTTCCCAAACGCGCTCAGGGTCGCCGAACACAGGGAGCACCGCCGCGATGACCGCGCCGCACTTTGATCCGCAGTTCGGCGACGAGGAGTTGGGCGCCGCCGAACAGCAGCTGCTGCACGCCGCCGCCTTAGGCTCGCTCGTCGACCTTCGCACCGGCGATGCCCAGCGCGACGAGCCCACCCGCGGAACGGCCTGGGGTGCAGAGCGGACCGTGCGGGCCAGTGTGCTGGCCGATCTGCTCACCGGACGCCGGACACCCGATCGCGGCCGGCCACGGGCGGTGAAATTGCGTGGTGCCCGCATCACCGGCGGGCTCGATCTGGAGGCGGCCGAGCTCGCCTGCCCGCTCCTCCTGGCCGACTGCCATATCGAGCAGCCGGTCAACCTGTGCGGCTGCAGCGCGTCCGCGATTCGCCTCCCCGGCTGCCGTCTGCCCGGGCTGGCCGCCGACCGGCTGTGCACCGTCGGCGATCTCAACCTCGACGGCCTCACCGCGGAGGGGCCGTCACCTTGGGGGGAGCCCGCATCGGCGGGAGTTTGTCGTTGAGGGCGGCCCACCTGGCCAATGCGGGCGGCCACGCGCTGCGCGCCGACGCGCTCACCGTCACCGAGAGCATGTGGTGCCGGGACGGCTTCATCGCCGAAGGCGAGGTGCGCCTGCCCAGCGCCCAGCTGGGGCGACTGTCGTTCGCCGGCGCCCGGTTGTCCAACCCGCAGGGGCACGCTCTGACCGCCGACGGCCTCACCATCAAACACGATCTGGACTGCCGAAACGGATTCACCGTCGACGGAGAGACCCACCTGCGCGGCGCCACGATCGGCGGCACCCTGGACCTGACTCGGGCACGGCTCGACGCACCCGGCGCCGTCGCACTGGGCGCCGCCAGGATCACGGTCGGCCACGACATGTTCTGCCGGTATCTCACCGCTGAAGGCAACGTACGTCTCCCCGGCGCTCGCATCGGCGGCCGGCTCGACCTGAACCACGCGCGCCTGACCAACGCCAGCGCCACCACGCTGAGCGCCGATCGGCTCACCGTCGATGACGGCGTAATGGCCGAGGGGCTCACCGCCCATGGGGAGGTGCGCCTTCCCAACGCCCACATCGGTGCCGTTCTGGTCCTGGCCGGCACTCACCTGATCAACCCCGGCGGGCAGGCGCTCAACGCCGACGGATTGGTCGTGGACGGGGATGTCCACCCCACCGACGGGTTCACCGCCGAGGGAGAGATCCGACTGGCCGGCGCCCGCATCGACGGGGACCTCGATCTGTCCGACTCCACGCTCACCGAACCGGGGCGACACGCTCTGAATCTCAAGGGGGTCAGAGCCGACGCCCTGATCCTGCTGCCTCGCCACCGGCCCGACGGCAGCGTGGACCTCACCAACACCCGCGTCGGGATCTTCGACGACGACCCGACGACCTGGCCCGCCTCAATCCAACTGCGCGGATTCACCTACGACAGCCTCGGCCCCCGCAGCGACAAGGCCGATGTCGCCGCTCGGCTTCGCTGGCTGGCCCGCGATCCTGGCGGCTACGCACCGCAACTCTACGATCAACTTGCCGCCGCCTACCGGCGTGCCGGAGACGAGCAGGCAGCGCGCCAGGTCGCGGTCGCCAAGCAGTGGCGGCGCCGTGCGACGCTCAACCCGGCGGGCAAGGTGGCGAACTGGCTGCTGTATCTGACCGTCGGCTACGGCTACCGCACCTGGCTGGCCGCCATCTGGCTGGCCGGCCTCCTCGCCCTCGGTACCTGGATCTTCACCGGGGCCCACACCCACGACCTGACCCGCGCCGACCCGCGTGGCCCGGGTTTCAACGCACTCGGCTACACCCTCGATGTCCTGTTGCCGATCGCGGACCTCGGCCAGCAGAAGGCCTGGCGAGCCCGCGACACCGCCATGTACTGGTCCTGGGCGTTCATCGTGGCCGGATGGGTGCTCACCACCGCCGTGGTCGCCGGGCTGACCGGCATCCTCAAACGCGATTAGCTCCACCGGCGCCCATTCCTCATCCGTCAGGTCCGAGGGATGACGAGACCGTCGGGGCAGCCCGCCAAGTGGCGTGGCCCACGGGCTGGAGTCGCCCGCCGAGCAGGGCGAACCCCTTCAAGACCTTTCTCAGCGCCAGCGGCTGTCCACCGGTTCCTCAACCCGGATCTGTTCCCGGGACAACCCGGCGGCGCCCGCAGCAGCCAGGACCCGGGTCGGTGCCAGCTCGGCGGCCGCCGAGGTGCGGGTGCCGCCGCCTGATGGGATATGGAGCCGGGACTCAGTTCAGAGCCGGCCAGTGATCTTGACGGGAGTGACGCGGACGACGATGCGTTCCCCATCGTTCTTCGAGGCCGGGTTGAACGTGGTGTAGTCCTGGCCCGTGTACTTGAGGGACAACTCGTTCGGCAGTTCGCGGGCGGGGTCCGGGGTGACCGTTGCGGTGCCGCGGATCTCGGCGTAGGCGTACGGGTCTTCGGGCGGGTTGATCATCACCGTGACGCGCGGGTCGCGGGCGATGTTCTTTCCCTGCAACCTGTCCACGGTGGTGGAGAACATCAGGTCGTCGCCGTCGCGCTTGATCCAGACGACGGTCAGGTGCGGCCGCCCGTCGGGCGACACCGTCGCCACGGTTGCGAAGATCCGGGAGTCGTCGAGGTACTTCTTCAGTTCGTCGGAGAACTGGGCTGCCACGGTCGGAGTCCTTTGTGATGTCAATGGGGCTGCGTTGCTCCTGAGGAGCACGTCGCCTTGCAACCCTGGCGCAGCCACGGAAATTCCTGCGGGACGGTCGAGCGGCTGACGGGGGCGGGGCACGCTGTGGACGCAGTGACGGGGTCGCGTTGATATCGGTGGCCCGGACGGCCTGGCAGGCGGGCGGGTAGGCCCGCGAGGAGGACCGGTACAGGAATTGGCGGTAGAGCCTGTGACCTGCACCGCTACCGCGGCTCAGAACCAACAGTCCGGCCACTCTGTCGGGTCTGGCTGTCGACTGCTTCGCCCTGACCTGCGGTGACGCCGGCTACCGCCAAGACCCGTACCGATCCTCCTTACGCCCCGGCGTCGACGCCGTTGCCCGCCAGGTCGCCGAACGCGACCCCGCCCCACGACGACGTCACCAACCATGACCGCGTCTCCGCAGGTCAGCGAACTCCGTTGGAAATTCCCCAGGACCAGGAGGACCCCTTCAAGCAGCGATGGCACTTGATCCCCACGCGCCCGGTCAGGCCGCGACGACTCCGTCCGACGGAGCACGACCACCGAGGGCCGGATGGCTCGGCAAAGGTCTCGGCCTTGCCGTCTTCACAAGCCGGGGAGGGCGAGGCCGACGGCCTTGCCCAGGCCGGGCTTGCTGCATGCAGTGGTCGTGTAGATCGCGCAGTGTCCGCCGGTCAGGTCGCGTACGAGGGAGAGCCCTCGACCTCCCAGGCTGAGGGCGGCGATGACGGCGTCCAGGTCCTCGTCGGGTTCCAGGTCGACGGACGGCTCGCGCAGCAGTTCGGGCACGCGCCCGAGACAGGGGTCCGCGTCGGCCAGCTCGCACCACACCGGTCGGCGCTCCGTGCCCGCGAACAGCACGCGCAGTTCGTACGGCGGCGCGGCATGGCGAACGCCGTTGGCGGCGAGCTCCGCGGCCACCAGCTCCGAGTCGGCGACCCGCTCCGGAGAGACGCCCGCCCGGCCGAGAAGCTCCCGGATGATCACCCGCGCCCGCTGCTCCGCCCGTCCCGCAGGCAAACGCCACACCCCCACCGACCACGGGCACGCCTCCGCGTAGCCCTCCTGCCGCTCCACTGATACGCGCATCGAATCCTCACCCGTTCGTAACGTTGTGTCCTTGAACTTGGACACACGGTGACCGATCTCTGGAAGGATGACTCAAGATCTCTACCTGCAAAAGCTTGTTCAAGTAGAAATTTGCAACATCGGAGGCGATCATCCATGGCAACGTCGACCCCCACCATCCGCAGCAAGTGGCTCGGCAACGCGCTACTCAAGGCCCGGAAGGAAGCTGGACTCACACTCGACCAAGTCAGCGCCCAGGTGGGATGGCAGGGTTCCAAGATCAGTCGCGTGGAGAACGGACTCGTCCGCGTCCACTGGGGCGACGTTCAAGATCTCCTTGACGCCTACGGCATCGAGGACGAGACACAGCGCAAAACTCTGATCGCCCTCGCCAAGAGCTTGAGGGAGCGTGGTTGGTGGCGTGGGTACGGCGCGACGCTCAGCCATCCGTACGCGGATTTCTTGAGTTTGGAAGGCACCGCGCGCGAACTCAGCGTCTATCAACCACAGGTCATACCTGGTCTGCTACAGACACGCGGCTACGCCATGGCCGTGGTGGGGTCGAGTCATGTCTGGCAAAGCGAGGAGGACGTCGAACGCTTTGTTGAGATCCGCACTGCACGGCGGTCCATCCTTACCCGTACCTCCCCCGTGAGTTTGTGGGCCATAGTCGGCGAGGCCGCACTCCGACAGAGGTTGGGCGGTAGCAATGTGTTGAAGGAGCAGCTCAATCACCTGCTTGAGATGGCCGAACTACCAAGCGTCACCTTGCAGGTCCTGCCGTTCACCGCCGAGGGCACCACCGGGATGTTCGGCCCCTTCACTATCCTGTCCTTCAACGCCTCCGGGCTGATGGACGTCGTATTCCTGGAGAACCTTGCCGGTGGGCTCTACCTGGAGCAAGAAGACGAGATCAACCGCTATCGGTTGGCGTACAACCATCTTCGTGCATCAGCCTTGCCTCCCGGAAGGTCACTCCGGCTGGTCAAGGATGTTTTGAAGGAGATCACGCCGCCATGAGTTCCCCCGACTCGCCCCTTGCACCTCAGATTCGCACGACATCTGGTTTCTGGCGTAAGAGCAGCCGCAGTGGAGACAATAGCGAATGCGTCGAACTCGCACCGCTCGGCCATGACCAGGTTGCTGTACGTGACTCCAAGGCCCCTGGCGGGGCCAAGCTCCTCCTCAGCGGCACCGCCTGGCGATCGTTCAGCCGGCGCATCAAGAACGGCTGTTACGACCTTTGAGTCTCGGGGTAGCGCAGCTCCACGAACCGCCGGCCGGCGGCGAGCCGCGGCGGCCCGCGGGCGCCTGGCTTGACCTGGGCTGGGCGGGGTAGGCGCCTTGAAGGGGACGCCAGCGAAAGGACCCGGGCCGAAGTGATGCGACCAGCCCTCACCGCTAGGGCACCGGGATGCGGGGGAACGATCATGTCCGAGCGTGAGCCTGACGGCCGGAGCCCGCGAGCTCCCGCCGAACCCGTCCGGGACGGGGACCCCGACGTGCTGCTCGACGTCCCCGAACTCAGGGTCGACGAGATCACCCTGGAAGTGGAGAACCTGCGCGCCCGAGTGTCACTGCAGGCCGAGGTGCTGGACCTGCTCAAGCTCAACGTGGGCGCGGACGTCGTCCTGGGGAAGGTCGACCTCACCGTCAAGGGCGTGGCGGCCCAGGCCCTGCTCAAGGTACGGCTCGACAACGTGGCGCGGATCATCGAGCGGGTGCTGGAGACGATCGACGCGAACCCGCAGATCCTCGAGAACGTCACGCGGAGCGTGGGCCTGGCGCTGGAGGACGTCGGCGGCGGCGCCGGCCGGGCCGTGGACGAGATCGGCCATGGCACGGGGCACGCCGTCAGGGACGTGGGCGGCGGCGCCGGCCGGGCCGTCCAGGACATCGGCACCGGCGCGGGACAGGGTGTACGGGACATCGGCGCAGGCGTCAGCGAGGTGGGGCGAGGCGTGGGCGGCCTCGGCGCGGCGGCCGGGCAGGGCATCGGCGACGTGAGCGGGACCGCCGTGGCCCCAGAGGCACCTGACGTCCCGCCCCGGGACAGCGGGCGGGGGGACAACACGCGCCCGCCTCGAGGCGCCGCCGCACTGCGACGCAAGCCGCTGCGCGCTGGGCGGAATGGACTCGGGCAGGCGACCGACGCGGTCGGGGGGCTGCTCAAGCGCTTGACCAGGAGGTGAGGCGCCATGGCCAAGCCGGAACGGCCCGAGCGCCCCGATATCGAGATCAGGGCCACCGTCCAGGCGAGGGAACTGGTCTTCCACCGGCCGCCCACGACTCGCATCGACCACGCGGCCGAACCGGTGGGCGAATCCGCCTCCGGCAGCGACGGCACCAACCTGCCCGAGCGAGTCGAGGCGCACGTCACCTACCGCAACGTCCACATCGACTTCCGGCTGGCCGCCGAACTGGACCCTGAGGCCCCGCAGACTTGGGCGTCATTGCCCTTGCCCCGTCGCCTCCGGCCTTTGCGGGCAGGTCAGCGATGCCGCTGAGGATGGGCGGGAACGGTCAGCCGAGCCGGGCGCCGGGCGGCACGTGCGGGGCGTCGATGGCGAACACCGCCACGTAGTGCTCGGCACTCTCGCAACTCGTGGCGTCGTCGCCGACCGGCTCCGCGGCCAGGCGGTCCTCGCCGATCATCAGGATCGCGGTCTTCTCACGGCAGCCGGAGAGGACGAAGCCGAAGCGACGCCGTCCCTGGCCTGCCTGCAGGGCGGAGCCGTCCCCGCGGACGAGCTCATCGCCGGCGGCGGGAAGCGATCTGAGGAACTGTTCGAGCTGGTCGGGCTGGCTCACCTCGGCTGCCCGCGTGGAGCGGGGCGGCGGCCCCGTGAGCTTCCCGAACGCCAGCAGCTCCCCCGGGCTCACCGGATCGGGCCTGCCCGTACGAGAGCCGCCCAGCATGAGCCCGGACGGCGCCCTGGCCTTCTCGACGGCGAACACGGCCAGGTTGTCGTAGGGCTCCGCGCACTCCTCGTGCTCGGTCACGCCGGTGAGGCGCATGCTGAGACTCCCCGGACCGTCACTGGTCAAGTGCGCGCCCCGGGCGGAGTCGCAATCGCTGGTGTAGGAGAACAGCACCACCACCTCCCGGCCGTAGTCGCGTCCCGCGGCGAGCTTCTCGACATCGTCGGCGTCCGGCGCGCCCCGTCCCGTGTCGGCGAACCAGCCGCGCACCGCCCGGGCGTCGGTGCCGCTGCGCAGCACGGTGGCCACCCTCGGCAGGCCGTGCCCCTGGTGGAAGGTCAGCAGCTCGGCCTTCACCGTCCTGGCCGGGGCGACGCGCAGGTCGGTCCTCGACCACAGGGACGCCACCGCACCGGCCACCGCGAGCACGACGACGACGCCCACAATGAAGAGCCTTTTGCCGCCCACGCCACTTTCGACGATGGGAACCGGTCGCGGGTTCCGCACGGAGGACGCCTTCCAGGGGTCATCCTGGCAGGCAAGATCCGACAGACGAAGGACGCCATGGTCAACTTCTCGGCCCTATAAAGGACCGAGCTTGTTGACTCAGTCCCGATAGGGCTTTGCTTATGCTCCCGGCCGTACTTGGAGAGGACGGTCGCGGGTCACATCCACGGGTCCCGGCTATGCCGGGACCGGTGCGGGCATGTTGACAAATACCCACGCCGTCCGTGCACGGTCTCTGACGTTCACGGCGGCGACGTGGTCGGCCGGGCCAGCGAGCCCGCACCGACGACAGCAGAAAAGGTCCCGCGACCGGCGGCTGTTCCTGGCGGTGTGCCCGCAACGCGGGCAGCGCTGCGAGGTGTAAGCCGGGTCCACCTCTACGAACGGCACGCCCGCGCGGCAGGCCTTGTAGGCGATGAAGGCCCCGAGTTGGTGGAAGGGCCAGGAGGACAGGTGTGCCCGCTGGTCGCGAGGAACCGTGACCCGTTCGCGGATGCCCTGGAGTTGTTCCAGGGCTATGCCGCGTCCGGTGCGTGCCGCGACGGCGACGACCTGTTTGGAGATTTTGTGGTTGAGGTGGGTGGCGTGGCGCTGCTCGCGCCGCGCCCGCTTGCGGAGGAGTTGTTTGGCCGAGCGTGTTCGTCTGGCCTGGAGTTCGGCCCGTATGCGGGCCTGCCTGCGCCGGTACCGGGCGAGCCTGCGGCCCTGGTGGTCGGTGCCGTCGCTGGTGGTGGCGAGGTTGACGACGCCCCGGTCCACCCCGAGGAAGTCCTTCAGTTCGAACGCCTGCGGCTCGGGCACCTCGATCGTGGCGATCAAAAACCACATGCCGTCCCGGTGGAGCAGGTCGGATTCGCCCTTGCGGTGCGCGATCAGTTGCTTGAGCGCGCCCGGGGAGCAAGCGAACCGCAGGTTCTTCATCCGTCCGGCCGTCGTCCAGATGCTCACCGTCTGTGCGTCGTGGTTCCACGACAGGCAGCGGTCATCGAAGGTGTGCGCGGCGTCGGGGCGGAAGGCGATCGGCTTGGAGGTGGCCTTGCGGCGGCGTTTGGAGCGCTCGCCGCCGAGGTTGCCGTTGCGGATGTTGGCCCGCAGCGTGGTGCAGGCGTCCACCACCCGCTTGATCACATGCTGGGCCGCCTGCGCCCCCAGGCCACGGGCCTTGAGTTCGCCGTAGCACAGCTTGCGCAGTGGTGTCTCACGCGCCTTGAGCCCGAAGTGCTCGAACGCCACGGCCGACACCCAACTCGCCGCGTCATTGACCGCGTGCAGGGTCGCCGCCAGCGCCGCCGCCTGCTCGGCAGCGGGTAGCAGTTTCACCTGCACCACCAACTTCACGCCACCGACCATAGCGTCCCGCATCTGTACTATCACTCAAAGTCACCGAATAAGGGGGCGCAGGATGGGTCGGATGTCGGATGGGTGCGGCGCTGCCCGCCGCAATATTGGGGATGCAATTCCTCCCGCCCCCGAAGGGCCAGGGTTCCTCGCAAGAAGACTGCTGAACATCACCGCGGCGGAGACCGCGCGGGCGCTGCCGTTCGAGGTGCTGGTCCCGGCGCTGCGCGAGGGCTTCGCGCGGGGCGCGCACACGCCCGCCCGGCACCACCACACCATCGACGAGGCCGCGAACGCGACGCTGCTGCTCATGCCGTCCTGGACCGACGGCGAGCACCTCGGGGTCAAGCTGGTCAACGTCTTCCCCGCCAACAGCGCCGCCGGACGTCCCGCGCTGTCCTCGGCGTACGTGCTGGCCAGCGCCGCCACCGGGGAGCACCTCGCGGTGATCGACGGCAACGAGCTGACCCGCCGCCGAACCGTGGCGACCTCGGCGCTGGCCGCCTCCCACCTCGCCCGCCGCGACAGCGCGACCCTCCTGATCGTCGGCGCCGGCCACATCGGCGGCCTCGCGGCGGCCGCGTACCGCAGCGTGCTGGACCTGCGAACCGTGCTCGTCTACGACCGGACGCCCGCGCATGCCCGGCGCCTGGTGGACGCCCTGCACGCAGAGGGCGTCGACGCGCGCCCCGTCACCGGTGGCCTGGCGGAGGCCGCGGCGGCGGCCGACATCATCACGTGCGCCACGCTGGCCACCGAGCCGGTCATCCGCGGCGAGTGGCTCGCCCCCGGCACCCATCTCGACCTGATCGGCAGCTTCCGGCCCAGCATGCGCGAGGCGGATGACGCGTGCGTGCGCCGCGGCACCGTCTACATCGACACCCCGGTGGCGCTGGAGGAGTCCGGCGACCTCACCCAGCCGATCGCGGCCGGAGTGCTGGGCCGCGACGACATCGCGGGCACCTTGCCGCAACTGTGCCGCGAGGAGGTCCCCGGCCGCCGCGACGCGGAGCAGATCACCGTGTTCAAGGCCGTCGGCAGCGGCCTCGCCGACCTGACCGCCGCGGCCGTGGTCTACCGCTCCGCGTCGCGCCGTCCTCCCGAATGACGATGGCGTGCCAGCCGCACCGCCCCGTGTTCCACGCGCGTCTCCGGGTGAGAGCGTGATCTCCCTGCCGTCAGCGGGATGACAAGCGGGGTTTCAGGATCGCGATCTCGGAGCCGTACCTGATCACCAGTTCGCCGCCGGTTGTCGCCGCGACCTGTGAGATCGCGTCGGGGAAGGTCAGCTCCGGGCCCAGTTGGTCGCCGGTGGCCAGGTCCCGCACCCGCACGGTGCGGTCCTGGGCGCCGCTGACCACGATGGCGCGGCCGTCCAGGTCCCCGCAGGCGACGGAGACGATCGCCTCCTTCTTCCCGTCGCTGAGCGGCCCGGCGATCCGCGGGCCGCCGATCTCCCGGCCCGTGGCCAGGTCCCACCGGCGGACGGTCCCGTCCTCGCCGCCGGTCACCGCGATCGGACGGCCGTCGAGGCGGGTGCAGGTGAGCGCGCCGATGTACAGCTTGGTACCCAGATTGGGCTTACCGACGGCCTCCCAGCTCCACTTGAGATGCCCGGCCATCGGCTTTCCGATCGGCTCGCCGGAGGCCAGGTCCCACACCCACACCTCGGCGCTCTGCCCGCCGGCCACCGCGACCGGACGGCCGTCCAGCTCCGTGCAGGCCACCGCAAGCATCGGTTCGGCACCCCAGGGCTCGGCCGGCTCGCTGCCGGTCGACAGCGGCTGGATCGGCTCTCCGCTGGACAGATCCCATCGCCGCACGGCCGCACCGGACTCGCCGGTGATCAGGGCGATGGGGCGTCCGTCGAGCATCGTGCACGCCACCGCCTGGATGGAGAGGCTCTCCTGCACCGCGAACGGCCGGCCGATCGCTTCGCCGCTGAGCAGATCCCGCACCGACAGGCCGTCGTCCCAGTTGCCGGTCACCGCCACAGGGCGCCCGTTCAGCTCGGTGATCGCCCACACGTCGATCGCGCCGGTCGAGGGCCGGTCGACCGGAGCACCGTCGGCCACGTCCCAGATCCGCACCGTGCGGTCCATGCAGGCAAGCAGCGCGACCGAGCGACCGTTCGACTCCGCGCACGCCATCGCGTGCACGCGTGTGCCGCGATCCGGTTCGATGCCGGCCGACGGTGTCACGTCCCACAGGCACACCTGGTCGCGGTTGTCCCCGGAGACGGCGAACAGCCGCCCGTCCACCTCACCGATGCCCGTCACCGCGTTGGGAGTCCGATGCCCGGTCAGCGTGCGCCCGATCTGGCGACCACTGGTCAGGTCCCACACACGCACCGTGGAATCCGTCTCGGCACCGGTCACCGCCACCGTGCGTCCAGCCGAAACCATGCATCTCAGGTCGCCGATGTAACCGTCGTGGCCGGAGGACAGTGGCCGGCCGATCGGCTCGCCGGTGGCCAGGTCCCACATCCGCACCTGGTGGTCGAACCTGGAGTCGTCGCCGGGCACGGTGACGCCGGCCCCGGTCACGACGACCGGTCGGCCGCCGAGTTCACTGATCGTCACCGCACTGAGCCAGTCCGGATGGTCGATCGTCACGTCGCAGGTCCAAGCGCCGCCAGCGCGACTCCATACCCGCACTGTGCCGACCATGGCAGTCGCCACCACGGGCCGCCCGTCCACGGTCGCGCACGCAACCGCGACGTTGTTGTCCTCGGGGTCGAACAGGGAGATCCGCTGGCCGATGGCCGGATCCCAGACCGTCACCGGTTCGCTGCGGGTGAAGGTGACCACGACGGGATGTCCATCGCAGACGGTGAGTTCCGCGGCGGCGAGATAGTCCGCCGGACCGGTGAATGGCTCGCAGACCGGCTCACCGCGGGTCAGATCCCATACCTGCAGGCGGCGGGGGTCGTCTTCGTCCTCGAAGATCTCGGTCAGCGCCAGCAGGCGTCCGTCGGTCTCGGTGACGGCCACCACGTCCCGCACGAGCCCGCCCGCGATCGGCTCGCCGCTGGTCATGTCCCACATCCGGACCCCGTCGATGCCGCCGTGCACCGCGACCGGACGTCCGTTCGACTCGATGACCGCCGCCGTCCTGCCCTGCTCGGCACCGGCGAACTGGAACAGCAGAGGCGCATCGGGGCCCGCACCGGTGGCGGACGTGACCTTCCACAGGGGCTCCGGCTCGTCCGCAACCGGTACGGCGGCGAAGCGCTCGGCCAGGTCCGGCGAGCCCCAGCGGACCGCGTCCAGCGACAGCAGCTGGCGGCGCACGCCCGGGCTAGCGCCGCGGTGCTCGTGGAGCGACGTGCGATAGACGGCGGCCGCAAGCCTCGCCTCGGCGCCGGCCGCTTGTGCGAGCAACGGGACGACCAGGCGCGGGTCGGCATGAACCAGGTACTCGCAGTCGGTCAACGAAACGTCCGAGATCGGGGGCATGGGCGAAACCGTAGCGTCCGCGTGCGACCATCCGGCCGGTCTTCTGTACAGCCAGGCGCTCTCCCTGAACGTCGAGCCGCGGAGATCACGACGCACGGCCGCGACCCGGCCGTGTGCGGGCACACTTGATCACGTTGTCGGCGCAACCGTTGTACGGGGGCAGGTCTTGAAGGTCCGTTCCATTGCCGCGTCCACACCGACAGGGTCTGACCTGCCCGTCAGTCCTTGCGGCCGGTGGCGGCGACCGTGACGCCCAGGCCGATCAGCAGGAGGCCGCCGGTGCCGCCCACCGCGGACAGGCGCCGCGGGGAGCGGGCGAACCAGCCGCGGGCGGTGGCGGCGGCCAGTCCCCAGACGCTGTCGCACAGCAGCGCGATCACGCAGAAGATCAGGCCGAACGTCATCATCTGCAGTGCTTCACCGCCCCGGGAGCGGTCGACGAACTGCGGGAGCACGGCGGCGAAGAAGACGATCGTCTTTGGATTGGTCACGCCGACCACGAAGCCCTGCCACAGGTCGCGCGCACCGTTGCCGGGGCCGGTGGCGTCCAGTTCGTCCAGGGCGCCTTCGAGGGAGCGGCGGTGCCGGAACGCCTGGACGCCGAGATAGACGATGTACACGGCGCCGACCAGCTTGAGGGCCGTGAAGACGAGGACGGAGCGCTCGACGAGCGAGCCGATGCCGAGGGCGACCGCGACGGTCAGCGCCAGGGCGCCGAGCTCGTTGCCGATGACGCTGGTCATCGCCGTGCGGCGGCCGTGGGCCAGCGCGCGGCCGACCACGAACAGCACGGTCGGCCCCGGGATCACGATGATGGCCAGTGCCATCGCGGAGAAGCCCAGCAGTTGCCCGGTCGAGATCATGGGTGCACGATAGGCGGGAGCCGTGAGCGGCCGCATCGCATTTTGTCCCGGCTAGGGGTCATTCATGAAGGCAGCGGTCCATACCCGGTACGGCCCTCCCGACGTGGTTCGGATCACCGAGGTGAGCGAGCCCTCGATAGGGGACGGCGACCTTCTCGTCAAAGTGCACGCGACGACGGTGAACCGGACGGACTGCGGCTACAGGGCGGCTCGGCCTTTCTTCATCCGGACGTTCACCGGCCTGGCCCGACCGCGGCGGACGGTCCTGGGTACCGAGTTCGCGGGAGTGGTGGAGGCGGTAGGCGGTGGCGTCACGGCCTTCACCGTGGGCGACAAGGTGTTCGGGTACAACGAGGGCGCGTTCGGGACGCATGCCGAGTACCTGGCGGTTCCGGAAACCGGCGCGATCGCGACCATGCCGGCGGGCGTGGCCTTCGAGGAGGCCGCGCCCGGTACCGAGGGCTCGCACTACGCGCTCGCGTTCATCGAAGCGGCGGGAGTCCAGGCCGGGCAGGACGTCCTGGTCCATGGCGCGACCGGTGCCATCGGCTCGGCGGCGGTGCAGCTGCTCAAGAGCCTGGGCGCCACGGTGACCGCTGTGTGCGACACGGCGAACCTGGAACTGGTGCGGGGCCTGGGCGCGGACCGGGTCGTCGACTACACGGCCCAGGATTTCACCAGGGACGAGCAGACCTACGACGCGGTGTTCGACGCGGTCGGCAAGAGCACGTTCCGCCGCTGCAAGCGGCTGTTGAAACCAGGCGGGGCTTACCTGTCCTCCGAGCTGGGGCGCTGGGCGCAGAACCTGGTCCTGGCGCTCGTCACTCCGTTGCTCGGCGGCAGGAAGGTGAAGTTCCCCTTCCCGGGCAAGGACGAGGAGATGGTGCCGTATTTCCGGGAGCTGATCGAGTCCGGGGAGTTCAGGCCGGTCATCGACCGGCGCTACCCGCTGGACCGGATCGTCGACGCCTACCGGTACGTCGAGACCGGGCGAAAGGTCGGCAACGTCGTCATCAACGTCGTGCCACCGGACTGACGACCGGCTGTGCCTCGGCGGGCGCGGGCGCACGGTCCAGGGCGCCGGAGAGGAGGGCGACGGCCAGCCCGGCGGCGCCCAGGAGGGCGGCCACCCAGAGCGGGGAGGTGAAGCCGAGGCCCGCGCTGATCGCCAGCCCGGCCAGGAAGGGGCCGACGGAGTTGCCGAGGTTGAACGCGGCGACGTTGGCGGCGGAGGCGAGGGCCTGGGCGCCGGTGGCCTTGTCCAGGACGCGGGTCTGCAGCGGCGGGATCGCCGCGGAGGCCACCACGCCGAAGACGGTCAGCGCGACCACGACGGCGATCTTGTGGTGCGCGGCCGCGACCAGCACGGCGGACACGGCGATGATGGCGGCGAGCAGCGCGTACACGCTGGGCATCAGGGCACGGTCGGCGTACCGGCCGCCGAGCGGCCCGCCGGCCAGCATCCCGACGCCGAGCAGGACCATCACGAACGGGACGGCTCCGGCGGAGTAGCCGGTGACCTCGGTGAGCAGCGGCGCCACGTAGGTGACGACGGCGAGCACGGGCGCCCAGCCGACCGCGGTCATGGCGAGCGCGAGCCAGACCTGGCGGCTGCGGAAGGCGGCCAGTTCGTGCCGCAGCCCGGTCCGCGGCCGGTCGCCGCGCGGGACGAGCGCCGCGATGCCGATGAGCGCGACCACGCCGATGCCGGCGACGACCCAGAAGGTGGCGCGCCAGCCGAGGTTCTGGCCGACGAAGGTGCCCAGCGGCACGCCGAGCACGTTCGAGAGGGACAGGCCCATGAACATCAGCGCGATCGCGCCGGCCCGCCGGTCCGGCCGCACCAGGTCGGCGGCGACCACGGCGCCGAGGCCGATGTAGGCGCCGTGCGCGAAGGAGGCGACGATCCGGCCGGTCATGAGCGTCCCGTACGAGGGGGCGAGGGCGGACAGGATGTGCGCGGCGACGAACAGGGCCATGAGGCCGACCAGCATGGTCTTGCGGGGCAACCGGGCGCCGGCCGCGGTGACCAGCGGCGCGCCGACCACCACGCCGAGGGCGTAGCCGGAGACCAGCAGGCCGGCGGCGGGGATCGAGGTGCCGAAGTCGGCGGCTAGTTCGGGCAGCAGACCGGCGATGACGAACTCGGTGGTGCCGATGCCGAAGGCCCCGAGGGCCAGTGCCAGGAGTGCGGGCGGCATGACGTTCTCCTCGCGGGTAGGGTAGTGGGCAGGCGCTGGTAGCAAGCGCAAGCATTAGTTGCATAAGCCTTATACTTGCAAACGCCTGCTATCTCACCACGCAAGTAGCGGTGCGGGCAAACGGGAAGAGGGTGACCCATGTCACGCGATGGCTCGTCCGCCGTCGAGGCGCGCGCCCAGGGCTGGCGTACGCTCGCCGCGTTGCAGGCACGGATCGAGGAGAAGATCGAGCGCGCCCTTCAGGAGCGGCACGACCTGAGCGTCAACGAGTTCTGCGTGCTGCATCACCTGGCGGGGCCGAACGGCCGCCACACGCGCATGCAGCAGTTGGCCACCGTCCTGGTGCTCAGCCAGAGCGCCACCACCCGGCTGGTCGCCCGACTGGAGAAGCGCGGCCTGCTGACCCGGGTGCTGTCGGAGGAGGACCGGCGCGGCATCTACGCCGAGGCCACCGCGGAGGGACGGGCCCTGCTGGAGAAGGCCGCCCCCACCCACAACGAGGCCCTGGACGCGGCACTGGCCGAGGCCGCCGATCTGCCCGAACTGACGCCGCTCGTCGAGGCGCTGGAGAAGCTCAGCTTGAAGGTCTGACGGACGCGATCAGTTGGAGGAGGGCGCGGTCGGTGCCGCGGGCGCCGATGGCGCACAGGCCGACCGGGAGACCGTCCACCGGTGGCATCGGCAGTACGGCGGCGGGCAGTCCGGCGATCGACGACAGGCAGGTCAGCCGCAGCGTCCTGCCACGGTAGGCGTCCATCACCGCCGGGTCCAGGTCCACCGGCGGCGCGGGGGCGGTCGCGGCGGGAAGGAGCAGCGCGGTGCCCTGCTCGATGGCGGCGCGCAGCGTCCCGCGCGCCTCGTCCACGATCCGCTGGGCCGCCGCGCGGTCACCAGACGGCAGGTCGCGGCCGGCGGCGAACCGGGCCATCACACCGGAGCCGAGCGAGCCGGGGTGGGCCTCGATCCACGCCCCGTGCCGCTCCCACGCCTCGGCGGCCTGGACGGCGCGGAACGCGTGGAACCACGCCTCCAGGCGTCCGCCCGTCAGCGACTCGACCCGCCGGACGCGCCGCCCGCCGGCGAGCGCCGAGCACGCCGTCTCGAACGTCGCCCGGGTCGCCGGCTCCGCCAGCGCCAGCACGTCCTCGGCGATCAGGAACGACTCCACGGGCTCCGGCTTCCCGGGTGGGAGCAGCACGTCGCCGGCGCTTTCCAGCAGGCCCGCGTCCCGGGCGAACCAGCCGACGGTGTCGTACGAGGCCGCCAACGCCAGCAGCCCCTCCCGGGCCACCAGGTCGTGCGTGGTCCGCAGCCCGTACAGGCCGCAGTGCGAGGCCGGGACGCGCACCGACCCGGCGGTGTCGGTGCCCAGCCCGAGGTCTGCGACTCCCAGCGCGACCGCCGCGGCCGGGCCGTTGCTGGACCCGCCGGTGAGCCGGCCGGGCGCGGCCGGGTTGGGCGGGGTGCCGTAGTGCTTGTTGGTCCCGTTCAGGCTGAAGGCGAGTTCGTCGGTCTGCGCGATCCCCGTGACGTCCGCGCCCGCGTCCAGGAGCGCCTGCACGGCCCAGGCGTTGCGCTCCTCGACGGGCGCCCCGGCGAGCCAGTCGGGGTTGCCCGCGCCGACCGGGTGCCCGGCGACCGCGTACAGGTCCTTGACCGCGACGCGCGTCCGGGCGAGCGGACCGCCGGCCGCGCCGCGCACCAGCGGTTCGCCGACCTCCCTCCACACAGGACCGGGGACCGCTCGTTCAGCGTCCATGCCGCCCATGCGCCGCCTCCTCATCCGCCTGGTGATCAAGCACGGTACCGGCCCAGAGCGCGCGCGTCTCGTCGTGGGACGCCGCCCCGAGCCGGACCGCGGGCAGGTCCTCGACGATCCGTCCGGCGGCCAGCACGACCACGCGGTCGGCGACCCGCCGCGCGACCCGCAGATCGTGGGTCACGAAGACGACCGAGAGGCCCTCGTCGCGGCGCAGCCGGGCCAGCAGCGCCAGGATCCGCTCCTGGGCCAGGACGTCCAGGCCGGTGGTGGGCTCGTCGGCCAGCAGGATCCGCGGACCGGCGGCCAGCGCGCGGGCCAGCGCCACGCGCTGCCGTTCGCCGCCGGAGAGCGTCGCCGGCCGCCGTCCGGCCAGCTCCGGGTCGAGTCCCACGCGTTCTAGCAGGGCGGCGACGTCGGTCTCCGGATCGGCCTCGGCGATGACGCGCCCGACGGTGTAGCGGGGGTCGAACGAGGCGAGCGCGTCCTGGAAGACCAGCCCGGCCTCGCGCCGCACGGCCCGGCGGTCCCGTTCGCGCGCCGCCCACACGTCCCGGTCGCCGGCCATGACGGTTCCGGCCTCGGGACGGTCCAGCCCCGCCAGCACGCCGACCAGCGTGGACTTCCCCGACCCGCTACGGCCGACGACCGCGACCGACTCGCCCGCGCGGACGTCCAGGTCGACCCCGTCCAGGGCGATGGTGGGGCGGCCACGGCCGTGCAGGACGCGGCGCACGGCCCGCACCGAACGCACCGGCTCCCCCGCCTCCTCGTCCGGGGACGCGAACGGGGCGTCCAGACGCGCCGCGGCCACCAGCTCGCGCGTGAACGGCTCCGCGGGCTCGGCCAGAATCCGCCCGCTCGGCCCCTGCTCGATGACCCGGCCCTCCGACAGGACGGCGATCTCGTCGGCCCACCGTCCGGCGACGGCCAGATCGTGGGTGATCAGCAGCACCGCGCGGCCGTCCGCGCGGGCCTGGGCGCGGATCGTGTCGAGGACCGCGGCCTGCGTGACCGGATCCAACGCGGTGGTGACCTCGTCGGCGACGAGCAGCCCCGGCTCCAGAACGGTGGCCAGCGCGAGCGCGGCCCGCTGCGCCTGCCCGCCCGACAGCTCGAAGGGGCGGGCGTCCCACACCTCGGCGGGATCCAGTCCGCAGCGTTCCAGCGCGGCGGCCCCCGCCTCGCGCGCGTCCCCCGCACCGTGCGCGCGCACCGTCTCGGCGAGGTGCCGGCCGATGGTGATGACCGGATTGAGCGCCGCGGCGGCGTCCTGGAAGGCGTACCCGACCCGGCGGCCCCGGACGGCGCGCAGCTCGCGGCGGCCCAGCCGCATGACGTCCACCCCGCCGAGCAGCACGCTCCCGGTCGCCCGCACGCCCGCCGCCGGGTCGTGCAGCCGGACCACCGACCGCGCCGTGAGGCTCTTGCCGCTGCCGCTAGGCCCGGCCAGCGCGACGACCGCGCCCGCCGGGACGGCCAGGGACAGCCCGTCCACCACCCGCCGCCCGCCCGGCACGGTCACCGCCAGATCGCGGATCTCCAGCGCGTTCACCAGTCGCTCCCGTCGTCGGGCCGGGCGACCGCCGAGGCGATCACGTTGACCGCCAGGATCGTCACGACCACGCAGGCGGCGGGGAACGCCACCGTGTACCACTCGCCGGTCAGCAGGTGGGCCTGCGCCTCGGTGAGCAGGTTGCCCCAGCTGGGCCGGTTCGGCGGGACGCCGAGGCCGAGGAAGCTGAGGGTGGACTCGGTCAGGATCGCGTGCCCCACCTCGAACGCGGCGATCGACGCGATCGGCGGCACCGCGCCGGGCAGCAGGTGCCGGCGCAGCACCTGGCCGCGGGACAGGCCCAGCGCGTACGCGGCCCGCACGTACGGCCGCTCGCGGCGGCTGATCAGCTCGGCCCGGGCCACCAGCGCGACCGGCATCCAGCTGGTCACGGCCACGGCCAGGACGACCGTGCCGAGCGACGGGCCGATGACGGCGGCCAGCGCCAGCACCACCACCAGCATCGGCAGCGACAGCAGCACGTCGGCCGAGCGCGAGATCAGCTCGTCCAGCCGGCGCGGCCCGGCCGCGGCCAGCCCGCCCAGCAGCACCCCGGCGACCACCGTGATGGAGCCGGCGGCCAGGCCGACCAGCAGCGAGGTCCGCGCCCCGAACAGCAGCCGGGCGAGCAGATCGCGGCCCAGGTTGTCGGTGCCGAGCGGGTGGCCGGGCGAGCCGGGCGCCAGGCTGGTCGCGGTGGTGTCGGTCGCGATCGGGTCGTACGGGGTGAGCAGGGGCGCGAGGGCCGCGAGCAGCACCAGCACCGCCAGCACGCCCCCCGCACCCCACAGTCCGGCCGAGCCTCGCACGGGGATCCGCACGGCCAGCAGCCCACCGGGGCGACGCGGCGTGGACGGCGGCTCAGACGGTGGCGGCGTCCCGTCCCCCGAGCACGGGACGCCGCCACCGGGCTCTTCGACGACCGCCCGCCTCACGCCGACCCGCCGCGGGGGGTGGTCAGGCGGACGCGGGGGTCGAGCCAGGCGACGGCCAGGTCGCCCAGCAGGTTGGCCAGGACGACGATGACGCCGGTCACCAGGACCACGGCGGTGAGGACGGGGTAGTCCTGTTCCCGGGCGGCGAGGATCGCCTGGCGTCCCACGCCCGGCCAGGAGAAGATCATCTCGGTGGCGTAGGCGCCCGCGATCAGGCCGCCGACGCCCACGCCGAGCCGGGCGGTGAACGGGACCAGCCCCGGCCGGAGCAGGTGCCGGACGACGACCGTCCGGCGGCGCAGGCCGCGCGCCCGGGCGTTCTCCACGTGCGGGGCGGTGCGCAGCCGGGCCACTCCGGTCTCCACCAGCCGCGCGTAAGTCCCGAAGTGGTGCCCGAACGCCAGCGCCACGGCGGGCAGCACCAGGTGCGGCGCCACCCCGGCGAGCGTGACCGGCTCCCCGGGACGCAGCGGACCGCCCGACGGGAACCAGCGCAGCCAGGCCGCGAAGACCCAGAGCAGCAGCAGCGCGGCCACGAAACCGGGCATGCCGCCGAGCGCGAACAGCGCCGTCTCGATGCCGCGGCGCAGCCAGGCCCGCCGGGTGAGGGCGGCGGCCGTCCCGACCGCGATGGCGCCCGCCACGCTCAGCAGCACCGCGACGGCGGTCAGCAGCGCCGTCCACGGGACGGTGTCCGCGAGGGTCTCGGTGACCCCTCGGCCGGTCGCGTAGGAGTCGCCGAAGTCGCCGCGTACCGCGTCCGCCGCCCAGCGGCCGTACCGGACGGGGAGCGGGTCGTGCAGGCCCATGTCGCGTTCCAGCCGCTTCACGGCGGCGGGGCTGGGCGGGCGGCCGCCCGACCGGGCCTCCAGGATGGAGAACGCCGGGCTGCCGGGCGCGAGGTCCAGGAGCGCGAAGCACAGCGCCGACAGGGCGGCGACGACCGCCAGGGCCGTCGCCGCCCGCCTGAGCAGGAATCTGGTCACCGGGACGCCGTCACCACGACCACTTCTCGGCGTTCCAGAAGAAGCCGTAGCCGTGGTGGCCGAGGGTGCGCCGGGCCGGGCCCTTCAGTGCCGCGGGGACGGCGTTGGCGGTGCGCAGGTAGGAGATCCACACGAACGGGGGGTCCTCGGCGAGCGCCTTCTGGAAGTCGGCGTAGGCCGCCTTCCGCTCGGCCGGATCGGAGGTGTCGCGGGCCCGGTCGAGGGCCTTGTCGACATCGGGGTTGGAGTAGGTGCCGTAGTTGGAACCGCCCTTGTCGAGGGCCTGGGACGAGTGGAACGGTCCGTACACCGAGGTGTCGGGGTCGTACGGCGTGCCCCAGCCGACGACGAAGGCCTCAAGGTCGCCCCAGTGCTTGCGGACCCAGTCGCGGGGCCGCGGGTTCGGCACGACGTCGAAGCCCTTCGCCTTGAGTTGCGTGGCGGCGACGTTCAGGATCGCGACGCGCGAGGAGTCCTCGGCGAAGGTGCTGAGTTCGAACCGGACGGTCTTGCCGTCCTTCGCCCAGAGGTTCTGGGCGTTCTTCGCGTATCCCGCGGTCTTCATCAGCTCGTCGACCTTGGCGGGGTCGTGCGTGAACGGCGCGGCGCCGGGAGCCTTGTACGGGCTCTCGTCCAGCGGACCGGTCGCCGGCGTCCCCTGGCCCAGCAGCACGCTCTTGACGAACGCGTCCCGGTCGACGGCGTGGTTCATCGCCTGCCGGATCCGCCGGTCGGCGAAGACGGGCTTCTTGAAGTTGAACATCAGCGCCCGGTAGTCGGCGGTCGGGTAGGTCTCCACCCGCAGCCGGCCGTCGCCCCTGACCTTGGCGAGCTGCTGCGGCTGCACGTGGGCGCCGTCGACCTCGCCGTTCTTGAGCTGGATCAGCCGCGCGGTGTCGTCCGGCACGTACTTGACCACGATCTTGGGGAGTTTCGGCCGGCCCTCGTAGTAGCCGTCGAACGGCTCGAGCTCCGCGTACTGCCCCGGCTTGTACCCGGTCAGCCGGAACGGGCCGGCGCCGACGGGCCGCTGCCCGAACCCCGCGTCGGTGATCTTCTTGCCCTTGAGCAGGTGCTCGGGCAGCAGGCCGGCCGACACCACGTCCAGCAGCGGCGCGAACGGCTTGCCGAGCTTCAGCGTGACGGTGGTGTCGTCGGGGGTGTCGACCGACGACACGGCGGTGAAGTTGCGCGACAGCGGCGCGTCGGCGCCCGCGCCCTTCATCGCCTCGACGGTGAAGCGCACGTCCCGGGAGGTGATCGGCTTGCCGTCGTGCCAGGTCAGGCCCGGACGCAGGGTGAAGGTGTACTCCTTCTCGTCCTTGGACACCCGCCAGGAGGAGGCCAGCCCCGGCACCACCCGGTTCGCGGCGTCGTGCCGGGTCAGCCCGCGGAAGACCAGCTCGGTCACGGGGTCGGTGTGCTCGTCCTGCAGGGCCGGGTTGAAGGTGTCGGGTTCGTCGCCGAGCGCGTAGGTGAAGGTGCCTCCGGTGCGGCCGCCGGACGAGCCGCCGGTTCCGCAGCCGGTGGCGGCCAGGAGGGTGGTGGCCGCGGCGGCGAGCGCCCCGAGGGCGAGGGCGGGCTTCTGCATAAGACTCCTTGTTGCACATTCTTCGCAACAAGGGACTATAGCCGCCCGCGATCACGGCACAGAAAACCGGCCCCGGGTCAGCCGGCGGCCAGGGGCGTCCAGCCGCCCCCGCGCCAGACCCGCAGCTCACGGGTCAGCAGATGGCCCGACGGCACGTCCCAGGCCGGGTCGGCCTCGCCCTCGGCGGGCTCCTCCGACCACACCCGCTCCACCGCCCAGCGCAGCTTGTCGACGCCGTCGGGGTGCCCGGTGCCGGAGGCCACGAAGACGTCTCGGGCCGGCGTCGCCACCACCAGGTCGCCCTCGACGTCCTGGGCCAGCTTCTCCAGGAAGCCGTCGTCCAGCGCCAGGCCCGCCTCCAGGCCCCCCTCGCCCAGCGACACCGTCACCGCGCGGGCGTCCGGGTACCAGCTCATCCGCAGGTCCGGACGCAGGTTGCGCAGGTTCACGGTGGCCGCGCGGCGCAGCTCCTCGGGGGCGATGCCCAGCTCGGCGCAGTGCCGGCGGGCGATGTGCTCGTACCGGCGCCCGCCCGGCTCCGGGCGCAGCGCCGTCCCGGCCGCCGCCTCCCCGGCCAGCTCCAGCGCGTAGGTGATGTACAGGTCGCCCGCGAACGGGTCGCGGATCGGCTCCTCCTCGGCGGGCAGCGGGAACTCCAGCTGCACTTCGGCCGGCACCCGGGCCTTCATCAGCGGGACGATGAGACTGGTCCGCGACTCGGTCAAGGCACGTTCCTCCTGAGGCGGGTGAGGTTCCGAGCGGCACACTACCGGGATCCGCACCTACCCTGGCCGTACGCCCCGCCAGGGGGCGGCCTGTCCGGAGCCCGTCCGCGGCCCCGGTTCGGAGCCCCGCCCCGGCCGGTGCCGCCGAAGACGAAACAAGCGTTGGATGTCCGCTTTCAAGACGAATGTGAATCGTGATCTATACGTGAGGTGATCGACTCCCCCCGCCGGGTACCGAACAGCCGGAGGGAACGTGAACTTCTGGGAATACTTGAGCAGTCGGCGTGAACTGCTCTTCTTCGAGACCTGGCAGCACGCCAGCATGGTCTTCCAGTGCGTGCTGGCCGCCCTGGTGCTGGGCCTGATCATCGGCCTGGCCGTCTACCGGCGGCCCGGCCTGGCCGGGATGGCCACCGGCACCGCCGGCGTGATCTTCACGATCCCGTCGCTGGCGCTGCTGGGCCTGCTGATCACCCCGCTCGGGCTGGGCGTGGCGCCCAGCGTGGTGGCGCTCACGCTGTACTCGCTGCTGCCGATCGTGCGGAACACGATCGTCGGCCTGAACGGGGTGGACGCCACGCTGGTCGACGCCGCCCGCGGCATCGGGATGAGCCGCCGCGCGATCCTGCTGCGGGTGGAACTGCCGCTGGCGTGGCCGGTGATCCTCACCGGGGTCCGGGTCTCCACCCAGCTGGCCATGGGCATCGGCGCCATCGCCGCCTACGTCTCCGGCCCCGGGCTGGGCGAGCAGATCTTCTCCGGGCTGGGCCGGCTCGGCGGCGCCAACGCCGTCAACATGACGCTGGCCGGAACGCTCCTCATCATCCTCCTGGCCCTGCTCTTCGACGGCTGCTACCTCCTGATCGGCCGCCTGACCACCTCGCGAGGGATCCGTGCGTGACACATCCGATACATCCGACACGTCCGACACCCCCGCGGGCGGCATCGAGCTGATCAACGTCACCAAGCGGTTCCCCGGCCAGCGGACGCCCGCCGTGGACGACATCACGCTGACCGTCCCGGCGGGCGAGATCGTGGTGCTGCTCGGCCCCTCCGGCAGCGGCAAGACCACCACGATGCGGCTGATCAACCGGCTGATCGAGCCCACCTCCGGCAAGATCATCGTGGCCGGGCGGGACGCCATGGGCCTCGACCCCACCGAGCTGCGCCGCCACATCGGCTACGTCATCCAGAACGCCGGGCTGTTCCCGCACATGACCGTCGGCACCAACGTCGGCCTCGTCCCGCAGATGCTCGGCTGGGACAAGAAGCGGATCGCCGAGCGGGTGGACGAGCTGCTGCACTTGGTCGCGCTCGACCCGGCCACCTACCGCGACCGCTACCCCCGCGAGCTGTCGGGCGGGCAGCAGCAGCGGGTCGGCGTCGCCCGCGCGCTGGCCGCCGACCCGCCCGCGATGCTCATGGACGAGCCGTTCGGCGCGCTCGACCCCATCACCCGCGAGCGGCTCCAGGACGAGCTGCTCCAGCTCCAGGAGGAGCTGGGCAAGACGATCGTGTTCGTCACGCACGACGTGGACGAGGCGCTGAAGCTGGGCGACCGGATCGCGATCCTGCGCGAGGGCTCGCACATCGCCCAGTACGGGACGCCGCAGGAGATCCTGCTCAACCCGGCCGGCGAGTACGTGGAGCAGTTCCTCGGCGGCGGCCAGGCGATGAAGCTGCTGAAGTTCGGCCGGGTCGCCGACGTGCCGCTCTACCAGGTGCCCGAGGCGGCCCCGGACGAGGACGCCGACACCGTCCGGGCCCGGATCGAGGCCTGGGAGGACGGGGCGTTCGGCATCGTCCTGGACGAGCACCGCCGCCCGCTGCGCTGGATCACCCTGGAGGACCTGGAGGGGGTGTCCGGTCCGATCGGCGAGCGCGGCGAGCCCACCGCCACGCCGATCCGCGGACGCATCACGCTCCAGCAGGCGCTGGAGGCACTGATCCAGATCGAGCAGGAGTGGGTGCCGGTCGTCGGGGCGCGCGGCGTCTACCGGGGCACCGTCACCCTCGCGACGCTGCAGAACGCCATCAAGGAGATGAAGGACCGCACCCGCAGCCGGCGGTTGGAGGACAAGGCGGCGGGCACATGAGCGAGTCCCCGGGCACGACGGCCACGGCGGCGCCCCCGCCGGAGCGGCACCCGGCCGAGGGCACCCCGGAAGCGGCCGCCTCGGCCCTGCACGCGCCCACCGCGGGACGGTCCTGGCGAGCGCTGCTGGAGCCGCTCGTCATCGTCCTGGTCGGCGCCGGCTGGCTGCTGTACGTGGAGAACTCCGACCTCGACAGCATCGAGTCCCGCAGCCTGGCGCCGGGCTACGTCGCGCAGAAGACCTGGGAGCACATCGAGCTCACCGTCGTGTCGACGCTCCTGGTGCTGGTCATCGCGATCCCGCTGGGGATCCTGCTGAGCCGCCGCTGGGCGCGTCCCGCGACGCCGGCGGTGCTGGTCGTCGCCAACATCGGGCAGTCCGCGCCGTCCATCGGGATGGTGGTGCTGCTGGCGGTCCTGTGGGGCGTCGGGTTCTGGACGGCGATCGTGGCGCTCGTCGCGTACGGGGTGCTGCCCGCCCTGCGCAACACGATGGTCGGGCTGCAGCAGGTCGATCCGACCTTGACCGACGCCGGACGGGGCATCGGCATGTCCCCGCTCGCCGTGCTGGGCCGGGTCGAGCTGCCGCTGGCCGTCCCGGTCATCCTGGCCGGGATCCGCACCACGCTGATCCTGATGGTCGGCACGGCGGCGATCGCCTCGTTCATCAGCGGCGGCGGCCTGGGCGACCTGGTCACCACGGGCGTCACCACGCAGCGCACCCCGGTCCTGCTCACCGGCTGCGTCCTGATGGCCCTGCTCGCGCTGCTCATCGACTGGATCGGCGGCATCGCGACCCGCCTCCTGTCGCCGAAGGGACTTTGAATGGACCCCCGCCTAGTGAGACGCCACCGCGCCGGGCGCACTCCCCGCCGCCGCGGGCGGGCGCTGATCGCCCTGCTGTCCTGCGCGCCGCTCGCGCTGGCGGGCTGCGGGCTGAAACCGGCCTCGGCGTTCGTGCCGTCCATCGAGCCGGGGAGCATCCGGCCGATCCCCTCGCTGCGGGACGCCGAGATCAAGGTGACCTCGAAGGAGTTCACCGAGCAGCTGATCCTGGGCAAGATCGCCGTGCTGGCGCTGACCGCCGCCGGAGCCGACGTCGTGGACCACACCAACGTCCAGGGCAGCGTCACCTCCCGCAAGTCGGTCACCGGCGGGGAGAACGATCTGGCCTGGGAGTACACGGGCACCGGGTGGATCAACTACCTCGGCCAGGAGAACCCGATCCCCGATCCGCGGCGGCAGTTCGAGGCCGTGCGCGATCTGGACATGAAGCGGAACCGGATCGTGTGGCTGGCGCCGCCGGCGCCCGGCAACAACACCTACACGATGGTCGTCACCCCGGCGTCCCAGAAGAAGTACGGCCTCAGGTCGCTGGCCGACATGGCCAAGGTGCCGGTCGGCCAGCGGACGTTCTGCGTCGAGTCGGAGTTCTTCTCCCGCAACGACGGCATGCGCGGGATGTTCCAGCGGTACGGGCTGGCGTACGGGTCGAGCGTCCCGGCGGGCAACGTGCGGCAGATGGCGGCGGGAGTGGTCTACAACGCGACCGTCAGCGGCAGCTGCGTCTTCGGGGAGGCCTACGAGACCGACGGCCGGATCCAGGCGCTCGACTTGCGGCCGCTGACCGACGACCGCAAGTTCTTCCCCAACTACAACCCGGCGGTGGTGGTGCGGGAGCAGGTGCTGCGGCGGCATCCCGAGCTCACCGCGCTGTTCGCCGTGATCAGCCCGAAGCTGACCACGGCGGTGCTGCGCGACCTGAACAGCAAGGTGGACGTCGGCGGCGAGGACCCGGTGTTCGTGGCCCGCGACTGGATGCGCCGGCAGGGCCTCATCCGCTGACGATCAGTGGGCGCGGTCCGGCGGCACCGCACCTGCCGGACAATCCGACATAGCAAACATAAAGGAAATATGAGACGAGCATTCGGTGCACCCTCGAGCACGAAATTAACCAAAGACAGGTGGCCGGATCCGGCCACCCCATCCTCCGAACACATCGCGCATTCCCGGTCCGGCACACCGATCCGGCACCGGTTCCCAGGCAAGACGATCAAGGTAATGGGAGGAAGGCGCCCTTCCCCCCGGTCCCGCGGCCGGCCCGCAACCGGCGCCTGGCCCCCGCCCGCGCGCCCCGGGAACCCGCCGCACACCGCGGGCACAAGGAAATACACCCTGGACATTCCACCTTCCAGAGCGGGAAAATCTCCCTCGCATCGGGCATGATCGGGAGGAACTCACGGGGATGGCGCGCGTTCTGTCGAGGGCCGGAGCCGCGCTCCGGCAGTTCCGGCACCCCCGGGAATTCAGAATCCAGGCGTCCGCATGGCCGGACGACGCACTCACCGCACTCGCCGAACTGGCGCGCACGGAATCGGCGCGCGCGGAACCGGCAAGCACGGAACCGGCAGGCACGGGGGCCGCGGCCGCACCGTCCGGCCCCACCGCGGAGACCGACACCGTCCCCGGGGGCCGTGGGGAGGACACCGTCCCCGCCGAGGGCGCGGGTCCGGCCGCCGACACGGTCACCGACCTCCCGCTCCAGACGGCGGGCGACGCGGCCGGCCCCGACGGCCTCTCCGGCCATTCCCTCGCCGACGTGGCGACCAGCCTGTGGCGGCTGCGCACACGGATGGACCGGATGGACGACCCGCCGCGCGCGATCGTCCGCCACCTGGAGACGGCCTGGGACGCCCTCGCCGACGCCGACGTCGTGATCAAGGACCATCTCGGCGAGCCGTTCGACGTCGGGCTGGCCATGTCGGTGGTCGCCTACGAGCCCACCCCGGGCCTGGGCCGCGAGCAGATCATCGAGACCGTGCGTCCCGGCGTCTACCTGGGTGGACGGTCGATCCAGATGGCCGAGGTGATCGTGGGGACGCCGGAACCGCCGCCCGAGGCGCAGGCAGCCGGAGCGACGGAGGAAACGCGCACGCCATGACCAGGACCACGATCGATTTCGGGATCGACCTCGGCACCACCAACAGCGCGATCGCCAGGCTCAACGGCGTCGAAGCCGAGATCATCAAGAACGACCTCAGCTCCGACACCACGCCCTCGGCGGTGATGGTCGACCGCCGCGGCCGCCTCATCGTGGGGCAGGCCGCCAAGCAGCGCGGGGAGAGCGACCCCGACAACACCTGCCTGGAGTTCAAGTCCCAGATGGGCACCACCGGCCAGCCGAAGGTGTTCGCGGCCGCCGGCCGGTCGATGGAGCCCGAGGAGCTGTCGGCCGAGGTGCTGCGCTCGCTGCGGCACGACGTCGCCAAGCGCACCGGCGAGGAGATCACCTCGGCGGTCATCACCGTGCCCGCGGCGTTCGAGCTGAGCGCCTGCGACGCGACCCGGCGGGCGGCCGAGCTGGCCGGGCTGACCCACGCGCCGCTGCTGCAGGAGCCCACCGCGGCGGCGCTGGCCTACGGCTTCCAGACCGACGACGAGAACGCGTTCTGGCTCGTGTACGACTTCGGCGGCGGCACCTTCGACGCCGCCGTGGTCAACGTGCGGGACGGCGAGTTCACCGTCGTCAACCACCGCGGCGACAACTTCCTGGGCGGCAAGCTGCTGGACTGGGCGATCGTCGAGGAGCTCCTCGTCCCGGCGGTGGCCCGCGAGTTCGGGCTCAGCGACCTGCGCCGCGGCAACCCCGCCTGGCGCGGGGCGATCAACAAGCTGAAGCTGGCCGCCGAGGCGGCCAAGGTCCAGGTCTCCAGCGCCGAGTCCGCGAACCTCTTCGTCGAGCTGAAGGACGACTCCGGGCAGCCGTTCGACTTCGAGTACGACCTGATGCGGGCCGATGTTGAACGCCTCATGGAGCCGTTCATCGTCCGGTCGGTCAACCTGTGCCGCAAGGCCCTGGAGGAGAGCCGGCTCGGCCCCGGCGACATCCAGAAGGCGCTGCTGGTGGGCGGTCCCACGCTGACGCCGTACCTGCGCGAGCGCCTCGCCGACCCGCGCGAAGGGCTCGGCATCCCGCTCGACCACGGCCAGGACCCGATCACCGCGGTCGCCCGCGGCGCCGCGATCTTCGCCGGCACGCAGCGGCTCGACACCGTCGCGGCCGCGCCCGCGCCGACCGCGGGCGAGTACGCGGTCGCGCTGGAGTACCGCCCGGTCGGGCCCGACATCGAGCCGTTCATCGGCGGCAGGGTCACCGGCGGCGACACCGCCGGCTACTCGGTCGAGTTCGTCAACCCCGAGAGCATGCCGCCGTGGCGCAGCGGGCGGATCCCGCTGTCGGCCGAGGGCACCTTCACCGCCACGCTGTGGGCCGAGAAGGGCCGCGCCAACACCTTCCAGATCGAGCTCACCGACCCGACCGGCGCGCTCAAACCGGTCACCCCCGGCACGCTCACCTACACGGTCGGCGTCGTGGAGACCCAGCCCCCGCTCATCCACTCGGTCGGGATCGGCCTCGCCGACAACGAGGTCGACTGGCTGCTCAAGAAGGGCACGCCGCTGCCGGCCCGGCGCCAGATATCGCTGCGCACCACGGTCGGGCTCAGCCGCGGCCAGGGCGAGGGCATGATCCGCATCCCGGTCGTCGAGGGCGAGCACCACCGCGCCGACCGCAACCGGCAGATCGGCCGGCTGGAGGTCAACCCCGAGCAGATCCGGCGGGACGTGCCGGAGGGCAGCCAGGTCGACCTCACGCTCCTCATCGACGAGTCCAGGCTGGTGGTCGCGCGGGCCTACATCCCGCTCCTGGACGAGGAGTTCGAGCACGCGATCAACCTGCAGACCGAGACCGCCCCCGACCCCGGCCGGCTGGCCCGGGACGTCGCCGCCGAGAAGCAGCGGCTGCAGCAGGCGCGGCGGCGGGCGTCGGAGTTCGCCGACCCGCGCGCCGAACAGGTGCTGGCCAGGATCGACAACGAGCGCATCGTGCCCGACCTCGACAAGCTCGTCGACGCCGCCAAGGTCGACCCGGGCGCGGCCATCACGGCCGAGAACCGGCTGCGCGACCTGCGCGCCGCGACCGACGAGGTCGAGGACGAGCTGGAATGGCCGGCGCTGGTGCAGGAGGCCCGCGAACTCATCCCCGCCGTGCGCGAAGTCGTCCGCGACCGCGGCAAGACCGCCCACCAGAGCCTGCTGGAGACCGGCGAGGCGGCGATCCAGGAGGCCATCGCCGCGCACGACGCCGACCTGCTGCGGCAGCGCGTCGCCGAGCTGCGCCAGCTGGCCCTGCGGGTCCTGGACGAGTCCGGCGACCTGGCCTTCCTCGCCTTCGACGAGCTGCGCACCCTCCAGCCGGAGATGCGCGACCAGCGCGAGGCCGAGCAGCTGATGGCCACCGGCCGGCGCGCGGTGGAGACCAACGACGTCGCCACGCTGCGGCAGGTCAACGCCGCCCTCGGCGAGCTGCTGCCCACGCCGCCGCCCCCGCCGGACCCGTTCAGCACCGTCCGGCGGAGCCGGTGAGCGGCGCCCCGCCGGCGCCCATGCCGGCCGCGCTCGCGGTGCGCGAGGTGGCGCTCGCCCAGGCCCGGGAACTGGCCCGGGCCGGCCGCCTCGACGAGGCCGCGGAACTGCTGGACGGCCTGCCCGACGAGGACGCCCGGGACGCCGCCGTCCTCGACCTGAAGGCCCGCGTCCACGCCCAGCGGGGCCGGCTGGACGAGGCCGACCGCTGCTGGGCCGAGGCCGCCGCGCTGTCCCCCGGGCACCGGGCGGCCGCCGAGGGACGGCGCCGCATCGCCGCCGTCCGCGAGCGGGCCGCCTCGGGCGGGATCGCCGGACGCGCCCTGACCGCCCGGTTCGCGCTGCGGGCCGCCGCGGCGCTGGTGACGCTGCTCGCGTTCGTCATGCTGGCCGACCTGTGGCTGGACGACGGCGAGCGGACCGACCCGGCGGCCGCCCCGGCCGCCACCGCGCCCGCGCCGTCGGCCACACCGTCGGCCGACGTCCTGGCCGGGCTCCGACTGGACGGTCCAGGAGTGCGTGTCCAGCGGCGTCCCGGCGAGATCGCGGTCACCTTCGACCGCGGGCTGTTCCGCGACGGCGCGACCCTCTCCACCCAGGGCCGGGCCGTCCTCAACACCCTCGGAACGCGGCTGCGCCCGCACGGCGACCGCCTCACCGTCGCCGTGATCGGCCACACCGACCGCAGCGCGGTACGGCCCGGCGGCGAGTACGCCAGCAACGTCGAGCTCGGCACCGTCCGCGCCACCGTCGTCCGCGAGGTGCTCCGCACGTCCGCGCGGATCCCCACCTCCAGGTTCTCGGTGTCGACCCTGGCGGGCATGCTGCCGCCGTACCCGGACGACGGCTCCGGCGCCGCCCGCAACCGCACGGTCACCCTGCGCATCTCCACGGCGGGTGCGCGATGAGCGCCGCCCGGGCCGCCTTCTTCACCCGCGTCGGGCCCGAGCTGTACCGGGAGAACCCGTTCCGCGTCGCCGGGCTGCCCATCGACGCGAGCGCCCGCGACATCCGGCGCCGCTCCGAGGAACTCCAGATCCAGGCGAAGATCGGAGCCGCGCCAGGCTCCGGCTCGTCCCTGCTGCCGCTCGACCCGCCGCCCGACCTGGAGACCGCCAAGGAGGCGATCCAGCGGCTCCGCGACCCGCTGCGCCGTCTCGAGGACGAGCTGTTCTGGTTCTGGCCCTCGCACAACGCCGCGTCCAAGGGCGTCCGCGACGAGGCGCTGGAGGCCCTGCGCACCGGCGACCTCGACCGAGCCGAGGAACTGTGGACCAGCCCCGGCCCTGGCCGCGCCACCGCCGTCGCCGCGCACAACCTCGCCGTGCTGGCCCACGCCCGCGCGCTGGACGCCGACGGCCTCGACGGGCAAGAACTCTGGGCCAAGGCACTGCACAACTGGCGGGCCGTCCTCGACAACGACGCGTTCTGGGACCTGGTCGCCGCCCGCGCGCGCGACGCCGACGACCCCCGGCTCGGCCCCGGCGCCGCCGCCGAGATGCGCGACCACCTGCCCGCCGCGCTGCTGTCGATCAGCGCCCGGCTGGCGGTACGGGTCTCCCAGGACGGCGGCCACGCCCAGGCGACCGCCCACGTCGACCTGGTGCGCCGTGCCGGCTTCCCCGAGCGGGCCGTCGACACGGCCCTGCGCGACGCCGCCGGCCACGAAACCGGCCGGCTCCGCTCGCTCAGCCAGTCCGCCCTCGACCGCGCCGCCGCCGACCCCACCACCGGCGCCGGCGAGGCGAGACGCCTCCTCGACCAGGCCGAGCCCGTGCTGACCGCGCTGGGAGCGGTACTTCCGCCCGACGACTCGCTGCTCCAGGGCGTCCGCGACGAGATCGCCGCGCACGCCATGCGCTGCGTGGTCATGTACGTCAACAAGACCGACGGCTGGCGCGACGCCTCCGTCCCGCTCGAACGCGCCATGGCCATCGCCGCCACCGAGGCCAGCCGCGCCCAGCTCCAGAAGAACCTCGACACCGTCCAGGACAACCTCGTCTACGCCACCTGCTGGTTCTGCAAGGAACGCGCCCCCGACGAGGGGGCGATCTACGAGCAGCAGATGTACGGCGACGTCAACCGGCAGGTCGTCTCGTACGGCTACAACGCGCGGCAGATCCAGACCACGTGGCGGAAGCTGACCGTCCGCGTGCCGCGCTGCGCGCAGTGCAAACAGGAGCAGAGCAGCCGCACGACCAAGGTGTGGGGCATCGGCTGCACCACCAACGTCGTCGTGCTGGCCCTGGCGATCCTCCTGATGATGTCCGGCGTGGTCGCCCTCGGCATCATCCTGATCATCGCCGACGTCATCGGGTTCTTCGCGGTCGCCGGCATGGCCGGGACCAACGGGCTGCCGAAGCAGCAATTCGTGTCCCTCAGCGAATTCCCCCCGATCAGGGAGCAGCTCCGCTCCGGCTGGCTGTTCGGCGAGAAGCCCCCGAACGCGGGCAATTAACCGCCGGGAGGAAGAACCGGCAATCCCGACGGGGCGCCGTGCTCGATCAGCCGCCAGAGCGCGCCGGTGTCGAGATGCTCCTCCACCAGATCTCCAAGAACGTCCAGCGTGGCCTCGCGCAGGGCCTCGAACGACACGTCCGGCGCGGGCGTGAAATCCCGTCCGGCCCGACGCGCCACATCCGCCAGGAACGCCCGCCGGAAACCGTCGTTCTCCATCGCGCCATGCCAGGTCGTCCCCCAGACCGCACCTACCCGGCACCCGTCCAGGAACGGCTCCCCGCCCTCCACGTCCACGATCCCGTGGTGGATCTCGTACGCACGGACCGGCTCGCCGTACGCCCGCCCCACCGGCCGTCCCAGGATCTTCTCCCCCTGGAAGACCGTGCTCGCCGGCAGCAGGCCCAGCCCGTCGACGCCGCCCGCACCCGACTCGTACTCGTCGTCGATGTGCCGGGCCAGCATCTGGAACCCGCCGCACACACCGAGCACCGGCTGATCCCGCTTCACCCGCCGGACGATCTCGTCGGCGATGCCGCGCTCCCTCATCCACGCCAGATCCGCCACCGTCGCCCGCGTCCCAGGCAGGACCACCAGGTCCGCGTCGACCAGATCGCCCGGACTGGCCGCGTACCGCACCACCACACCCGGCTCGCAGCGCAGCGCGTCCAGATCGGTGAAGTTCGAGATCCGCGGGAACCTGACCACCGCGACGCGCAGCGACTCGTTCCCGTACGGCGCCCGGGCGTCCTGCCGCGGCGCGTCCAGCGCCAGCGTGTCCTCCGAATCGAGATACAGCCCCAGCTTCCAGGGCAGCACGCCGAACGTCGGACGCCCGGTCAGCGCCGCCAGCCGGTCCAGCCCCGGCTCCAGCAGCTCCGCCGCCCCCCGGAACTTGTTGATCACGAACCCGGCGATCAGCGCCTGGTCCGCCGGCTCCAGCAGCGCCACCGTCCCGAACAGCGAGGCGAACACCCCGCCGCGGTCGATGTCCCCGACCACGACCACGGGCAGCCCCGCCGCCCGCGCCAACCCCATGTTGACGATGTCTCCGTCCCGCAGGTTGATCTCCGCCGGGCTCCCCGCCCCCTCGCAGACCACCACGTCGCAACCGGCGCGCAGCTCCGCCAACGACTCGGCGACCACCTCGCGCAGCCGCTCCTTGTGCGCCCCGTACTCCAGCGCGTCCACCTCGGCCACCGGCCGCCCGAGCACCACCACCTGGCTGCGCCGGTCGCTCCCCGGCTTGAGCAGCACCGGATTCATGATCGCCCGAGGCTCGATCCGGGCCGCCTGCGCCTGCATGTACTGCGCCCGGCCGATCTCCGCCCCGTCCATTGTGACCATCGAGTTCAGCGACATGTTCTGCGCCTTGAACGGCGCCACCTTGACACCCTGCCGCGCCAGCCAGCGGCAGATCCCCGCCGCCACCACGCTCTTGCCCGCGTCCGAGGTCGTCCCCGCGACCAGCAGCGCCCCGCTCAACGCCGCACCCCGTACACCAGCAACGCGGCCGCACCCGTCACCACGGCCGACAGCCGGACGGCCCTCCGCACATCTCGCGCCTCCGGCGCACGCCCGTCCCCCATCTCAGGACGCGCCTCGACCCGTCCGCCATAGGCGTTGACCCCGCCCAGACGCACCCCCAGCGCCCCCGCAAAGGCCGCCTCGCACCTCCCGGCGTTAGGGCTGGGGTGTTTGCCCCCGTCTTTCCTGAAAACCCGCCACGCTTTCCCTCCCGAACACGCGACGACCAGGAGCCCGGTCACCCGCGCGGGCACCCAATTGAGCGCATCGTCCAGCCGGGCCGCCGCCCACCCGAACCTCTCGTACCGGGGACTCCGATAACCCACCATGGCGTCCAGCGTGTTGGCCGCCCGGTAGGCCAGCAACCCCGGCACACCCGCGACCAACCCCCACACCAACGGCGCCACGGCCGCGTCCGAGGTGTTCTCCGCAACGGACTCCACCGTCGCCCGCGCCAGTTCGCTCTCGCCCAACCCGGCGGGATCCCGCGCACACAAATGAGAAAGCCTGCCCCTCGCCGCCTCCAGATCGTTCACCTCCAGAGCACGCGCCATCTCGCGCCCCTCACGTCCCAACGAGGTGCCCCCCAATACGGCCCACGTGGCAACCGCGGTGACGCCCATACGCCAAACAGGCCGCTCGCTCACCCTCTCCAGAACCGCACCGACCCCCGCGGCACCCCCGACCAGGACCCCCGTGAAAATCAGCCCGCGCACCTTCGAGTCGCCGTAGACCCTCCGCTCCAAGCGCCTGGCCACCTGGCCGAAAGCGGCCACCGGATGCCCTCGGCGCGGATCCCCCAGGAGAGCGTCCAGAGCGACCCCTAGCAACAGGCCCTCACGCGAGCCGCGCATCAAGCTCATCCCAGTTCCGTTCCAACCAGTCCTGCGCCCTGCGGATCCGATGCCCCGCACCCTTGTGCCAGAGCCGCGCCCAAGCACCCCCCTGCTCCGCCCTGAACCGCATCGCCTCGTACGACCGCTCGAACCGCAACCGCGCCGCAGGCAGCACCTCCCGCCGCCTGTCACGATCCAACCCATAGGCGTCGCAGAACACCCGGAGCCGCTCCCCCACATCGACCGCGCACAACCGCCAGTCCCGATCCGCGGGATCCGCGATGGGCGCCCAATGCCGCAACGTCGTCACCACGTCGTACATCCGGGTCGTCGGCCGCGCCAGATCGAAATCGATCAGCCCCACCGGCCTCCCACCTCGGAACACCACGTTCTCCGGCGTCACATCGCAGTGCCCCACCAACTCAGGCGGCCCGTCCAAACGCGACGCTTGATCGTCCCACCGCGCGTCCTCCGGCACCTCATAGGAAGCCACCGCCTCGTGGTAGCGCCGCAACAACAACGCCACCCCCACCAGTGCCTCCCGCGTCACCGCATACCGCGGCAGAGGCCGCCCAGGAGCCTCCCCCGCGACCCAGCTGAGCACTTCCCGCCCTTTGCCGTCCACGCCAAGCACCCGAGGCGCCCCATCGAACCCGACCCGCTCCAGATGCCGCAACAACCCGTGCACCGCAGAACTATGCGCCCCACAGGGCCGGCGCACCGTATCCCCGACCCGAACGACGCCCTCCGTCACATCCCCACCGGAGAGCGGCACCTCCACCTCGACCACCACACCCCAGAAGATAAGCCGTCCCAGCCACCGCACAGACCGGTTTCCGCACCACTGCCAGGCACACCACACCATTACCCTCGTGCGAAGACCACGGATCGCGCTCTACACTCAGGGCGCAACAGGCGCCCATAGCTCAGCCGGATAGAGCATCGGTCTTCTAAACCGACGGTCGGGGGTTCGAATCCCTCTGGGCGCGCCACCCCTGACCTGCAAAAACATCAATGACCACCTGGTCATTCGCCGCCCGGTACGCCCCGATCTGCCCCGTGTTGCTCGATGTTCGCTCGCGGGCACCGACCGAGACACACCCAGCCCAAGACGTCAGGCTGTCATCGCATCCCGACCCGCCTTCCAATCCGCCCCCAACAGCGCCGCCGTCCCCTTGCCTCGTCAGTGGGACGCGACGGCGGGACGTGTGAATCGTGGAACGCAGGCCAGTGAGGCGGGACCTCCGAGGCCGTCCCGGGTATCACTGGCGCGGGTACCGTAGCTGCCCTCAGACAACGCCAGTTCCCGAAGAGCTCCTACTGCCCAGCACTATTGCGGCACTGCCGTCGACTTCTCATGCCGAGTTGAGTGCGCCCGTGTTCTGCGCGGACAAGACATGGAAGCTCCACGCTTTGGTTCGCGCAGGTCTCATGTCAGTAGTCCAGCAGGTAGCGCAGCTTTTCCGCGGGCGCTTCCTCCGGCGGGAAGTGGCCAGCCTGGATCAAACCGCCGCGCACGTCGGCGGCCTAGATCTTTCAGACGTCGAATGGGTCGTACCACTACCCGACCGGGCCGGTGGCGTTCCACAGAACCAGCGTGGGACACGTGATGCGCCAGCGGCCGCAGTCGGCCTGGTCGTCGGCCGCGTCCAGGGCGGTGGCCCCGCGGTACTGCTCGCAGATGGCATGCACGGTGTCGAACTATTGAAACTGATCCGCGCCATTCATGAGGAGTTTAGGTCCAGTTACGGATCGCCGCGGGTGCATGCCGAGCTGACGCTGGGGCTGGGCGAACCGGTCAACCGCAAGCGGGTCGAGGCTGATGCGCCAGGCCGGCATCCAGGGGATCCACCGGCGAGCCGCCGCAACCAGGCGCACCAGGCCACCGAGGAAGACCTGGTCGGACGCGACTTCACCGTGGACGCACCGCACCAACTGTGGGTCACCGACGTCACCGAGCACCCGACCAAGGACGGGAAACTGTACTGCGCCGCGGTGCTGGACTGCTTCTCCAGCCGGATCATCGGCCATTCCATCGATATCCGCCAGACCAGCACCCTGGTCATCGACGCGATGGCCGCTGCTGTGGCCCGCCGCAATCTGACCACCGATGCGACGATTCTGCATTCCGATCACGGCTTTCAATATACGTCTTGGGCATTCGGTCGGCGGCTGCGCGAGGCGGAGCTGCTGGGCTCGATGGTCACGGTCGGTGATTGTTTCGACAATGCCATGATGGAATCTTTCTGGGGAACGATGCAGACCGAGTTGCTTGACGTCAAGAAATGACAATCGCGCGCCGAGTTGGCAGCCGCGATGTTTGAATGGATCGAGTGCTGGTACAACCCGTTCAGAAGGCATTCCAGCATCGGAATGCTCAGCCCGGTCACCTTTGCGGAACAGCACAAAGCCTCACAGACCGGACGCTGACCCATCTCACCACAGGTGGCCGTGCTACGGGGGGAAGCTCACATCCACCATCTCGTGATGTCCGGTTACGACGATTTCCGCAAGTACGTTGTAAACTCTGCGGTCCGCAGCTTCAAGCTCGACCGGAATTTCACCGCCGACCATTTCGGCGCAATCTTGTTCGAGCAAGCGCTTGGACTCGGATGGACTCCAGAACGCTTCGGTGACATGGATCGCTACCTTCCGGGCCCGCACTCCCCGGACGGCGAGAAGCGCGAAGGATACGCGCAGAAGTACATCTGGGTGGCGTTCAAACAGCTCGTCGGACGAATGACCGACCGGTACGACCTCGACCCGAAGCATCGCGACGACCAGCACATCCAGTACGAAACGCCGCTGGACGTCTACGGACACGACATCGATCCGACGGTGTTGCAACGTCGAACCGAGAATCGGGTCTATGCCGATTCCCCCGTCACCTGGTATGCCCCGGTCGGGGCCCGAATCCGGGAGCCCGACCGGCCTGCTTCTCGCCGATCACCCCTACAAGGCCGACTGGCCCAACCTGGACGGTCACGACGGCAGCCGCTGGGGGCACAACACCCTGCCAGGCTCACTGGCCGTCACCACCACCCGCTACGGCGGCGTCACCGACTGGGACCAATCCGATAGCAAGCACCGCTACACGTTCCTCCCCTCCACGACGTTCTGCTCGGCGTTGAACCTTAAGCGGGCTGGCGAATTCCAATGGGGAACTGGACCGCCCCGGCAATGTTGGAGGCCGGATCGCTTGCATCTCAGCCGGTCTGGGGTGCAGGCC